>JAICXH010000154.1 GCA_025981645.1 Burkholderiales bacterium
GCCGTTCGCGTTGCGCAGCGTCATCCGGATGCGGCCCGCGTGCGGATCGCCGGGCATCACGCCGCCGACGGTGATGCCGAGACGGTAACGCACGCCTTCCGCTTCGAGCTGGCGCTGGACGACCGCCGCGACGTCGGCGTCTTCGCGCGGCAGGATCTTGTTCGCCATGTCGACGACGATGACCTCGCTGCCGAGGCGCCGGAACGCCTGCGCCATCTCGCTGCCGATGGGTCCCGCACCGACGATGACGAGGCGCGCCACCGGCTCGCGCAGGTCGAACACCGTCTGGTTCGTGAGGTAGGGGACGTAGGCGAGGCCGGCAATCGGCGGAATGGCGGGTCGCGAGCCGGTCGCGAGCACGAAGTGCTTCGCCGTGATGGTGCGGCCGTCGACTTCGAATGCGATCGGCGAAACGAAGCGCCCCGCACCGTGGATCACGTCGATGCCGAGGCTTCGAATGCGCTCGACGCTGCTGTCGACCGCGATGCTGCGGACGACCTCGGCAACGCGCTCCATGACGCGCGGGATGCTCGGCCGCGGATCGGCGGGCGCGAGTGCATAGCGATCGGCGTGGCGCATCATGTAGGCGACGCGCGCGGACTTGCGCAGCGTCTTCGACGGGACCGACCCGCGCCAGAGATTGTCGCCGCCGAGGCGGTCCTTCTCGATCAGCGCGACCTTCGCGCCGAGCTTCGCGCCGCCGGTGGCGACGGCAAGGCCCCCGGCGCCGCCACCGATGACGGCAAGATCGAAGTCGGTTTTCACGATAGCTGACGAACGCGGTACTCGCGCGTTGCGCGCGAACCCCGCATCGCCGATGTTACGCCTCGGCGTACGTGGCTTCGACCGCCCTTTGCGCGGGGTGTTGCATTCTTAGTGAAAATCGCGCGAGCGCGTGGGGAGCGAGCCGAGCATCGGTGTCAGGTCGACGAGGCGGCCGGCCAGCACGTGCACGACGTCGCCCTCGCGCTCGACGCGCCCATAGACGCCGAGGAGGCGTGCGCCGAGCAGCTCGCGGCGCTGGCGGTCCGAGAGGTCGCGTCGCACGATGACGTTCGACGCACCGGTTTCGTCCTCGAGCGTCACGAAAATGATGCCGCTCGCCGTATCGGGGCGCTGGCGGCCGATGACGATGCCCGCGGTACGCACGATGCGGCCATGCGGCGTGCGGCGCACGTCGTCGGCGCTCGCGAGCCGCCGCTCGTGCAACTGGCGGCGCAGCAGCGCGAGCGGATGGCGGCGCAGCGTGAGGCCCAGCCGGCGATAGTCGGCGACGATGTCCTGGCCTTCGGTGGGTGCCGGCAACGCCGGCTGCGCCTCGTCGAATGCGCTGCCCGCGAGCAGCTCGGGGAGGCGCTCGACCCCGGCGACGCTCCAGACGGCGTCGTGGCGATGTCCCGCCAGCGACGCGAGCGCATCGCCGTCGGCGAGGGCGGTCAGGTCGCGGCGGTCGAGACGCGCGCGATCGGCGAGATCGGCGACGCTTGCGAAGGGCCGCTCGCAGCGTGCGTCGACGATGCGTGCCGCACCCGCTTCGGTCAGCCCGCGGACGAGA
>JAICXH010000036.1 GCA_025981645.1 Burkholderiales bacterium
AGCTCGGGGCTCGCGATCTACGACACCATGCAGTTCGTGAAGCCCGACGTCAGCACAATCTGTATCGGCCAGGCCGCTAGCATGGGAGCGGTGCTGCTCGCCGCCGGGGCGGCCGGTAAGCGCTACTGCCTGCCGCACGCGCGGGTGATGATCCACCAGCCCCTCGGCGGCTTCCAGGGACAGGCGGCGGACATGGAGATCCACGCCAAGGAGATGCTGGAGACCCGGGACCGGTTGAACAAAATACTGGCCAAGCACACCGGCCAGAGCGTCGATCGGATCAAGCAGGACACGGACCGCGACCGCTTCATGTCCTGGGAGGAAGCCGTTCGCTACGGACTCATCGACCGGGTGCTCGACAAGCGTGGCGAGATTCCGCCGGATGCCGCCGGGCCCAAGGCTGGAAAATCGGCCTGAGCGCCCCGAAATTGCCTCTGCCGGGGGTATTCTGCTCCCGTTCGGGCATCCAAGGCCTGAGGAGACACTTCCCAAAAGTGAAACCTGTTATACAAGTCCCGTTCTTACAACGACTTAGCTGTGTCCTGGTGCTTTGCCTAGCAGGCGCGCCCCGTGCTATACATGGGCCGCATGCCTCAAATGAGGGCCTTCGATGAGTGACGATTCCCGCGGCCGCCACGACGACGGTAAGCTCCTCTACTGCTCCTTCTGCGGGAAGAGCCAGCACGAGGTCCGCAAGCTCATCGCCGGCCCCTCCGTGTTCGTCTGCGACGAATGCGTGGAGCTGTGCAACGACATCATTCGTGAGGAGCTCGAGGATCGCGCCGAGCGCGCGCGCGACAAGCTGCCGAAGCCCCACGAGATCAAGAAGGTCCTCGACGAATACGTGATCGGCCAGGAGCGCGCCAAGAAAGTGCTCTCGGTCGCGGTCTACAATCATTACAAGCGGCTGCAGACCCGTACGGGCGCCAGCCGGGCGAAGGAAGACGTCGAGATTGCCAAGAGCAACATCCTGCTCATCGGGCCCACCGGCTGTGGCAAGACGCTGCTCGCCGAGACGCTCGCTCGCCTGCTCAACGTGCCTTTCACGATCGCGGATGCCACGACTCTGACCGAGGCCGGCTACGTCGGCGAAGACGTCGAGAACATCATCCAGAAGCTGCTGCAGAAGTGCGACTACGACATCGACAAGGCGCAGCGCGGCATCGTCTACATCGACGAGATCGACAAGATCTCGCGCAAGAGCGACAACCCGTCGATCACCCGTGACGTGTCGGGCGAGGGCGTCCAGCAGGCGCTGCTCAAGCTGATCGAAGGCACGATCGCGAGCGTTCCGCCGCAGGGCGGGCGCAAGCATCCGAATCAGGAATTCGTGCAGGTCGACACGACGAACATCCTGTTCGTGTGCGGCGGCGCATTCGACGGCCTCGAGAAGATCATCCGCCAGCGTACGGCGAAGACGGGCATCGGTTTCGGCGCCGAAGTGGCGTCGCCCGACGACCGCAAGAGCGTCGCGATGCTGCTGCGCGAGACCGAGCCGGAGGACCTGATCAAGTTCGGCCTCATCCCCGAGTTCGTCGGCCGTTTGCCGGTCGTCGCGACCCTCGACGAACTCGACGAAGAGGCGCTGGTCGAGATCCTGGTCGAGCCGAAGAACGCGCTGATCAAGCAGTACCAGAAGATGTTCCGCATGGAGGACGTCGAGCTCGAAGTGCGCGAGCTCGCACTGCGCGCGATCGCCCACAAGGCGCTGGCCCGCAAGACCGGCGCGCGCGGCCTGCGCTCGATCCTCGAGCAGGTGCTGCTCGACGTCATGTACGACCTGCCGTCGCTCTCGAACCTGTCGCGCGTGGTCGTCGACGAGTCGACGATCGCCAACGGCGGCAAGCCGCTCCTGATGTTCGCCGACACGGCGAAGGTGGCCGCTGCGGCGAAGTAGCTGCTCCCACCGACGTAGCCACTCCGCGGTTTCGTCGCTGCCCGAGCGGAGGGTGGGGTGCCGGGAAGTGCTCGAAGTCCGCAAACGCCTGTCGGCGGGTGCCCGGCGCGACGTCGCTCGACCGATTCGGCGTAGCAGTGTTCCTATCGAGACTCGCTCGCCCCGCCACCCGCTGCGGCAGGCGCTCCCACTCGCACTTCCCCGCACCGCGCCCTCCGCTCGGATAGCCGAGGCGATCGCGCGCGTCGGTTAGGAAGAGCCGGATGCGCGGGCGTTCGGCCTCGCGCTGGAGGCGATCGGGCAGGCGGACGAGGTGTGGATGATCGGCGATAGCTGCGCGGCCGACGTTCCCGGTCATTCCACCGCATCGGTCGAGGACGTCGCGCCGGGCAACCGCCGACAGGCGTTTGCGGACCTACGTGCAGTTCCCGGGACCGCGCGCACCCACTCGCGCACTGATGCGCGCCGACCGAAAGGAGGCCGAACCCCGATCCGGCATAATCGATCCTGAACCCCGGCGCTAAACCCTTACGTCGGCGTGGTTTTTGCTTCGCGGGTGCCGGCGCATGTTGCGTTTCACCCACCGAACCCCATCTCGATTCCGACGCCTATCCATGAGGTACGCATGCCCGACGACACGATTCCCCCGGACAGCCTGAGCGCAGTCCCACTCCTCCCGTTGCGCGACGTGGTGGTGTTCCCGCACATGGTGATCCCGCTGTTCGTCGGGCGGCCGAAGTCGATCAAGGCCCTCGACGTCGCGATGGACGCCGGCAAGCACATCCTGCTGGTCGCGCAGAAGCAGGCGGCGAAGGACGATCCGGCTGCCGATGACCTCTATGCGATCGGCAGCATCGCCACGGTGCTGCAGATGCTGAAGCTCCCCGACGGCACGGTGAAGGTGCTGGTCGAGGGGACCCAGCGCGCGCGCATCCTCGGCGTCGATGAGCGCGGCGAGTTCATGGCGGCCCGCGTGGAAGCGATGGCCGGCGAGCCCGGCGCGGCGCACGAGGTCGAGGCGATGCGCAGGGCGCTCCTCACGCACTTCGACCAGTACGTGAAACTCAACAAGAAGATCCCCCCCGAGATCCTGACGTCTATGTCGGCCATCGATGACGGCGGCAGGCTCGCCGACGCGATCGCCGCGCACCTTCCGCTGAAACTCGAGCAGAAGCAGCAGATTCTCGAAATGAGCGATGTCGGGAAGCGCCTCGAGCACCTGCTCGGGCTCCTCGAAGGCGAGGTCGACATCCTCCAGGTCGAAAAGCGCATCCGCGGCCGTGTCAAGCGCCAGATGGAGAAGAGTCAGCGCGAGTACTACCTGAACGAGCAGGTGAAGGCGATCCAGAAGGAGCTCGGCGAAGGCGACGAATCCGCCGACCTCGAGGAGATCGAGAAGAAGGTCAAGACGGCGAAGATGTCGAAGGAAGCCGAGGGCAAGGCGCTCGCCGAGTTGAAAAAGCTGAAGATGATGTCGCCGATGTCGGCCGAGGCGACCGTCGTGCGCAATTACGTCGACACGCTGCTCGCGTTGCCGTGGCGCAAGAAGACGAAGATTAGCAAGGACCTCGCCAACGCAGTCAAGGTGCTCGACGCCGATCACTACGGGCTCGAGAAGGTGAAGGAACGCATCGTCGAGTACCTTGCCGTCCAGCAGCGCGTCGACCGGCTGAAGGGGCCGATCCTGTGCCTCGTCGGACCTCCCGGGGTCGGCAAGACCTCGCTCGGGCAGTCGCTCGCCCGCGCGACCGGGCGCAAGTTCGTGCGGATGAGTCTCGGAGGCGTACGCGACGAGGCCGAGATCCGTGGCCATCGCCGCACCTACATCGGCTCGATGCCCGGCAAGATCCTGCAGAACATGAGCAAGGTCGCGGTGCGCAATCCGCTGTTCCTGCTCGACGAGGTCGACAAGATGGGGCAGGACTTCCGCGGCGATCCGTCGTCGGCGCTGCTCGAGGTGCTCGATCCCGAGCAGAACAACACGTTCGTCGATCACTATGTCGAGGTCGAGTACGACCTCTCCGACGTGATGTTCGTCGCAACAGCCAACACGATGAACATCCCCGCGCCGCTGCTCGACCGCATGGAGGTGATCCGGCTTTCCGGCTACACCGAGGACGAGAAGATCGCCATCGCGCGACAGTACCTGCTGCCCAAGCAGATGAAGAACAACGGGCTGAAGCCCGAGGAGCTGCACGTTGCCGAGAGTGCGCTGCGCGACATCGTGCGCTACTACACGCGCGAGTCGGGCGTGCGCAACCTCGAGCGCGACATCAGCAAGATCTGTCGCAAGGTCGTGAAGGCGCTGCTGCTGAAGCAGAGCGAGGGCAAGACGCGCAGGGCGCGCGGGCCGGTCGAGGTGAACTCGAAGAATCTCGACAAGTATCTGGGCGTACGCCGCTTCAACTACGGCATGGCGGAGAAGCGCAATCAGATCGGGCAGGTCACTGGCCTCGCGTGGACCGAGGTCGGCGGCGACCTCCTGACGATCGAGGCGGTGTCGCTGCCCGGCAAGGGCAAGACGACATCGACCGGAAAGCTCGGCGACGTGATGAACGAGTCGATCGCTGCGGCGCTGTCGGTCGTGCGCCACCGCTCGAAGCAGCTGGGCATCGCGTCCGATTTTTACACGAAGACCGACCTGCACATTCATCTGCCCGAGGGCGCGACGCCGAAGGACGGTCCGTCGGCAGGTGCGGCGATCGTGACGGCGATGGTCTCGGTGCTCACCGGCATTCCGGTGCGCTGCGACGTCGCGATGACCGGCGAGATCACGCTGCGCGGCGAGGTGCTGCCGATCGGCGGACTGAAGGAGAAGCTGCTCGCCGCCGGACGCGGAGGCATCCGGACGGTGCTGGTGCCGGAGGAGAACGTCAAGGACCTGGTCGAGATTCCCGACGAGATCAAGAATCGGCTCGAGCTCGTTCCGGTGCGGTGGATCGAGCAGGTGCTGGAACACACGCTCGAGCATCTGCCGACTCCGCTGGAGGGCGACGGCCCGAAGGTCGAGCCTCCCTCGGTGCCGCCGACTGCCGCTGCCGACGACAAAAGCGCGGTGATCAAGCACTGATTCCCGGAAAGGATTCCAGGTGAACAAGTCAGAGATGATCGATGCGATCGCCCGCCACGCCGATATTTCGAAGGCTGCGGCGGGGCGTGCGCTCGACGCGACCGTCGGTGCGATCAAGACATCGCTGCGCAAAGGCGACATGGTGACGCTCGTCGGCTTCGGATCGTTCTACGTCGGCAGGCGCAGCCCGCGATCGGGGCGCAACCCACGTACCGGCGCGTCGATACGCATCAAGGCCGCGAAGGTCCCGAAGTTCCGCGCTGGCAAAGCACTGAAAGATGCATTAAACTGAACGACTTTGCAGCGCTCAGGCCGGGGTGACCGGGTGCTTAGCTCAGCGGTAGAGCGCCGCCCTTACAAGGCGAATGTCGGCGGTTCGATCCCGTCAGCACCCACCAATGCACGACGGATCGGACGGCAGACCTAGCAGCGACGGCATTGAAGGGAGTGGTAGTTCAGTTGGTTAGAATACCGGCCTGTCACGCCGGGGGTCGCGGGTTCGAGTCCCGTCCACTCCGCCAGCATTCGGGCACCTGAGGGGCGAACGCGAGTTCGCCCTTTTTCGTCGCCACCGGATATCGTTCAGTTTCGTCCCGGACTCGCGCCATGTTCGATCTTCTCCACCGGCACAAGAACCTCGCCCAGATCATCATGGGGCTGGTGACGCTGCCGTTCGTGTTTTTCGGCACTTACCAGTACTTCACGAGCCGAAGCGGCAGCGACAGCGTCGCCGACGTCGGCGGCAACAAGATCGCGCAGAACGATTTCGACGACGCGCTGCGCGGCCAGGAGCAGCGGATGCGCCAGGCGCTCGGCGGCAACTTCGATCCGACGATGCTCGACAATCCGGCCGTGCGCTACGACCTCCTGAACCAGCTGATCGACCAGCGGCTGCTCGAGAACCGGGCGCGCTCCGAGCACTTCAGCGTCAGCGATGCCGAGTTGCGCCGCTTCATCGCCGGCCTCGCGCCGTTCCAGGTCGACGGGCGCTTCTCGGCGACGCGCTACGCCGAGGCCCTCTCCGGCCAGGGCATGTCGCCGCTCGGCTTCGAGCAGCGCGTGCGTGGCGAGCTCGTGCTCGGGCAGCTGCAGCAGCCGATCGTCGCCGCGAGCTTTGCTGCGAAGTCGACGGTGACGCATTACCTCGCGCTCCTCGACCAGACGCGCGAAGTGGCGACCGCGACGATCGCGGCGGCGCCGCTCGCTGCGGCGATCAAGGTGAGCGATGCCGACGTCAAGGCCTACTACGACGGGCACCGCGCGCAGTTCGAGACGCCCGAACGGGCGAAGATCGAGTACCTGACACTGTCGCAGGATGCGCTCGCCGCGCAGATGACGGTGACCCCCGACGAGGTGAAGCAGGCCTACGAGGCGAACAAGCGGCAGTACGCGACGCAGGAAGAGCGGCAGGCGTCGCACATCCTGATCGCGGTCAAGCCCGACGCGAGCCCTGCCGACAAGGCCGCGGCGAAGAAGAAGGCCGAGGAAATCCTCGCCAAGGCGCGCGCGCATCCAGACGACTTCGCCGCGCTCGCCAAGGAGTATTCGCAGGACCCGGGTTCGGCTGCGCAGGGAGGCGACCTCGGCTCGTTCGCGCGCGGATCGATGGTGAAGCCGTTCGAGGACGCGGTGTTCGCCGCCAAGCCCGGCGACATCGTCGGCCCGGTGGAGACCAACTTCGGCTACCACATCATCAAGGTGACCGGGGTCACGCCCGCGCACGTGCAGTCGCTCGACGAGGTCAGGGGGCGCATCGAGGCGGATCTTCGCAAGCAGAAGGCCGCGGATAAGTTCGCGTCGCTCGCCGAGCAGTTCCAGAACGTCGTTTACGAGCAGGCGGATTCGCTCTCCGGACCGGCGAAGGCGCTCGGTCTCGAGGTGAAGACGACCGACCTCATCACGCGCGCGCAGATCCAGGCGCTCGCGCTCGGCAACGCCAAGTTCGTGAAGGCGATCTTCTCGCCGGATTCGATCCAGGCGAAGCGCAACACCGAGGCGATCGAGGTAGCACCCAACACGCTGATGTCGGGTCGCGTCGTCGAGTACAAGCCGGCGGCGCCGAAGCCGCTCGCCGACGTGGAGGACGACATCCGCAAGCGACTGACGCAGGAGCGTGCGGGCGCCGAGGCGAAGAAGGACGGCGAGGCGAAGCTTGCGCTGCTCGCCAAGGGCGACGCCGCCTCCGGCGTGACCTTCGGCAAGTCAGCCGAGCTGACGCGCTCGAAGCCGTCACCCGATGTCACGCCCGATGCGATCACGATGATCTTCGAGGCCGACCGCGCGAAGCTGCCCGCATACGTCGGCGCGGCGCGCCCCGACGGCGACTTCGCGATCTACCGGATCGACAAGGTGAACGACGCGCCGGCACCCCCCGCCGCGACGGTCGCCCAGGCCGCGACGAGCGTCGGTGCCGAGACCGGGCAGGAGCTGATGAAGGCCTACGTCGCGAGCCTGCGCGCCGACACCAAGGTGACGATCAACCAGGCCGCGCTCGAGAAGAATCCGCAGCAGTGACGGTCAGCCGGGGCACTTGTGCTCGCGCATGAACGCGGTGAGCCGCTCCTGCTCCTCGGCGCGCGCTGAGTCGCTCATCGTTGCGCGCGTGCCGTCGGCGCCGTAGCGGGCGATCGGCGTCGACCGATCGGCAAGCTGCAGCAGATTCGCCTTCGCCATTGCGCAGGCGCGCGTACGGTCGGCCTCGGCGGTGCGGGCCTTCGCGGCGCTCGCGCGGGCAGTGGCCTCGTCGGCGACGTGCTTGCGGTAGTCGGCCTCCTGCTGCGCCAGTTCCTTCGCGGCGTTCGGATTGGCGGGCGGCGGAGCCGCCTGCAGCTGCTCGCCCTTGACGCTGGTCGGCGGCGGCTGGTCCGAGTAGACGATGCGTCCCTGCGAATCGGTCCATTTGTAGACGGCGGCCCCGGCTGGACCTGCCGCGACGATGGCGAGTGCGAAGCCGGCGAACGCGATCGAGAGCGGGCGAACCATCGGATTGCCCCACGTTTTATGACAATGGCAAGGTAACGCTGCAGCCGGTCCCCGTCAACCCGCCGGACGGCTGAGCGGCGTGCGCGGCACCCGGGTGTCGCCGCGCCGTCACGGTGAGGCGGGACCGGCGCCTCGGTATAATCGCTTTTTGCGCGCTGGAGGAATCGATGCGTGTCGTCCGCAAGGCGTTGACGTTCGACGACGTACTCCTCGTTCCCGCACACTCCACCGTCGTACCCCGCGACGTCTCGCTCGTCACGAGGCTCACGCGGCAGATCGCCCTGAACGTCCCGCTCCTGTCGGCGGCGATGGACACGGTCACCGATGCACGGCTCGCGATCGCCATCGCGCAGGAGGGCGGGCTCGGGGTCATCCACAAGAACATGACCCCCGCGCGCCAGGCGGCCGAGGTCGCCAAGGTCAAGCGCTTCGAGAGCGGCGTCGTCAAAGACCCCATTTCGATTCCGCCGTCGATGTCCGTGCGCGAGGTGCTCGCGCTGACGCGCAAGCATCGGATCTCCGGCCTGCCGGTCCTCGACGGCCGGCGCGTCGTTGGCATCGTCACCAATCGCGACCTGCGCTTCGAGACCAACCTCGACCAGCCGGTGTCGGCGATCATGACCCCCGGCGAGCGGCTGGTGACGGTTCCCGAGGGCACCGAACTCGAGGCCGCGAAAGAGCTGATGCACCGGCACCGGCTCGAGCGCGTGCTGGTCGTCAATGCGGCGCGTGAATTGCGCGGACTTATCACCGTCAAGGACATCCTCAAGTCGACCGAGCATCCGCACGCGTGCAAGGACGAGCACGGGCGGCTGCGCGCCGGTGCGGCGGTCGGCACCGGTGCGGACACCGACGAGCGGGTGGCTGCGCTGGTCGCAGCCGGCGCCGACGTCATCGTCGTCGACACGTCGCATGGCCACTCGCAGGGCGTGCTCGACCAGGTCAGCTCGATCAAGAAGCACCACCCGCAGGTACAGGTGATCGGCGGCAATGTCGCCACCGCTGCCGGCGCGCAGGCGCTCGCCGACCACGGCGCCGACGCCGTCAAGGTCGGCATCGGTCCTGGGTCGATCTGCACGACGCGCATCGTCGCCGGCGTCGGCGTGCCGCAGATCTCGGCGATCCAGGACGCGCTCGCCGGAGTCGCCGGTCGCGACGTTCCGATCATCGCCGATGGGGGCATCCGCTACTCGGGCGACATCGCGAAAGCGCTCGCCGCGGGCGCGTCGGCGGTGATGCTCGGCAGCCTCTTCGCCGGCACCGAGGAATCGCCCGGCGAGACCGAGCTTTACCAGGGTCGCTCGTACAAGAGCTATCGCGGCATGGGTTCGATCGGCGCGATGCAGCAGGGCAGCGCCGACCGCTATTTCCAGGATGCCGAAGGCGAGGGTGCCGCCGAGAAGCTGGTTCCCGAAGGCATCGAGGGGCGCGTTCCGTTCAAGGGCGCGCTCGCTCCGGTGATCGCGCAGCTGATGGGCGGACTGCGCGCGTCGATGGGCTACTGCGGCTGCTCGACGATCGGCGAGCTGTCGTCGCGCGGGGAATTCGTCGAGATCACCTTCGCCGGGGTACGCGAGTCGCACGTGCACGACGTGCAGATCGTCAAGGAAGCACCGAATTACCGTGTCGAGTAGGACCCTGCGTCGCCAACCGTCGCACCGATGGCCGCCGCTTCCCACGCGAAGATTCTGATTCTCGACTTCGGCGCGCAGTACACGCAGTTGATCGCGCGCCGACTGCGCGAGAGCCACGTCTACTGCGAGATCCATCCGTACGACGTCGGTGACGAATTCGTCCGCGCGTTCGGTGCGCGCGGGATTGTGCTCTCGGGGGGGCCTTCGAGCGTCACCGAAGCCGGGTCGCCGCGCGCGCCGTCCGCGGTGTGGGAGAGCGCCGTGCCGGTGCTCGGCATCTGCTACGGCATGCAGACGATGGCGGTCGAGCTCGGCGGGCGCGTCGAGGCGGGACAGGTGCGCGAGTTCGGGCACGCCGAGGTGCGTGCGCGCGGGCACACGGCGCTGCTGCGCAGCGTCGAGGACCGGACGAACGGCGAAGGGCACGGGCTGCTCGACGTGTGGATGAGCCACGGCGACAAGGTCGTCGCCATGCCACCGGGGTTCGCGCTTGCCGGCTCGTCGTCGGCCTGCGAGATCGCCGCGATGGCCGACGAGAAGCGCCGCTACTACGGCCTGCAGTTCCACCCCGAGGTCGCACATACCCCGCAGGGGACATCGATCCTCGCGCGCTTCGCGCACGAGATCTGCTGCTGTGGCGCCGACTGGGACATGCGCGACTACGCGCCCGAGGCGATCGCCGCGATCCGCGAACGCGTCGGCGACGACGAGGTGCTGCTCGGGCTTTCCGGCGGCGTCGACTCGTCGGTCGCCGCGGCGCTCATTCATCGCGCGATCGGCGACCGGCTCGTCTGCGTGTTCGTCGACCACGGCCTCTTGCGCCAGAACGAGGCCGACGAGGTGATGGATACCTTTGCGTCGCATCTCGGCGTACGCGTCGTTCGGGTCGACGCGGGTGCCGAGTTCTTCGCGGCGCTCGCCGGAGTCAGTGACCCCGAGACGAAGCGCAAGACGATCGGCCGACTGTTCGTCGAGGTGTTCCAGCGGGAGGCGGCGAAGCTCACGGCCGTCAAGTGGCTCGCGCAGGGGACGATCTACCCCGACGTCATCGAGTCGGCCTCGGCGAAGGGCACCAAGGCGCACACGATCAAGTCGCACCACAACGTCGGGGGGCTTCCGGAGACGCTGAACTTGAAGCTCCTCGAGCCGCTTCGCGAGCTCTTCAAGGATGAGGTGCGCGCGCTCGGTCAGGCGCTCGGACTGCCGCACCGCATGGTGTTCAGGCACCCGTTTCCCGGCCCCGGGCTCGGCGTGCGCATGCTCGGCGAAGTGCGGCGCGAGTGGGCCGAGCTCCTGCGCCGCGCCGACGCGATCTTCATCGACGAGCTGCGCGCGGCGAACGACGCCTCCGGACGGTCGTGGTACGACGCCGTTGCGCAGGCCTTCGCCGTGTTCCTGCCGGTGCGCTCGGTCGGCGTGATGGGCGACGGCAGGACCTACGAACACGCGATCGCGCTGCGCGCCGTGCAGACGACCGATTTCATGACCGCCCACTGGGCGCCGCTGCCGCACGAGCTCCTCGCGCGCGTGTCGAGCCGCATCACCAACGAGGTACGCGGCATCAACCGCGTGGTCTACGACGTCTCGAGCAAGCCTCCGGCGACGATCGAGTGGGAATGAGGCACCGGCGGCGTATCGGAGAGGACCCGTCGTGAAAACGTGTCGTTAGCAGTCGACGCCGGTCGCGGATGGAGTGTTACGTTGGCGTCGGTGAACTGCGAGGCGAGGCACGCGACGTCCCGACGGCGCTCTCGTTGCCTTCGAGTCCGGCTCGGTCATTGTCGCGCATCGGCGGCTTCGTGGGATTCACATCTCCCGCGAGTACGTCGAAAGTCCGCAATCCGACTTCTGGAGGCGCTGGTGCGAGCCACGGCGAGGCGATGAGCGTTGTCGTCGCATCCGAAAGTCCCTGCGCCCAGCGCTCCTCCATCGTGGAACGGCTGAACTCGATGTCCTTGGTCGGCCCCTGTGGCCGCTCCGGACGGTAGATGAGCTGGACGAGATCCATTGTCGTGACGCAGCCGAACTCATGCAGGAACTTCGCTTCCGGAAGCTCCCTCAGCGTCGCCGGCAGTTTCTCCAGAAGCGAGTTGACGTTGTGCCGCACGTCGTGCATCTGGCGGAGCATGTTCGTCACGGTACGGGTGCGGCTGCTGTAGCGGATGTCCTTCGCGCGCTCGGCCACGTCCTCGAGGCTGGACGGCAGCGGCCCGCGTGCCGGGAACAAATCGACCTGGAAAGTGATGCGTGAGCGCCGAGGCACCGCAGTCAGCACGTGATGGGAAGGCGTGTTCAGAACGAGCCCTCCATCCCAATAGTGCTTGCCGTCGATCTCGACCGCGGGGAACCCGGGTGGCAGGGCGCCGCTCGCCATCACGTGCTCGGGCCTGATGGCGATATTCGCGTTGTCGAAGGTGACGAAGTTACCCGTGCCGACGTTGACTGCTCCGATCGAGAAGCGCATTTCTCCCGCGTTGATGCGGTCGAAGTCGATCAATTCCTCGAGCGTTCGCTTCAGCGTCGACGTATCGTAGAAGCTCGTCGGGTGCGCACCGGCGACCCATTCCGCCGCACTGCGCGGGCGGAAGAACCCCGGTTGACCGAACATCAGCGCATTCATTGCGCCGATCCCACGCCGGCCGCCCACGAACGTGGCCATTGTCTCGTCCGCCCACAGCGGCCACAGCGCGGGTGGCGCGGTGATGCGCTCCCAGAAAGTTTTCAGCCGATCTACGCGCTTCTCCGGTGGATTGCCGGCAATGAGCGCGGCATTGATCGCTCCGATCGAGATGCCCGCGACCCAGTCTGGCAGGTAAGACGATCGCGCCAGTGCTGCATAGACGCCTGCCTGGTAGCTGCCCAGCGCGCCGCCTCCCTGCAGCACAAGCGCTACTTTCTTGTCGTACCGCGCGGGGCGGCGAGGAATGGTCGGCATCGGCATGACGGTATCACCCGCAAGAATGAATGTTGGAGCGCTGACAGGTTTGCGACCTTCGGGCACATCACATTTCGAACCTCGACGTCGCCGGCTCCCGCAAGAATCGCATAAACACGGGTAGCCGCTGACGGCGCCTCGCGTCGAGACGGGGACTTGCCCGCGGTGGTCGTGGCCGGGCTATCCTATCCGCCCGGCAATCACCCGATGGGCAATCCGCTACTCGATCGTGAGGCAATGGCACGCAACCGCGTTGTCCGGACTACGATCGCCGCAGGCGCACTCGTGGTGCGCCGGACGGAGTTCGTCGTCATGACCGCGGCCGTCACGGACGAGGCATGCCGGTCGATAAACGCCCGCAGGCGAGACGATCCCCGGTAGCCCGGAATGCTGGGTCCGTCGCTGCTGCCATTGCTCGTCGCGCTGCCCGTTGCAGGCGCCATCGTCGCGCTCTTCTTTCGTGTCAATGCCCGCAATGCGGAGGCCTGGCTGGCCGCGACCTGCTCGCTGGTCGCTCTTGCGCTCATTCTCGGCCTCTATCCTCAGGTGTCGCACGGCGCGGTGGTGCGGTTCGCCATCGATTGGATGCCGGCGCTCGGACTGTCGTTCTCGCTGCGGATGGACGGTTTCGCGTGGATGTTCTCGCTGCTGATCGCGGGCATCGGCTTTCTGGTCGTTCTCTACGCGCGATACTACATGTCGGCACGCGACCCGCTTCCGCGCTTCTTCGCGCTTTTTCTCGCGTTCATGGCCTGCATGCTCGGGGTGGTGCTCGCGGGCAACCTGATCCAGTTCGTCATGTTCTGGGAGTTGACGAGCCTTTTCTCGTTTCTGTTGATCGGGTACTGGCATCACAATCCCGCCGCGCGTCAGGGCGCACGGATGGCGCTGATCGTCACGTCGGCGGGGGGGCTCGCGCTGTTCGCCGGCGTGCTGCTGCTCGGCCGCATCGTCGGCAGCTATGACCTCGACGTGGTGCTCGACTCCGGCGGATTGATCCGTTCGAGCCCGCTGTACGTGCCGGCGATGATGCTGATCGTGGTCGGCGCGCTGACGAAGAGCGCCCAGTTTCCGTTCCATTTCTGGTTGCCGCACGCGATGGCCGCACCGACGCCGGTGTCGGCGTACCTGCATTCGGCTGCCATGGTGAAGCTTGGCGTGTTCCTGCTGGCGCGCTTGTGGCCCGCGCTTGCAGGCACCGATGCCTGGATGGCGACCGTGGGCCTCGCCGGACTGGTTACCTTCGTCCTCGGTGCATTCATCGCAATCTTTCAGCAAGACCTGAAGGGGCTGCTCGCCTACTCGACAATCAGTCACCTCGGTCTCATCACCGTGCTGCTGGGCCTCAACAGCCCGCTCGCGGCCGTTGCGGCGATCTTCCACATGTTGAATCACGCAACCTTCAAGGCATCGCTGTTCATGGCCGCCGGGATCATCGAGCACGAGACGGGCGCGCGCGACATCCGGCGTCTGTCAGGACTGTTCAATTACATGCCGATCACGGCTACCGCCGCAATCGTGGCAGCGTCGGCTATGGCCGGCGTGCCGCTGCTCAACGGCTTCCTGTCGAAGGAGATGTTCTTCGCCGAAGCGTTGGGCGTCAGCGGACCGCTGCCGTTTCTCGATCGCGCGCTGCCATGGGTGGCGATCGGCGCCGGTGCCTTCGGCGTCGCCTATTCGCTGAGATTCATCATCGGCGCGTTCTTCGGTCCGCCTCCGGTTGGCCTGCCGCGCACGCCGCACGAGCCGCCGCGCTGGATGCGCTTCCCAATCGAGTTGCTCGTGCTGACCTGCTTCGTGGTCGGGGTCGTCCCCAACCTGACGGTGCGGCCGCTGCTCGACACCGCGGTGCGGGCGGTACTCGGCGCTGCCACGCCGCCATTCGAACTGGCGCTCTGGCATGGCTTCAACATTCCTCTGGCGATGAGCGCCGGCGCACTCGCGGGCGGCATCCTGCTCTATCGGTTGCTGCGCGGGCGGCTGGCCAGTGGCGTCGATCGCGTCCCGCTGCTGCCGCCGGTGGATGGCCGCATTGTGTTCGAGCGCAGCATCGACGCGGCACGGCGCGGCGCCCCCCGGCTCGAGCGCTGGCTCGGCACGCGGCGGCTGCAGCCGCAGCTGCGCTGGATCGTCGGCGTCGCGATCGTCGCCGCGGCGGTGCCGGTTCTGCGCCACGGATGGTCGCCGGGCACGGCTGACGCACCGGTCGATGCGGCTGGATACGACTGGCTGTTCGCGCTGACCTGGCTGATCGGCGGGGCCTGCGCGCTGGCTGCGGCGATCGAGGCGAAGTTCCATCGTCTGGCTGCGGTAATGCTCGCCGGCGGAGCCGGGCTCGTCACATGCATCACCTTCGTCTGGTTCTCGGCCCCCGATCTCGCCCTGACGCAACTGCTCGTCGAGGTCGTCACGACGGTGCTGCTGCTGCTCGGGTTGCGTTGGCTGCCGAAGCGCGTTCCCTTCGTGCCGACGTGGGCCGGCGCGCTGGCCGCCTTGCCCCGGCGCGCGCTGGATTTCGCGCTGGCGGCAGCGGTGGGTGGCGGACTGGCGGCGCTGGCTTACGCGGCGATGACGCGGCCGCTCGCGGACAGCATCTCGCGCTTCTTCGTCGCGCGCGCCTACAGCGAGGGCGGCGGCACTAACGTCGTCAACGTGATACTGGTCGACTTCCGCGGCTTCGACACGCTTGGCGAAATCACCGTGCTCGCCGTGGCTGGGGTGGCGCTGTACTCGCTGTTGCGCCGCTTCCGCCCGGTACCGGAGAGCGCGACACCGCCGCCGCAGCAGCGGATCCACACGCCGGCGGATGCTGCGAACGACCTGCGCGTACCAGGCGTCATCATGCGGCTGATGTTCCCGGTCACCGCGCTGCTGGCGTTGTACCTCCTGATGCGCGGTCACAATCTTCCCGGCGGCGGCTTTGTCGCCGGCCTCAGTCTGGCCATCGGCTTCATCGTGCAGTACATGGCCGGCGGCACCCGCTGGCTCGAGGCGCGGCTCGATGTCCGGCCGATCCGATGGATGGCCTTCGGGCTGCTGCTGGCGGCAGCCACCGGCGCGGGTGCCTGGCTGTTCGCGCATCCCTTCCTGACGTCGCACGTGCTCCATCTGCGCCTTCCGTGGCTGGGCGAACTGGAGCTGGCGAGCGCCTTCCTGTTCGACGTCGGCATCTTCGCGCTCGTGCTCGGTGCGACGCTCCTCATGCTGATCGCGCTCGCGCACCAGTCGCTGCGCGGCGATCGCCAGCAGCGCAGCCTCTGACGGCTCGCCATGTACGAACTCGTCCTGGCACTCGCAATCGGTGTGCTCGCCGCCTGCGGAACATGGCTGCTGCTGCGGCCGCGCAGCTTCCAGGTCGTCATGGGCTTGTCGCTCCTTTCCTACGCCGTGAACCTGTTCATCTTCTGCATGGGCGGCCTGCGCAGCCACGCCGCGCCGATCGTGCCTGCCGGTCCGCCGCCCGACCCATCCCTGCTGGCCGATCCGCTGCCGCAGGCGCTGGTGCTGACCGCCATCGTGATCAGCTTTGCGATGACTGCATTGCTCCTTGTGGTGCTGCTGGCGGCCCGCGGCCTCGCCGGCACCGACCATGTGGACGGGCGCGAGGACGAGCGATGAACGCCTGGCCTCAGCATCTCGTCGTCGTGCCGGTGGTGCTGCCGCTCGTCGCGGCGGCAGTTCTGCTGGCGATCGACGAGCAGCGCCGTGCGCTGAAGCGGACGATTGCCTTCGCGTGCCTGGTGGCGCTGCTCGTTGCTGCGCTGGCATTAGTGCAGGCGGCAGGTGAGGGCGCGCCGCTCGTCTACCGCGTCGGCGGTTGGCCCGCGCCATTCGGCATCGTGCTGGTGGCCGACCGGCTGTCGGCGGTGATGGTCCTGCTGGCGACCGTGCTGGGGCTCGCGGCGTTCCTGTTCGCGTGCGCGCGCTGGGACCGCGCCGGCCCGCGCTTCCACAGCCTGCTGCAGATCCTGCTAATGGGCGTCAACGGTGCCTTCCTGACAGGCGACCTGTTCAATCTGTTCGTCTTCTTCGAGGTCCTGCTCGCGGCGTCCTACGGCCTGGCGCTGCATGGTTCCGGAGCGGCGCGCGTGCAGGCGAGCCTGCACTACATCGTCGTCAACCTGACCGCATCGCTGCTGTTCCTGATCGGCGCGGCGCTGATCTACGGCGTCACCGGGACGCTCAATCTCGCCGATCTCGGCGCACACATCCCGGCCGTCGCGGCTGCCGACCGCGGTCTCGTCGAAGCCGGCGCGGCCATTCTCGCCGTAGCCTTCCTCGTCAAGGCTGGGACGTGGCCGCTGTGCTTCTGGCTGCCGCGCAGTTACGGCGCGGCCTGCGCACCCGTGGCCGCGCTTTTCGCGATACTGACGAAGGTCGGCATCTACGCAGTGCTGCGGGTGTTGCTTCTGTTTTTCGGCCCGGCAGGCGGCGAGTCGGCGGGATTCGCGCGAGACTGTCTGACGATCGGCGGACTGCTGACGCTGGCGTTCGGCGCCATCGGCGTGTTCGGCGCGCAGGAGTTGTCGCGGCTGGCCGCCTTCAGCTTGATCGCCTCATGCGGCACGGTGCTCGCGGCGGTCGGCGCCGGACAGGCGGCAGTGAGCGGCGCGGCGTTGTACTACCTCGTCGCATCGACGCTGGGCGTGAGTGCACTCTTCCTGCTGATCGAGCTGATCGAGCGCGGCCGCGCTCCCGGCGCCGACATGCTGGCGATCACGGCGGAGGCCTTCGGCAGCCCGGAGCGTGAGGAGCGAGAGGAGATCGGCGTCGTGATCCCCGCCACCTGGGCGGTGCTGGGACTGTCGTTCGTCGCCTGCGCCCTGCTGCTGGCTGGCCTCCCGCCCCTGCCGGGCTTCGTCGCCAAGCTCGCGATGCTCGATGCATTGCTACGGCCGCAGCCGATCGCGTCGTCGTCGTGGATGCTGCTGGCGCTGCTGATGTTCTCCGGACTGGCGACCGTGGTGGCTGCCGGCCGGACCGGCGTGCGGATCTTCTGGGCGCCCGAACAGCCGATGTCCGCGCGCGTCAGCGTGCTCGAAATCCTGCCGATCCTGATGCTGCTCGGAGTTGGCGTCGCGCTCGCGTTTGAAGCCGGTGCGGCGATGCGCTATCTCGACGCCGCGGCGCAGGTCCTGCACGCGCCCGGCGGTTACATCGACGAAGTGCTTCGATGAGGCGCTGGCTGCCGTTTCCGTGGCTGTGGCTTTCGCTCACCGCGCTGTGGCTGCTGCTGAACCAGACGATGTCGGTCGGTCATCTTTTGCTCGGAGCGCTGTTCGCTTTCGTCATCTGCCACGGGTACCGGCTGCTGGAGGCGCCGCGCGCCACCCGTCGCGGTCCATGGCGGCGTGCCGCGGTTGCGGTGCGACTGCTGGCCGATGTGGCGATCGACATCGTGCGCTCGAACGCCGCCGTGGCGCGCATCGTCCTCGGTCCGGGTGCGCGCGCCCGGACCGCGGGATTTCTCGACATTCCGATCGAACTGCGCGATCCGCTGGCCCTCGCCACGCTCGCCTGCATCGTCACCGCGACGCCGGGCACCTCGTGGGCGCGCTACGATGCCGAAGGCAGCATCCTCACCTTGCACATCCTGGACCTGATCGACGAGGCGGCCTGGATTCGGATCGTCAAGGATCGCTACGAAGCCCGACTGAGGAAGATCTTCGAATGAGCATGATGCTGTTGTCCGGGAGTCTGCTGCTCGCCCATGCCATGTTGACGCTCGCCATGGCTTGTGCCGCGATCCGGCTGCTGCGCGGTCCGCGCGCGGAGGACCGGGTGCTCGCGCTCGACACGCTCTATGTCAGTGCCATGCTGGTGCTGCTGACGATCGGCATGCGCGGAGGCAACGCGCATTTCTTCGACGCGGCGCTGGTGATCGGCACGCTGGGCTTCGTCGCTACTGCGGCGCTCGCCAAGTTCCTGCTGCGTGGCGAGGTGATCGAGTGAAGCATTCCGCGGAGGCACGCTGATGACCGGGGTCAACGATCCGGGGCTCGCCGTCGCCTTGATCACCGCGATGCTGGTTGTCGCCGGGGCGGCACTCACGCTGGTCGGCGCACTCGGCCTGCTGCGCCTGAAGACCTTCTACGAGCGTGTCCATGCGCCGACGATGGGTTCGACGCTCGGTTCAGGATGCGTGCTGCTCGCGTCGATCGTGCTGTTTTCCGCGCTCGAGTCGAGGCCAGTGCTGCACGAGATCGCGATCGGCGTATTCGTGACGCTCACGACACCGGTCACGTTCATGCTGCTGATGCGTGCGGCGATGCAGCGTGATCGCATCGGCGGAGGCGACGGCCGCGGCGAGACGCCGAACGGAGACGACGGTTGAAGCATTCCGGGAGTGCACACTGCGCCATGCCGCTGATCCGCCACACCTATCCCACGCCATTGGGCGACATGACCGCGCTGCTGTCCGAACGTGGGTTGTGCCTGCTCGAATTCGAGCGCGGCACGCGTGGTCTCGCCCATGAGCGGGAGCAGGTCGAGGCGGCGCGCGGCGGTCCGCCGCGCGCGGATGCCGGCGCGTTGACCGGGCGTCTCGGTGACGAGCTCGCCGAGTACTTCGCCGGCCGACGCCGTTCGTTCGATATTCCACTCGACTTCGTCGGGACACCCTTTCAGATCGCGGTCTGGCGCGCGCTGCTCGAGATTCCGTACGGCGAGACGCGAAGCTACGCGCAGGTAGCGCGGCAGATCGGGCGCCCGAGCGCGATCCGCGCCGTCGCCGCAGCCACCGGTCGCAACAAGATCAGCGTGATCGTCCCGTGCCACCGCGTCATCGGCAGCGACGGGAGCCTCACCGGTTACGGCGGTGGGCTCGCGCGCAAGCGGCGGCTGCTCACGCTCGAGCGCCCCGGCCTTCCGCCAGGCTAGTTCGTCATCGTCAGATACTGCTCGGTCGCACGCTCGATCCGCGCGAGATTCAGCAGGCCCGGGAGATCGTCGGGTGGCCACACGGCGGACGATTGGCGGTACCGAACGAAGAGCGTCGGCAGTCCGGCGGCGTACTTCGCGCACGATGCGCCGTCGTCGCTCGCGAAATTGCGCTGCGTCTCCGCGGTGCCCCGCCAGCCGTCGCGAGCTTTGGCCCACGAAGCCGCGGCGATTCGATCCTGCCAGTAGGGAATGGCTTCCGGGCTGACTTCCTCCAGCGACTGGCACCGTGCGAGCGTCCCCTGAATGACGAGCCCGTAGGGCGCCGGTTGCGGCAGGCACAAGTACAGCGTGCCGAGCAGCAATGCCGCGTTTGCGGTGACCAGCGCCTGCACGCGTCGCACGTTGGTGATTGGGAGCGCTCGAAACAGCGCGCCCAGCACGAAGCCCCCCAAAAGGCCGCCGGGGCCGGTCACGAAGATGCCGAGGAGCGGCCCCTGGTTCGCATCGGGGTTGAGGGCGATCGGGCCGAAGAAGCCCGCGGCGAACCCGACGATCCCCAGGCTCAGCGCCCAGAGCTCGGCGGGAGGCCATCTTCTGCCGCTCCCATCGCTCATCCTCGCCATGGCGCCCTCAGAACCGGAAGAGCAACGCGAGCACTCCGCCGAGGAGTCTGAACACGAACACGATGCGTGACGGGCGGAGCAGTCGGAGTCAGGGCTCAGTCAACGTCGCGTCCGCCGAATGCCACCGGCGGCTGCGCGGCTTCGTTCACCGACAGGCGGAACACGTCGGGGCGCGCGTAGTGCCCGGCGACGTCGAAGTCGTACTTGCCGCGCGAGATGTCTTGCGGATCGAGCTCGGCTTCGAGGATCGTCTCGCCGTCGAAGTGCGGCGCGACGAGCACGCGGCCCATCGGCGCGACGATGCACGATCCACCGCGCATCAGCACGAAGGCCGGATCGTTCGACAATTCGCACGGATAGTCGGCGGGGTAGGCGCCTCGCGTGACGTACTGGCAGGAGGACAGCACGAAGCAGCGTCCCTCGAGCGCGACCATCTGCATCGACGGCAGCCAGGTGTCGCGATCGTCGGCGGTCGGGGCGCAGTAGAGCTGGACGTTCTTCGCGTACATCGCCATGCGCAGCATCGGCATGTAGTTCTCCCAGCAGATCACTGCGCCGAGGCGCCCGTGCGGCGTGTCGAACACCGGCAGCGTCGAGCCGTCGCCATAGCCCCATATCAGCCGTTCGGACGCGGTGGGCATCAGCTTGCGGTGCTGGCCGAGCAGTGCGCCATCGGCGCCGAAGAAGAGCGCGGTGCAGTAGAGTGTTCCGCCGTCGCGTTCGATCACCCCAATCACCAGGTGCAGCCGAGCGTGCGCACAGGCCTTGCCGAGTGCCTCGGTCTCGGGTCCGGGTACGGCGACCGCGCTCGCCGCGTAGCGCGCGAACCACTCGCGGCCCTCGGGGCGGCGCGCACCGACCACCGAGCCGAAGGTGATGCCCTTCGGGTAGCCGCCGATGAACGCCTCGGGAAACACCGCGAGTTCGACGGCGCGCTCGGCGCAGCGCGCGACGAGCCCGATGGCCTTGTCCAGCGTGGCCGCGGTGTCGAACGGGATGCTGCCTGCCTGGACGACCGCCGCGTGAATGGTGCGTGCCTGCACGTGGGCCTCCGCTCGCGTTCCGACAGCCGATAGATTACCCCGGCTTCCGGAAGAGGCGCCGGCGGACGTACCTGCGCACGTACCCGAGACGCCTCCAGTCCGCGCGCGTTCAGCCGACGCCGCGCTTCAGCAGATCGAGGAACTCGCGCCGCAAGGTGGCATCCTGCAGGAAGGCGCCGCGCATCACCGAATTGGTCATCAGCGGCTGGTCGTCCTTGACGCCGCGCCAGTGCATGCAGAAGTGGCTGGCCTCGATCACGACCGCCAGGCCATCGGGGTTGATCCTGCCCTCGATCTCGTCGGCCAGCATGACGACCGCCTCCTCCTGGATCTGCGGCCGGCTCATGACCCAGTCACACAGCCGCGCGTATTTCGACAGGCCGATGAGCTCCGAGGCCGCGTTCGGCAGGACACCGATCCAGACCTTGCCGATGATCGGACAGAAGTGGTGCGAGCATGCGCTGCGCACGGTGACCGGGCCGACGATCATCAGCTCGTTCAGGTGCGCAACGTTCGGGAAGCTCGTGACCGCCGGCGCGTCCTCGTAGCGCCCGTGGAACACCTCGTCGACGAACATCTTCGCGACGCGGCGGGCGGTCTCGATGGTGTTGTGGTCGCCCTTGGTGTCGATCACCAGCGCGTCGAGGACCTCGTGCATGCGAGCCTCGACCTCGGCACGCAGCTCGTCGAGTTCGCCGGGGTGGAGGAACTCGGCGATGTTGTCGTTGGCGTGGAAGCGGTGGCCCGCCTCGACCAAGCGCTCGCGCACGCGTCTGGACGTCGACATCGGGGGAGATGCGCCGTGCTTGCGGAAGAGCGGGGTGGCGATACCGGCGGTCATTGGGTGCTGCTCACGATGGGTTGGCAGGAATGGGTCGCCGTCAGGCGGCGATGCGAGGTGCTTGCTGCAGCGGGCCGGGCAACTCGATCGGGGCGGACGCTGCGGCGCGATCGTGATGGGCGAGCGGCACGTGCAGCGGGCCCGTGCGCTCGAGTCCCTGCGCGGCGAGCCACGCGCGTGTCTGCGCGGCCGCGCGTTCGATCAGCGACGCCGTCTGCGAGAAGTCGAACATCGATACGGAGAGCGGGCACAGCGGCGGCACGATCGTGATCTGCGCCTGCAAGGCGAAGCGCTCGACATCGCGGTCGATCTGCCGCATGCTCTGCAGGCCCAGCACATGGAGCGCGAGCGCCGCCATGTTCCGCGGCGGCTCCCGCATCGCACAGCTCACGCCGGTGGGCAGCACGACGATGCGCTCGGCGCCGCATGCGATCGCACTGGCGATCGGCGTGCTGTTGGCGACGCCGCCGTCGAACAGATGACGGCCAGCCAGCTCCACCTGCGGGAACACGACGGGGATGGCCGTGCTCGCCATCAGGGCGGTCTCGACGTCGCCCGACGACAGCAGGACCTCGTCGCCGCTCAGGACGTCGGTCGCCACGATGTGCAGCGGGATTCGAGCTTCCTCGATCCGGCGCATCCGCAGCGCACGGCGCGCGATTGTGCGCAGTGCGGCTGATTCCACCAGGTGATCGCGACCGAGGACGAGCGCTTTCACGCCGGCGAGCACGGTCAGCGGAAAGACATCGTCGCGCCGCAGGCCGCGCCAGAGCTCCGCGAGCCGGTCGGCACCCGCTGGAGTCGGGTCGTCGGCGAAGAACGCTCCGTTGAGCGCGCCGACCGACGCGCCGATCACCATGTCCGGAAGGAAGTTCATGCGGGCGAGCGACTGCAGCATGCCGACCTGCACGGCGCCGAGACTGCCACCTCCGCTGAGGACGATCGCCGTCTTCATCGCGACGATCGCGCCCTGCGGTCGAGCGGCGCCTCGGCGGAATCGGTTGCTCTCGTCACCATGGGGGATGCTTCGCGGGTTCCGGAATGGGCCGATGCGGTCATACCGGCACAATAGATGCGAGTACGCACCGCCGCGTTCCTGGCGGCGCAAGCGCCAGCGCGACTTTAACGGCAATGCATCGCCTGGCGATTACGTCCGCCGCTCGACGCGGATCACGGCTGGGTCGTCGGCGTGCTCGAGCAGCAGCCGGCGCACGCGATCCTGCCAAGCCGAAGCGAACGCCTTGCGCTCGTCAGCACTGGCATCGGGCGCCAGCGCCCTCCCGATCAGCATACGGAGGTCTGGTGCCGGCGAAACGTCGGAAAGATCCATCGACACGTATACCGAGTCGCCCGAGTCGCTGCGCCGAAAGCTCGCGACGCTGGTCGGGTCGCCACCGTCGTAGCGCAGCAGACCACGGCGAACGAAGCGACCGCCAATTCCGTGGAACCCGCCTGCGGCCACCGCGCCGGTGAGCAGCGTGAACACCTGGGCGGTGACACCGGTGGTGCCCTCGGCTTCTGCTCCGCTCATCGTCACGACGATGCTGCCGCGCTCGGCCGGTGCATCGGCGTACAGCGCGCGAACTGCTGCGCGCGCCATCAGGTAGGCGCCGGCCACGGTCGGACACGAATGCCCGGCGAGGCGCACGGCATCGGCATAACCGTATTCGATCAACCCATCGTCGGAAGCACCGAGGAACAAGGCGAGCGGATCGCGCACCACGATCCGCGGCACCTGAGCAAAGAACGCTGGCAGCGCCATCGCACGCGACTCAGGCGCCGGCTTCGAGGAACAGCAGTGCTGGTACCTCGAGCCTTGCGCGCACCGCCTGGATGAAGCGCGCCGCGTCAGCGCCGTCGACGACACGGTGGTCGAACGACGATGAGAGGTTCATCGTCTTCCTCGCGACGATCCCGCCGGCACGGATCACCGGCCGCTCGACGATACGGTTGACGCCGATTACGGCGACCTCCGGCGGATTGATCACCGGGGTCGAGACGATGCCGCCGAGCGCACCAAGACTGGTGACGGTGATCGTCGAACCGGTGAGTTCGTCGCGCGTCGCGTGCCCGCTGCGCGCGCGCTCGGCGAGACGCGCCACTTCGCGGGCGGTCTGCCACAGATCCAGCGCGTGGGCGTCGTGAACGACCGGAACGAGCAGTCCGTTCACAGTCTGCGTCGCGATGCCGAGGTGGACCGCACGATGGCGGTTCACGACGCCCGCGTCGTCGTCGTAACGCGCATTCACTTGTGGAAATTCGCGGACCGCGAGCACGATCGCGCGCGCGAGAAAGGGCAGCAGCGTGAGCCTCCCGCGCGCCGCCTCGTAACGCAGGTTGAGCTCGGTGCGCAGCGCCTCGACGTCGGTCGCGTCGATCTCCTCGACGTAGGTGAAGTGCGGGATGCGGCGCTTCGAATCCTGCATCCGCTGCGCGATCTGACGCCGCAGTCCGATCACGCGCACGGCTTCGATCTCGGCCGTACCGCGGTCACCGCCTTCTGCGGTAGATGCGCCGCCTGGAGTGCGACCGATTGCAGCGGAGACCGCGCGACTCGCGATCGGATGCATCGTCGCCGGCGCAGCGGTCGGCCCGCGCTGTGCGACATAGGTGTCGAGGTCGCCGCGCATGATCCGCCCGCCGCCGCCGGTTCCGTGCACCTTCGCGAGGTCGACGTCGAGCTCCCACGCACGGCGCCGGATCGAAGGCGACGCGATCGGCCGCTCAGCCGGCGCGGCAGCCGGCGACGAAGTGGTGGTCGGGAGACCCGCTCCTGGTGCCGGCGGGACGGCGGGCGTTCCCACCGAAGCAGGCGCCCGGGCAGGCGTAGGTACAGGAACAGGTACAGGTGCAGGTGCAGGTGCAGGTGCAGGTGCACGTTCACCTGCAGGTCCGTGGGCGATCGTGGCCGGAGGCGGCGTTTCGGCCGCTGCCGCCGGCGCGACCCCGGCGCCGGCATCTTCGCCGACCGCGATTCGCACGAGCTCGGAGCCCACCGCCATCGTCTGCCCGATCTCGCCGCCGAGCGCGACGATCCGGCCTGCCACCGGCGACGGAATCTCGACACTTGCCTTGTCGGTCATCACGTCGGCGAGCGGCTGATCTTCGGCCACGGCATCGCCCTCGCGGACGTGCCAGGCGACGAGCTCGACCTCGGCGATCCCCTCGCCAATGTCGGGCATCTTGACCACGCGGACGGCCATCAATCCTCCATCGCCCTGCGCAACGCACGGCCGAGCCGCGCCGGACCTGGGAAGTAATCCCATTCCTGCGCGTGCGGATAGGGTGTGTCCCATCCGGTGACGCGTTCGATCGGCGCTTCGAGATGGTAGAAGCAGTGCTCCTGCACGAGTGCGACGAGCTCGGCGCCGAAGCCGCTCGTGCGCGTCGCCTCGTGGACGACCACGCAGCGACGCGTCTTCCTGACCGAGCGGACGATGGCGTCGAGGTCGAGGGGCCACAGGCTGCGCAGGTCGATGATCTCCGCGTCGATGCCCGTCTCGGCCGCGGCCGCTTCGGACACGAACACCATCGTGCCGTAGGCGAGGATCGTGACGTCGCGTCCTTCGCGGAAAATCCGTGCCGATTCGAGTGGAACGACGTAGTGGCCGTCGGGGACCTGGGCGAGCGGATGCTGCGACCACGGCACGACCGGCCGATCGTGATGACCGTCGAAGGGACCGTTGTAGAGGCGCTTCGGTTCGAGGAAGATCACCGGGTCGTTGCACTCGATCGACGCGATCAGGAGTCCCTTCGCGTCGTACGGGTTGCAGGGCATCACGGTGCGCAGTCCGCACACGTGGGTAAACAGCGCCTCGGGACTCTGGCTGTGCGTCTGCCCGCCATAGATGCCGCCGCCGCAAGGCATCCGCAACGTGATCGGCGCGGTGAAGTCGCCGACCGAGCGATGGCGAAGCCGCGCCGCCTCCGAGACGATCTGATCGGACGCCGGGTAGAAATAATCGGCGAACTGGATCTCGGCGACCGGTCGCAGCCCGTAGGCGCCCATGCCGACGGCGACGCCGACGATACCGCCCTCGTTGATCGGCGCGTCGAACACGCGCGACGTTCCGTACTTCGCCTGCAGCCCGTCGGTGACGCGGAAGACGCCGCCGAAATAGCCGACGTCCTCACCGAACACGACCACGTTGGGGTCGCGCGCGAGCATCACGTCGAGCGCCGAGCGCAGCGCCTGGATCATCGTCATCGACGACGTCGTCCCCGCGTCTGCGGTGGTGCCAGCCGCGACGGCCGGCGTGCCGATTGTCGACGCGTCGTTCATCGTCACCGTCCGCCGAGGAGTTGCGCCCGTTGCGCGACAAGGTGCGCGGGCATCGTCTCGTAGACGTCCTCGAACATCGACGCGGGGTCCGGAATGTGTCCGTCGACCAGCGTGCCGAAACGCTCGGCTTCCTTCTGCGCCGCCGCAATCTGACCTTC
>JAICXH010000067.1 GCA_025981645.1 Burkholderiales bacterium
AGCAGGATGTTCGACTTGGCAAGTTCGACGTCGTCGTCCTTGCCGCCCGACTCGAGGCGCTTGTAGTGGTTGTACACCGCCACCGACAGGATCTTCTTCGCCGGTTCCTGCCCGATCACGTACTGGTCGAGGATCTGCCGGATCTCGTGCGGCGTCGGCAGCTTGCTGCGGTCGGCGCGCGCCGCTTCACCTGCCGAGCCCTCCTCGCGGATGATGTCATTGCAGAGCTCGATGCACTCGTCGCAGATGAACACCGACGGCCCGGCGATCAGCTTGCGCACCTCGTGCTGACTCTTGCCGCAGAACGAGCAGTAGAGAAGCTTGTCGCCGGAGGAGGTCTTGTCTGCCATCTGGGTCGGTGCCTGCGGTCGGGCGGGGCCTGCGATCGACTCTACCCGGCAGTTGCCCTTTTTTGCAAGACTTTGTCGACGAGCCCGTACTCCCTGGCCTGCTCGGCGGTCAGAAAATTGTCACGCTCGGTGTCGCGGGCGACCTGCTCGACCGGCTTGCCGGTATGCAACGCCATCAGCTGGTTCAGCCGCTCGCGAAGGCTGAGGATGTACTTGGCGTGGATCTCGACGTCCGATGCCTGGCCCTGGAATCCCCCCAGGGGCTGATGGATCATGACATCGGAATTGGGCAGCGCATACCGCTTGCCCTTCGCGCCGGCGGCGAGCAGGAAGGCGCCCATCGAGGCCGCCATCCCGACGCACAGCGTCGACACATCGGGCTTGATGAACTGCATCGTGTCGTAGATCGCGAATCCCGCCGCGATCGAGCCGCCCGGCGAGTTGATGTAGAAGTGGATGTCCTTGTCTGGGTTCTCGGATTCGAGGAACAGCATCTGCGCGACGACGAGGTTCGCCGTCGCCTCGTTGACCGGCCCGACCAGGAATACGACGCGTTCTTTCAGCAGGCGCGAGTAGATGTCGTACGCGCGCTCGCCGCGTCCGCTCTGCTCGATCACCATCGGGATCAGGCCCAGCCCTCTCGGTTCTTCCATCGTCCGCCTTCGTCAGTGGTTCGTTCGGGTGCTGCCAGCGCGTTCAGCCGTTGCCGCGCGGCCCCATCACGGCATCGAAGGTCGCCGGCTCGTCGGTCACCGACGCGCGTGCGAGGACCCAGTCGACGACGTTCTGCTCGAGCACGGCGGCCTCGAAGTCGCCGAGGCGCTCGGGCTTCTCGTAATGCCAGCGTATCACGGCCTCCGGCTGCTCGTAGGACTGCGCATGCTCGTGCACGAGTTCCCTGACCTGCTCGGGCCGCGCTTCGAGATGCTCGTTCTTCACGAGCTCGGCCATCATCAGCCCGAGCGCGACGCGCTGCGCGGCCTGCGGCCTGAACACATCGATGCCGACGGCGAGATCCTCGGGCTTCACGCCTGGCTGATCGCGCATGCCGGCAATCGTGCGGTCGCGAAGTACCCCGGCCTCGGATTCGACGAGCGCCCTCGGCAGTGGGAATTGGGCGAGCGTGGCGAGTCCGGCGATCACCTGCTCCTTCACGACGGCGGCGATCTTGCGCTTGAGTTCGAGCCTGAGGTTGGCGCCGACCTCGGCGCGCAGACCTTCGGTCTCGCCGCCCGCGACGCCGAAAGTCCGCACGAAGTCGGCATCGAGTGCAGGCAAGTGGATTTCCTCGACCGCCAGCATCGTCAGCGCGAACTCGGCATCCTTCCCGGCCACCTCACGTCCGTGGTAATCGTCGGGAAAATGCAGCGGGAAGGTCTTGCGCTCGTTCGCCGACATGCCGGTCATCGCAGCGTCGAATTCGGGCAGCATGCGGCCCTCGCCGAGGGTGACCGCGAAGTCGTGCGCCTGGCCGCCCGCGAACTCGACACCATCGATCGTGCCGGTGAAATCGACGCGGACCCGATCGCCACTCTGCGCAGGGCGCGTGACCGGCTCGTAGGTCGCACGCTGGCGGCGCAGGATTTCGATCGTGCGTTCGATGTCAGCTGCGGTCACCTCGGCAACCGGCCGTCGCACAGCGATCTGCGACAGATCGCCGAGCTTTACTTCGGGGTAGACCTCGAACACCGCCGAGAATTCGAGCGCATCGGGCGCAGCGCCCGTCGCGCGCTCGATGCGCGGCGCGCCGGCGATGCGCAGGCGCTCCTTCTGCACGGCCTCGTTGAAGCGCGACTGCACCGCCTCCGAGATGACGTCCGAGCGGATTTGCGGGCCGTATTGGCGCGCGACGATGCTGACCGGGACCTTGCCGGGGCGAAAGCCGGCGATCTTCGCCGTCCGGGCGAGATTCGACAGGCGCTTCGTGACTTCGCCCTCGATGTCCGCCATCGGAACGGCGACGCTCAATCTGCGCTCGAGGTCGCCAAGCGTTTCGACTGTGCTCTCCATGCGACGCCAACCCTCGCTCGTTGTGGTTCCGTTGTGTTGGTGCGAAAGGGGGGAGTCGAACCCCCACGGGTCGCCCCGCCAGCTCCTAAGGCTGGTGCGTCTACCAGTTCCGCCACTTTCGCAGCCGCGGGCGTACTGCTCCCGCGCGGTGACGCTGCACCGAGCGTGTCAGTATAACCGACCGATCCTCGGTTCGCCCCGCTCGCGCAGGCGCGACGGCCCTGGCCGGGAAGGTGCACGATGACGGTCTCGCATGACTCCCGACGACTACTGTCGCGAGCGCGCCGCCCCCCGCGGCTCCACGCTCCATTACTGCCTGCGGCTGCTTCCTGCCGAACGGCGCCGCGCGATCACCGCGCTCCACGCGCTCGGCCGCGAGGTCGGCGATGCGGCGGGTAATGCAACGGACACCAGCATCGCCCAAGTCAAGCTTGCATGGTGGCGAGGCGAGATCGCCACGATCTACGAGGGCCGTCCAGCGCATCCGGTCGCCCTCGCGCTGCAGTCGACCGCGGTCGCGCGAACGATCGGGCGCGCCGAGCTCGAAGCCCTGGTCGACGGCGCCCAGCGTGGTGTCGAGCGCCGTCCATTCGCCGATTTCGCGGCACTCGAGGCGCACTGCGCCCGCACGGCGGGTGCGCTCGGCGCGTTGTCGGCGAAGCTCCTCGGCGCTCGGGCGGACGCGACACTTGGGTGCGCCTGCGAGCTCGCCGTCGCGACGAGGCTGATCGAGATCATTCGCGACGTCGGCAGCGATGCCCGCGCCGGGCGGATGCTCATTCCGCTGGATGAGCTCGCCCGTGCCGGGCTTACCCCTGCCGAGATCGTTGCGCGGCACAGCTCGCCGGCGTTCACTGCACTGATGTCGCTACAGGCCGCGCGCGCGGGCGCGCGAATCGAGCGAGCGACCGCCGGTGCCGGTTCCGGCGACAGCGGGGTGCTGGCTCCGGCGCTCGCCGCCGCAGCGATCCAGCGCGTGCTTCTCGACGAGATCGAGCGCGACGGCTTTCGTGTACTCGAGCGCCGCGTCGCGCTGACGCCGGTGCGCAAACTGCTGATCGCGACGCGCGCATTGCGTGCCGCGCGGTCGAGCTGACTCGGCGGTCGCTTCCTATCCGCCGTCGCCCCGCACGCGGCTTCCACGTCCCGTCGCCGCACTGCGAAGGAGGCGCTGCTGCTCGCGGTTCCATTCGCGCTCGCGGATCGTTGCCCGCTTGTCGTGCTGCTTTTTGCCGCGCGCGAGCCCGATCGCGAGCTTGACGCGCCCGCGCGTGTAGTGGAGATCGATCGGCGTCAACGTATAGCCCGCCCGCTCAACCTTGCCGATCAGCCGATTGATCTCCTCGCGATGCAGGAGCAGCCGCCGCGTCCGCGTCGGGTCGGGATGCACGTGCGTCGAGGCGGTCGCGAGCGGCGAAACATGCGCGCCGATCAACATCAACTCGCCGCCCTTCACGACGACGTAGGCTTCCTTGAGGTTCGCGCGGCCGCCGCGCACCGCCTTGACTTCCCAACCCTCGAGCGCGATCCCGGCCTCGAACCGTTCCTCGATAAAATAATCGTGAAATGCCTTGCGATTCTCGACGATGGTCATGATGCGCAATCCGGCGCGGGCGCGCCCTGCTCGCGGCAGCGAATGAAGCGGCGTTCGGCGCCCGCGCATTCTACCTGCCGGCCACGCCGGGCTTGCCCGCAGCGGGCGTGCGCGTGCCGGCCGCGCTCCGTCGCGCGCGAAAGGGTCGCTCGATGCAGCGGGTGAACCGTTCGGTGCTGGTGCCGTACCCTGCGACCCGCATGTTCGAGCTCGTCGACGACATCGAGGCGTATCCGCGCTTCCTGCCGTGGTGTGCGGGCGCACAGGTGCTCGAGCGCGACGATCGGTCGAAGACTGCGCGCATCGACATCGACTACCACGGCGTGCGCGCGCACTTCACCACGAAGAACGTCAACACCCCGCCCGAACTCATCGTGATTACGCTGACCGACGGGCCGTTCCGCGCGCTCCATGGCGAGTGGCGCTTCGTCCGCCTGACCGACGCTGGCTGCCGAGTCGACTTCGAGCTCACCTGGGAATTCGCGACGCATCTGCTCGAGCGGGCGGTCGGCCCGGTGTTCGGTCATATCGCGCGTACCTTCATCGACGCGTTCGTCCGCCGCGCCGAGACGCAGAACGCCCTGCCCCGGACAAGCCGGTGAAGGTCGAAGTCGCCTGGGTCGGGCCCGAAGGCAGCACCTGCGTCACCCTCGAGCTCGCGCCCGGCGCGCGCGTGGCCGACGCGCTCGCTGCGTCGGGCCTCCTCGGCCGCAGCGACCTGCCCGCCGAGCCACTCGTCTGCGCGCTGTACGGACGCACCGTGACGGCAGAGCGCCTGCTCGTCGATGGAGACCGCGTCGAGATCACGCGGCCGCTCGTCGCCGACCCGGCGACGCGCAGGCGCCTCGCGACAAAGAAAGTTCGCGGGCCGCGCTGAGGTCCCGTGGGTCACGCCGAGGTCCCGGGGGTCGCGCCGAGGTCCCGGGGGTTGCGTCGAGGTCCGATTCGTGGACAATCGCGCGGTGCCGAACGCGCTCGCACCCACCTTTTCGTCCGCCGCAGTGCCCCCGCGAGTGCTCTGCATTCGCTCGGTGGCACCTCGCCTTGCGCACCGGAGCCGCGGCCTCATCGTCGTCATCGCCGCGCTCTTGCTCGGACTCCACAGCGCTGCCGGGGTCGCCGGCGAGCCTTCCACCGACCGCTCGCTCGCCGAGCTTGCGCGCGCGTCGCTGTCGTCGGCGGCCACCGAGGCACTGCGAGGCGCCGAGACCGTTGCGACGTTCGCGCTGTCGCTCGTCGGCATCGACTACCGCTGGGGTGGAACGACGCCTGCGCAGGGATTCGACTGCAGTGGCCTCATCCGCTACGTGTTCCAGCAGACCACCGGAGTCGCGCTGCCGCGCACGGCGCGCGGGCTCGCCTCGCTCGGCGAGCGCGTGACGCGCAGCGAGCTTGTCCCCGGCGACCTGGTGTTCTTCAACACGCGCCACGCGGCGTTCTCGCACGTCGGCATCTACCTCGGCAACGACCGGTTCATCCACGCGCCGCGCCGTGGCGGCGAGGTTGGCGTGGCCGTGCTGTCGTCGGCGTACTGGAAGAATCGCTACGACGGTGCGCGACGACTGGTCGGCGTGCTCCCCGCGCTCATGCCCGAGGTCGTCTCGACGGCATGGGCGGCGGGCACCGATGCACCCGCGACCGTGACCGCGAATGCGGGTGCGACGCCATCGCCGCGATCGGTTGCGGCGGCCGATCGCCCCGCACCGGAGACCCCGGACGCGCCGGACGCCGATCCCGCGCCGAACGCCTCGCACTACTCCGACGACCAGCCCTGAGCGTCGCGCGGGAGACCCCGCGCCGATGCTACTGCTCCGCCCCGGCCCGCCGCAGCAGCTGAGCGAGCTCCGTCTCGTTGCCGCGAGCTGCCCAGGAAAGCGCGGTCGCGCCGCTCTGGTTGCGGTGCGTGACGTCCGCGCCCCGCTCGATCAGCAGCCGCGCGGTCCCCGGATGGCGCTCGCGGATCGCCATCATCAATGCCGTGGTCCCGTTGGGCGACTCCGCGTCGAGGTTCGCGCCATGGTCGATCAGGAAATTCACGACGTCGTCGTGGCCGCCGGTTGCCGCGTAGATGAGTGGCGTCCATCCATCCGGATTCAGTTTCGCGCCGCGGCTCTGTAGTGCCTGAACCGTCGGCAGGCTCCCGTTCAGCGCTGCGAGCATCAGCGGCGTATCGCCCCAGCGATTCGCGAGATTCGGCTTCGCGTGGGCGTCGAGCAGTGCGATCGTCGTGGCCGCGTAGCCATTGCGTGCGGCGATACAAAGCATCGTCTCGCCATCCTGATCGACCGAATCGGGGTCCATCCCGCGCGCGAGCAGCGCCTTCACGGCGTCGACGCGATCGTTGGCGACTGCGGCGGCAAGATCGGCGAGCAGATCGGCCGATGCCGCCCGGCCGATCGCGAGCCCGACGAACCCGAGCGCACACGCAAGCAGCCGGCGGCGGGTCGCGCCGCGATCGTTGCGGTCAATGGACATCGGGCAAGCGCTGTGCATCGGCTTCGAGGCCGAACAGGCGGAAGAAATTGGCCGACGTGGCGGCCGCGACCATCGCGACGTCGACTCCGCGCAGGCGTGCGATCTCCTCGGCGACGTGCCGCACCCACGCCGGCTGGTTGCGCTTGCCGCGCCACGGGACCGGAGCGAGGTACGGGCTGTCGGTCTCGATCAGCATCCGCTCGAGCGGGACTCGCATCGCGGTTTCCTTGAGCGCGACGGCATTCTTGAACGTGACGATGCCGGAGAACGAGATATAGAAGCCGAGTTCCATCGCCTGCTCGGCGACCTCCCACGATTCGGTGAAGCAGTGCATCACCCCGCCGGCTTCGGCAGCGCGTTCCTCGCGCATGATTGCGAGCGTGTCGGCAGCGGCAGCGCGCGTGTGGATGACGAGCGGCCGGCCGGATTCACGCGCCGCGCGGATATGCACGCGAAAGCGCTGACGCTGCCACTCGAGATCGCCGTCGACCCGATAGTAGTCGAGGCCGGTTTCGCCGATGGCGACGATTCGCGGATCGCGCGCGGGCGCAGTAAGCGCGGCGACGGTCGGCTCCACCGTGTCGGCATAGTCGGGGTGCACGCCGACCGTCGCGTAGAGGTTCTGGTGTTCGTGCGCGAGTGCATGCACGGCCGGCCACGCGCTCATCTCGACCGCCACGCAGAGCGCGTGCGTGACGGCGCTCTCGCGCATCGCGGCGAGAACCTCCGCGAGATCGTCGCGCAGATCGGGAAAATCGAGGTGGCAGTGCGAATCGACGTACACCGTACGGCCGTCCGGACGCGACGGCCGGCATTCGGCCGCTCACCGGCACGCAGTCACATGGTGTGGGTCGAGCGCGTCGACGCGAGGTGCTCGCCGAGGATGCGCTCGATCGTCGTTTTCGCGGCCGCGCCGGTCTCGTCCAGCGTGAACTGCACGCCGATACCCTGCGTGCGGTTGCCCTGGCCGCCATCGGGCGTGATCCACACGACCTTGCCCTGAACGGCGATCCGGTTCGGATCATCCATCAGCGACAGCAGCATGAACACCTCTTCGCCGAGCGAGTACGGGCGCGACGTCGGGATGAAGATGCCGCCACCCTTCAGAAACGGCATGTACGCCGCGTAGAGCGCGGCCTTCTCACGGATGTTGAGCGAGAGCACGCCCGGCCGCGCCATCGGCGATCCACCCGCATTGCCCGCAGCCTTCTCGGCCATCATTCTGCGAAGAGCTCCCGGTATTCGATCAGCATCGCCTCGGCGACGAGACGGGGCTGCAGCGGTTGCACGAGCGCGGCACGCGTTCGCATCAGGCGCCGATGATAGCGAAACAGCGGCCGGGGTGCCACCGACTTCGCAAGGGCGGCAAGCTCGTGCGCGAGGTCCGGGTGGAACCGCACCGGCGCACCGAAACGCACGTGCGCGAGGTCCGCGCACCACGCGGCGAGCCATTCGACCACCGCGACCAGGCGCTCGCGCCGCTGCTCGCGCGGCGCCTGATCGATGCGCGCGCCCCAACTCGTCACCGCGAGCCCGGCCGGGTCGGCGAAGGCGGCGAGCCATCGGTTGCGCTCGTCGCGAAGGTCGCCCTCGGCGAGGGCCAGCGCAGTGAGCGGAGCGAAGCCCGCACGGGCGAGCGCCGTATCCGGCTCGGCGACGCCGTGTTCGACGAGCCACGCGCGCGAGGCGGCCGCCGACGGCTGCGGGGCGACGAGCCGCTGGCAGCGGCTGAGCACGGTCGCCGGCAGCCGCCCCGGCTGCGCGGTGACGAGCATCACGTAGGTGCCCGGCGGCGGCTCCTCCAGCGTCTTCAGAAGCGCATTGGCGGCCGATGCGTTCATCCGCTCGGCGGGATCGATCAGCGCCACCCGCGCGCCGCCGCGATGGCTCGTGATCTGCGACCATGCGGTGAGCGCACGCACGGCATCGACCTCGATCCACTGCTGCGGCTTTGCGCTGCCTTCGTCGTCGATGGCCACCGGCTCGACGACAAAGAGGTCGGGGTGCTGACCGGCATGGCGGTAACGGCAACCTGAGCACTCCCCACAGGCCGTGCCATCGACGCGTGGGCGCTCGCAGAGCAGCGCCGCAGCGAGGGTGTCCGCGAGGCTGCGCTTGCCGATGCCCGGCCGCCCGGTGACGACGAGCGCATGCGGCCACGCGTCGCGCCGCGCGAGCCATCGCGCAACGATCTCGCGCTGCCAGGGAAGGGCCTCGTTCATGCGGATCTGCAGATCGCTTCGACGATGCGCTTGAGCTCGATCCGGATGTCCGAAACCGGTCGCGATGCGTCGATTACTCGAAAGCGCCCCGGATCGGCGGCGGCACGAGCGCGGTAGGCGGCGCGAACACGCTCGAAGAACGCATCCGGCTCGCGCTCGAATTTGTCGACGGCGCCGTCCTCGACGCGCGCGCGGCTGCGGCGCTCGCGCGAGACTGCTTCGGGCAAGTCGAAAAGGAGCGTCACGTCGGGGACCACGTCGCCGACGACCTCGCGCTCGAGCGCCACGATCAGCGAAGCCGAAACCCCGTGGCCGCCGCCCTGGTAGGCCCAGGTGGCATCGGTGTAGCGATCGCACAGCACCCAGTCGCCGCGCGCGAGCGCGGGCGCGATCGTGCGCACGATGTGTTCGCGGCGCGCCGCGAACATCAGCAGCGTCTCGGTGTCGTGCTCCATGCGCTCGTTCAGCACGACCGCTCGCAGCGCCTCGCCGACCGGCGTGCCACCCGGCTCGCGCGTGGTGACGACGCGCAGACCGTATCCGCGCAGGAACCCGGCGATCGCCGGAACATGGGTGCTCTTGCCGGCGCCGTCGATCCCTTCGAGGGTCACGAATCGGCCGCGCGCAGGCGCTGGGGTCGAAGTCGGCATCGGCGGATCGAACGCCGCTCAGCGGCGAAGCTTTTGATATTTTGACACGGCGCGGTTGTGCATGACGAGGGTCTCCGAGAATTCCGAACTGCCGTCGCCGCGCGCGACGAAGTAGAGATAGGGCGTCTGCGGCGGGTCGAGGACAGCGTCGATCGACGACTGCGACGGCAGCGCGATCGGTGTCGGCGGCAGACCGTCTCGCGTGTAGGTGTTGTACGGCGTGTCCGCTTCGAGGTCGCGCTTCTTCAGGTCGCCGTCGAAGGCTGCACCGAGGCCGTAGATTACCGACGGATCGGTCTGCAGGCGCATGCCGCGGCGCAACCGATTGACGAACACCGACGCGATCATCGGCAGATCGGCGCGCCTCCCGCTCTCCTTCTCGACGATCGACGCGAGGATCAGCGCTTCGTAGGGGGTCGCGAATGGCAACCCGGGCGCGCGCGCGCTCCACGCGGCGTCGAGGCGGCGCACCAGGGCGCGGTGCGCGCGCGTGAGGAGCGCCATGTCGCTGCTTCCCGCAGGCACGAAGTACGTGTCGGGGAAGAACAGACCCTCGGGACTCGACGCGGACGCGCCGATGCGCGCGAGGACGTCGGCGTCGGAGAGACCGTCGAGCGTATCCGCAAGCCGCGGAACCTCGTGCAGCTCGCGGCGAAGCTGCGCGAACGTGATGCCGTCGACGATGGTAACCGCGATCTGCGTCACGTCGCCCTGGGTGAGCTTGGCGAGAAGCTGCGGCAGATCGATGCCCCGCTCGATCTCGTAGCTCCCGGCCTTGATGCCGCGATCGACTCCGCGCAGGCGCGCGAGCCAGACCAGCGCGGCCGGATGCGCGAGCACGCCGTCGGCTTCGAGTGCGCGCGCGACGCGCACGAGCGTCGCGCCGGGAGGCACCTCGAAGTCGTAAGGACTGCGCGGCAGCGGGAGCGGGCGTCGATAGGCATCGAGCCCGAGCGTCACCGCGATCACCACCGCGGCGATCGCGGCGACCGCAAGAAGACCGATCGAGAACCGGAACAGCGTGCGCGTTTGCATCGTCTGGGGAGCCTGCGCACCCCCGAGCGCGCGTCGCGGGTGCCGCGCAGCACCCGGGCGCGGTGCACTGCGCCGATTATAATGGCCCGATGTCGACACCCGTGCGTCACCGCAGGGCCCTTCCGGCGACGTGCGGCCGCTCGTGGCGTGGCTTCACGCTGATCGAGATCATGGTGGTAATCGTGATCCTCGGCGTGCTCGCGGCACTGATCGTGCCGAGCGTGATTTCGCGCACCGACGATGCGCGCATCGTCGCCGCAAAGAGCGACATTGCCGCGATCCGGCAGGCGCTCAAGCTCTATAAGCTCGACAACCTCGCCTACCCGACACAATCGCAGGGATTGCAGGCGCTCGTCGCCAAGCCGGCCGATCCGCCGATGCCGCCGAACTGGAAGCCAGGGGGTTACCTCGAAAAGCTGCCCGACGATCCCTGGGGGCGCCCATACCACTACCTCAATCCTGGGCTCAGAGGCGACATCGACGTGTTCACCTATGGTGCCGACGGCCAGCCAGGCGGCACCGGCGTCGATGCCGACATCGGCTCCTGGGACCTGTGAACGCCGATGATGCGTACGCGGCAGCGCGCGTTTACGCTGATCGAGATCCTGGTGGTGATCGCGATCGTCGGCATCGCGACCGGAATCACCTTCGCCCTCGCTGCGCCTGACCCGCGCGACATCGCGCTGCGCGACGCCCGTGAGCTCGCTCGCGCCATCGACCATGCAACGCGGCGCGCGCAGTGGCGCCGTGAACTCCTCGGCGTCTCTGCCGACGGCGGCCGCATCCGCTACTGGCGCCGCGATCCCGGTGGAGCGCGCTGGCTCGAGGCCGACGACGGGACGCTGCGAGCCTGGACGCTGCCCGGCGTGGCGATCGTGCGCGCGCTCGACTACGCGGGGCGTCCGGTTGCCGGCGACAGCGTGATCCCGCTTCGCGCGTCGGGACGCAACGAGCCGTTCGCCTTTGCCGTCGACGCCGGAGGCTGGCGCACGCGGGTCACATCCGACCCGCTGAACCGCGTCTCCATCGCCGACCCGGTGCGCGTTTCGCCATGATCGACCGATGCGCCGGTGCGATCGGCGGCCGCTCTTCGCGGCGCGCCACCGAGGCACGGCGCCGCGGCTTCACCCTGATCGAAGTGCTCGTCGCTCTCACCGTGCTCGCGGTCGCGCTCGCCGCCGGCATGCGTGCGCTCGCGCAGAGTGCCGACGGTGCGACGACGCTGAAGCTGCGCACCATCGCGCTGTGGGTCGCGCAGAACCGCCTCGCCGAGGCCGAGCTCGAGCGCCCGTGGCCGCCGCCCGGGACGCAAGCGGGAACCGCGCTCGAATCCGGCATCGCGTTCGCGTGGCGCGCCGACGTCGCGTCGACGCCGAACCCGGCGTTCAGGAGAATCGAAATCGTCGTTGCGCAGGCGGCGGTGCCCGATTACGCGCTCGCGCGGCTCGTCGGCTACCTCGGCGTGACCGTTCCCGAACGGACCTCCAGCGATGCGCCACGGCGTCCGTAGCCCGGGCGGATTCACGCTCGTCGAGGCGCTTGTCGCGATCGCGATCCTTGCCATCGTTGCGGTGCTCGCCTGGCGCGCGACCGACGCGCTTACCGGCAGCGAGGCGGCCGTGTCTGCGGAGAGCAGGCGGTGGCAGGATCTCGACGCGCTGCTCGCGCGGATGGAAGGCGACATGCGCGAGGCGCTTCCGCGGGTCACCGAGGCCGGCGCGTACCTGCGCACCGACGCCGGCATCGTCGCCGCCGGCGCGGTCACGACGGTCGCCCCCGGCTGGGCGGCTGCGCTCGATGCGAACGGCGACACGGTGCTCGTGTTCTCGCGCGCGGGCGCGAGCGCGCCGGACGAGCCAGGCGCCGGCGGCCAACGAGTCGGCTATCGGCTGCAGGGTGACCGCCTCGAAGTGCTGTACTGGCCGCAGCTCGACGACTCGGCAGACACCGCGCCGGCGGTCTACACGCTGGCGCAAGGCATCCGCCGTTTCCGCGTGCTGCAACTCACCCGCGCGGGAGCCTGGTCGCCGTCGTGGCCCGTCACCGGCGACGCGCCGATCCCGCGCGGCGTGCGCATCGAGATTACGCAGGCCGACGGCAGCGTGATCGACCGAATCCTCGCGCTGCGATGAGCGCCACGCCTCCGCGTCGTTCGTGCGGGCTTGCACTGATCGTCGCGATGCTGGTGGCCGCGTTGACCGCTGCGGTCGCGACGGCGCTCCTCGCCGACGAATCGCTGTGGTCGTCGAAGGTCGCGCATCGGCGCGATCAGGTGCAGGCGCAGTCGCTCGCGCGCGCCGGTATCAAGTGGGCTCGGCAGATTCTCGCGACGACGCCCGGCGCTGCGCCGATCGTGACGCTGAACGATCCATGGGCGCTGCCGCTGCCGCCGACGCCGATCGAAGGCGGCAGCGTCGAGGGCCGCATCACCGATGCGCAGGGTCTCCTCAACCTCGGCAACCTCGCGATCGACGAGCCGGGAAGCGGCACGCGCGCAGGCTTCGAGCGTCTTGCCGCGAGCCTCGATCTGCCCACCGACGCGGTGCCGAGGATCGCGAACTGGATAGCGTCGCGTCAGCCACTTGCCACTGACTCCGGCAACGGCGCGTTCGTGCCGCTCGTCGCCGACGAACTCGCCGCGGTTCCCGGCGTCCCGGCGTCGACGCTCGCTCGGCTCGCCCCCTACGTCGTCGCGCTGCCGCCGCGCACGCCACTCAACGTCAACACTGCACCCGCCGCCCTGCTCGCTGCAGCGCTCCAGGGTCTCGGCCGCGACGAAGCCAACGCGCTCGTCGCGGATCGGCGCGCGAGGCCCTTTGCGTCGGTCGCCGATTTCCACTCGCGGTTGCCGGCAGGCACCTCGGCCGGCGACCTCGCGCGTTTCGCCGTCGGCAGCGAATACTTCCTCGTCGAGGTGCGGGCGCAGGAAGGCGACACGCTCGCCGACGCGAGCGCGCTCGTGCATGTGCGCGAGGGCGCGGTGACGACCGTCTGGCAACGCGTCGACTGAGAGCGCGTCGACCGAGCATTCGCTACACTGCGCCCGCATGATCCTGCGCATCCTCGCCGACAACCACCTCGACCCGGGCGCCGCGCACCCCTGGGTCGCCGTCGCCACGGACGGGCGCGCGCTGCGACACGGAACGTCGAGATCCGACCAGTGGCCCGCCGCCGAGCGCGTCGAGGGCGTCCTCCCGGCCGCGCAGGCGCGACTCGTCTCCGTGAAGCTACCGGCGCTGCCGCGCCAACGGCTCGATCGCGCGGCCGCCTACGCGATCGAGGACCAGCTCGCTGCACCGATCGAGGCATCGGCGATCGCCGCCGCTCCGGGCGCCGACGGCACCACGCTGGTGGCAGTCGCCGATGCTGCACTCGTCGCGAGCATCACCGCAGCGATCCCGCGAATCGCCCGCTTGATTCCCGAGGCGGCGCTCGCTCCGGCGAGATCTGGTTGGACCTGGTACGCGTCGGGCGCGACCGGCGGCTTCGTGCGCCGCGGCGATGGCAGCAGCTTCGCCGTGGCCTCGGGAGCTGCCGCCGATGTCCCGCCCCCGGACCTCGAGGTGGCGCTCGCGCTCGCGCGGCATGCCGGCGCTGCGCCGGCAACGATCGGCGTCGCGTTCGACGTTGCGCCGGCGACGATCGCACGTTGGAACACCACGTCGGCGGTACCGTTTACGTCACTGCCGACGTGGCGCTGGCAGGACGCGCCGCCGAATGCATGGCGCGACGCACCCGACCTCTTCGGGCGTCGCGATGCGGAGGCGCGCGACGGCGCGCCACGAGTACTGCCGCGCACGCTGCGGCTACCCCTGCTTCTCGTCGCCGCCGCGTTCGCCGTGCACATCGCCGGACTCGCGATCGAATGGACCGCGCTCGCGATCGAGCGCTGGCAGGCGACGAGCGCGCTCGCCGCCCTCGCGCGACAGGCACAGGTCCCCGCGACCGGCGGTGCCGAAGAGGTCGCGAGCGCACTTGCGAGACATGATCGCGACCTTCTCCGTCGCGCGGGCCGCGAGGCCCCCGCCGACGCGCTGCCGCTGCTCGCGCGCGCCGCGGCGCCGCTCGCGACGTTCTCGCATGCGACGGTGACCGACGCCACCTACGCCGACGGCGCGTGGACACTGACCGTCGCGGGCATCGCCGGCAAACCGCTCGACGCGCTGATCGTGCGCCTCAGGGATGCGGGCATCGACGCGCTCGCCGTGCCGGTCGCCGCTGGTGCGCGGCTGCGCCTGGCGCTCGATCCGGCCGCTTCATGATCGGAAGGGGCACACTCGTCGACGCATGGTATCGCCGCGGGGCCGGCGAGCGTACGGCGTGGGTGGTGCTCGCTGCGCTCGTCGTCGCGGCGATCGCCGTCTTCGCGGTGATCGTTCCGCTTTCCGGCGCGGTCGCGCGAACGCGCGCCGACACGGCTCGCGTGGAAGCGCTGGTCTCCGTCGCGCGTGCCCATCGCGCAATCGACGACGCGCTCGCGCGCGCCGCTCCGGCGCCGCAGGTCGGCGCGCCTTCGGCGACCGTCGCCCGTACCCTCGCGGGGCACGGGCTCGTTCCGCTCGCTCCACCGCGGTCGGCCGACGACGGCAGCGTCGAACTCATCGTCGCCTCGGCGCCTTTCGACGCGCTGGTGCGCACGCTCGGCGCGCTCGCGCATGACGACGGCCTTTACGTCGAGCGCGCCGTGCTGACGCGCCTCGCCGACGGACAAAGCGTACGCGTCGAACTCGCACTGCGCCCGCGCGCAACGCATTGACGATGCGCGCTCGCATCGGGCGCTACGCGATCGCGATCGCGCTCCTCGCCGCCGCCGCGGCACTGCTCGCGCCGGCTACGCTCGTCGACGCGCTCGTCGCGATCCGCACCGGCGGCGCGCTGCGGATCGCCGATGCGCGGGGCCTCTGGTGGAACGGCCGCGGAACCCTCGTCGCGACCGGCGCTCCAGCACGACTTCCGCTTGGCTGGCACGTGACGCTCGCCGCCCTGCTCCGCGGTGCGCTCGACGCGACGTTCGTGACGCCGGACGGCGTCCCCTTTGCCGACGTCGAGGCCACACGCTCGCGCGTACGGCGGGTACGCGTCGACGCGCGCATCCCCGCGGCGATCGCGGTCGCGCTCGCCGTCCGGTCCAACGCCATCGCCGACACCGTCGCTGCCGGTGGCATGCTGTCGCTCGAGTCGCCGGGCTTAGAGTGGGCGCACGGGCGTGCCCGCGGCAGCCTCGGCGCGCGCTGGCACCGCGCCCCCAGCGCC
>JAICXH010000116.1 GCA_025981645.1 Burkholderiales bacterium
ACTCGATCCGCTCGACATCATGAATCCGGGCAAGACGGTCCCGCACATGGGCCCGGTTGCGGTGCGCGCATGAAGCTCTATCTCGGCAATCGCAATTACTCGTCGTGGTCGCTGCGCGGGTGGCTGGCCCTGATGCTCTCCGGGCTCCCGTTCGAGGCTGTGCAGCTGTCGCTGACCGGAGAGGGCCCCAATCCGCGCATCCTTGCGTTCTCGCCGTCCGGCCTGGTGCCATGCCTGCATGACGGGGACGTCGTGGCGTGGGATTCGCTCGCGATCGCCGAGTCGCTCGCCGAGCGGGTGCCTTCGATGTGGCCAGCCGACCAGGCAGCGCGGGCGCACGCGCGCTCGGTCACCGCCGAAATGCACGCCGGCTTCGCGGCGCTGCGCCGTGAAATGACGATGTGCATTCGCGAGCGCGTCGACGTCCGCCCGTGGTCGCCGGCACTCTCGCGCGACATCGCGCGCATCGAAGCGATCTTCGACGAGGCGCGCCGGCGCTTTGGCGCGAGCGCGCGTTTCCTCTATGGCGAGTTTTCCATCGCCGACTGTTTCTATGCCCCGGTTGCGTTCCGCTTCCGGACCTACGGCGTGTCGCTCGCCGGGCCGGCCGGCGACTACGTCTCGGCGCTGCTGGCGCATCCGTTCCTGCGCGAGTGGGAGCGCGACGCCCTCGCCGAAACCGAAGTGATCGAGGTCGACGAGCCACGCATCGTCTATCGAGATCTCCTCGCCCGCGCCAGGTGACCGAGCCCGCGATCGACGCCTTGCGGGATGCGGTGCGCGCTGCGGCGAGCGACGGCCGGCACCTGTGCATCCGCGGAAGCGGCAGCAAGGACTTCTACGGCGGACCGCTCGATGGCGACGTGCTCGATACGCGTGCGCTCACCGGAATCGTCGCGTACGCGCCGACCGAGCTCGTCGTCACCGCGCGCGCCGGAACTCAGCTCGCCGACGTCGAGGACGAACTCGCCCGTCACGGGCAGATGCTCGCGTTCGAGCCGCCGCGTCACGGGCCCGCCGCGACGCTGGGCGGCGTCGTCGCCTGCGGCTTCTCGGGTCCGCGCCGTGCCGCGGCAGGGGCGGCGCGCGATTTCGTGCTCGGTGTGCGCATCGTCGACGGTACCGGCGAGGCGCTCGCGTTCGGCGGCCAGGTGATCAAGAACGTCGCTGGCTTCGACGTTTCGCGTCTGATGACCGGTGCGCTCGGCACGCTCGGCGTGCTGACCGAAATCTCGCTGAAGTGCGTGCCGCGGCCGCGCATCGAGCGAACGCGAACGATCGACTGCGACGCCGCCGACGCGATTCGCCTCTGCAACGAGTGGGGCGGCCGACCCCTGCCGATTTCAGCGACCTGCCACATTGCCGGGCGTCTGTGGGTGCGGCTCTCCGGAGCCGGCCCCGCCGTCGCCGCCGCCGCGGCCGAGATCGGCGGCGTCGAGGCCGACGACGCGCCGCCGTGGCAGACGCTGCGCGACCAGACGCATCCGTTCTTCGCGCCCTCCGCCGCAGGCACGGCGCCGCTGTGGCGGTTGTCGGTGCGCTCGACGGCGCCCGGCGACGATTTCGGCGGGGACATGCTCGTCGAATGGGGTGGCGCGCTGCGCTGGCTTGCGCCGCGCGCAGCCGTCGAAGGTGCGCGCCTGCGCGGCTGGGCCGCCGCGCAGGGCGGCCACGCAACGCTCTATCGCGCGCAGAACAAGGCCGAAGGCGTGTTCCAGCCCCTCGCGCCGGCGATCCTCGGGCTGCACGAGCGGCTGAAGCGCGTGTTCGATCCGCACGGCATCCTGAACCGCGGCCGGCTTCACCCGGCGTTCTGATTCGAGACCGCCGAACGGACGACATCGATGGAGACGCGACTCGCACCGCAATACGCCGGAACCCCGGAGGGGCAGGAAGCCGAGACGATCGTGCGGACCTGCGTGCACTGCGGCTTCTGCCTCGCGACCTGTCCGACCTACCTGCTCCTCGGCGGCGAGCTCGACAGCCCGCGCGGGCGGATCTACCTGATGAAGCAGGTGCTCGAAGGGGCGGCGCCGACGGCGAAGACGCAGCTTCATCTCGACCGCTGCCTGACCTGCAGGAACTGCGAGACGACGTGTCCTTCGGGCGTTCGCTACGGGCGTCTCGTCGACATCGGGCGCAGGATCGTCGACGAGCGCGTCGCGCGAAGCCCGCTCGCCGACGCGAAGCGCGCCGCACTGCGGCGCGGACTGCTGTCGAAGCCGCTCTTCGGTGCGGCGCTGTCGCTCGGCCGGCACCTCAAGGCGTGGCTTCCCGCGAGCCTCGCGGCGTCGGTTCCCGACGCAAGGCCCGCGGGCCCGTGGCCCGCGCCGCGGCACGCACGGCGGATGCTGATCATGAAGGGCTGCGTGCAGCCCGCACTCGCACCCGATACCGACGCAGCCACCGCGCGTGTGCTCGACCGCGCGGGCATCTCGGCGATCGGCGTCGACGGCGGCGGATGTTGCGGCGCCGTTTCGTACCACCTGTCCGCCCACGACGAAGCGCGAGCGATCGCACGCCGCAACGTCGACGCCTGGTGGCCGGAGATCGAGCGCGGAGTCGAGGCGATCGTCGTGACCGCGAGCGGCTGCGGCGTGATGCTGCACGAGTACGGCCACCTCTTCGCCGGCGATTCCGCCTACGCCGAGAAGGGCCGCCGCATCGTCGAGCTCGCCCGCGATCCCGCGGAGGTGGTACGCGACGCGTGGTCGTCGCTGCATCCGCGCCGCGTGGATCGGCTGCCGGTGGCGTTCCATTCGCCGTGCACGCTGCAACACGGCCTGCAAATCCGCGGCGTCGTCGAGCAGCTTCTCGGGGACTGCGGCTACCGGCTGACTCCGGTTGCCGACGCGCACCTCTGCTGCGGTTCTGCGGGGACCTATTCGCTGCTGCAGCCGGTTCTCGCGAGGACGCTGAAGGAGAACAAACTGCGCGCGCTCGAGGCCGGGCAGCCGCAGGTGATCGCGACCGCCAACATCGGCTGCCTCTCGCACCTGCAGTCGGGCACGCCGCTCCCGGTGCGGCACTGGATCGAGCTCGTCGATCAGGCCCTCGGATGAGCGCGCGTCTCGCTCCACCGTTCCGCCGCGCCTATCCGTACTTTGTCGCGATTCCGACGCGCTGGATGGACAACGACACCTACGGCCACGTCAACAACGTCGTCTACTATTCGTACTTCGACACAGCGGTGAATCGCCATCTGATCGAGGCGGGCCACCTCGACATCCGCTCCGGTCCCTGCATCGGTCTCGTCGTCGAGACTGCCTGCCAGTTTCACAAGGCGCTGTCGTTCCCCGAGACGATCGACGCAGGGTTGCGCGTCGTGCAACTCGGGCGCTCGTCGGTCATCTACGAGATCGGGCTCTTCAGGAGCGGCGACGACGACGCCGCAGGGACCGGGCGTTTCGTCCACGTCTGGGTCGACCGCACGACGCGCCGGCCCGTCGCGGTCCCCGAGCCGATCCGCAGGGTCCTCACGCCGCTGGCCGCGGCGGGCGACGCGGCACGCGGCTCGGATTCCGCCAGCTCGGCAAGGAGCGGATCGCGCTGATCCTCTAGAATCGCACGCTTGCGGCGCCGCCGCCGCTGTCGCCTCGCACCGGAGCCCTGCCGATGAAGATCCCGATGCGCGAGTTCTTCCGTCTCCCGGATCGCGCGCACTACCGCATCTCTCCCGACGGCGCAACGCTCGCGTTCATGCAGCCGTGGGAGCGGCGGATGAACCTCTTCGTGCAACCGGCGTCCGGAGGGGAGCCCGTGCGGATCACCTCGGAGCGCGACCGCGACATCCCCGATTATCTGTGGAAGGGACCCGATCGGCTCGTCTACACGAAGGACATCGGCGGCGACGAGAACGACCACTTCATCGTCGTCGACCGCCGTGGCGGCGAAGCGCGCGACGTGACTCCATTCGCCGGCGTCAAGGCAATCCTCGTCGATCCGCTCGACGAGTTTCCGGACCGCATCCTGATCGGGCTCAATCGGCGCCTACCCGAGGTCTTCGACGTCTACGACCTCGATCTCGCGTCGGGAGCGCTCACGCTGGTCGCCGAAAATCCGGGCGGGATCACCTCGTGGGGGGCCGACCACGCCGGGCGCATCCGCTACGCGATCGCCACCGACGGCGTCGACAACACCTACCTCTATCGCGACGATGGAAGCGGCGCATTTCGCGAGGTGCTGACGACGAGCTTCCGCGACGCGTTCGCGCCGCAATGCTTCACCGCCGACAACCGCAAGCTCTACGCGGCATCGAACCTCGGCCGCGACAAGCTCGCGATCGTGCTGGTCGACCCGGCCACCGCGCAGGAGGAGGAGCTGGTCTACGCGCGCGACGACGTCGACGTCGCAGGGATCGCGTGGTCGAAGGCGCGCAGGCGCGCATCGTTCGTCGCCTATCAGACGGCAAAGCCCGAGCGCCACTATCTCGATCCGGACGCGCGCAGCCTCTACGAGGCACTCGAAGCGAAGCTTCCGGGCTACGAGATCACGATCCAGTCGGCGACCGACGACGAGACGCGAATGATCGTCGCGGCGACCAGCGACCGCACCCAGGGCACTCGCTACGTCTACGACCGCGGGCCGGACCGGCTGACCGTGCTCGGCGAGGTCGCGCCGTGGCTCCCCGAGGCGAGCATGGCGTCGGTGCGACCGATCACCTATCGTGCGCGCGACGGGCTCGTCATTCATGGCTACCTGACGCTGCCAAACGGCGTGCAGGCGAAAGCGCTGCCGGTCGTCGTGAATCCGCACGGCGGGCCGTGGCACCGCGACGGCTGGGGCTTCAATCCCGAAGTGCAGTTCCTGGCCAATCGCGGCTTTGCGGTGCTGCAGATGAACTTCCGCGGCTCGACCGGCTACGGGCGGGCCTTCTGGGAGGCGTCGTTCAGGCAATGGGGCGGCACGATGCAGGACGACATCACCGACGGTGTGCGCTGGCTGATCGGCCAAGGCATCGCCGACCCGCGCCGGGTCGCGATCTACGGCGGCAGCTACGGCGGCTATGCGGTGCTCGCCGGGCTCACGAAGACGCCTGAGCTCTACGCCTGCGGCATCGACTACGTCGGCGTATCCAACCTGTTCACGTTCATGCAGACGATCCCGCCGTACTGGAAGCCATTCCTTGCGATGATGTACGAGATGGTCGGCGACCCCGAGCGTGACCGGGCGATGCTGACCGAGCGCTCGCCTGCGCTCAACGCGGAGCGGATCCGCGCGCCGCTCCTGATCGCGCAGGGCGCGCGCGATCCACGCGTTGCCAAGGACGAATCCGACCAGATGGTCGCAGCGCTGAAGGCGCGCGGGATCGAGGTGCCCTACATCGTGAAGGACAACGAGGGGCACGGCTTTCACAACGAGGAGAACCGCTTCGAGTTCTATGAAGCGATGGAAGCCTTCCTCGCCCGTCACCTGGGCGCCCTGGCCGGACCCGGTCCGGCCAGCGCCTAGCGGCGACGACCGGGTGCGGCAATGGGAGCCGGATCCGGCAGGTCGGCGCGGACCTGGATCATCGTTCCCGCTGCGGGCAGCGGCGCACGCTTCGCCGCGGCGATCCCCAAGCAGTACGCCGATCTCGGCGGAAGGCCGCTGCTGGCGTGCACGCTCGAGCGGCTCTCGACGCTCGGCGCAGACGGGACGCTCGTTGCGCTCGCACCCGATGACGCTCACTTCGACAAAGCGGTTGGAGACCGGACCGGCGTCGTGGCGCTGCGATGCGGCGGCGCGACGCGCGGGGCCACGGTGCGCAATGCGCTGGAGACGCTCGAGTCGCGCTGCGGCGAGGACGACTGGATCCTCGTGCACGACGCGGCGCGTCCCTGCGTTCCGCGTGAAGCGCTGGTACGGCTCGTCGACGAGCTCACCGGCGATGCGACGGGGGGCCTTCTTGCGATGCCGGTCGCCGACACGCTGAAGCGCGCCGAGGCATCGGGCGAGCGCACTGCGGAGGCTGGCGAACGGGCGGAGCGGACCGGAACGCTGCAGGCACTGCGCACCGAGTCGCGCGAGGGCTGGTGGCTCGCGCAGACGCCGCAGATGTTCCGCTATCGCGTGCTGCGCGAAGCCTACCGGCGCCAGGGCGCGGCCGATTGCACCGACGAAGCCGAGGCGATCGAACGGCTCGCCGCGGCGGGACGATGCTCGATGCCGCGCCTCGTCGTCGGCAGCGTCGAGAACATCAAGATCACGCGGGCGGCCGACCTCGCACTTGCGCTCGCGATCCTCACCATGCAGGGGGATGGATGAGTCTTCGGATCGGCAGCGGCTTCGACGCGCACGCCTTCGCGGCAGGAAGGGCGCTCGTCCTGGGAGGCGTCATCGTTCCGTTCGGGCGCGGGCTCGCCGGGCATTCCGACGCCGACGTCCTGCTGCATGCGATCGCCGACGCGATCCTCGGAGCGCTGGCGCTGGGCGATCTCGGCGCGCACTTTCCCGACAGCGACCCACGCTGGAGCGGCGCCGACAGCCGCCGGATCCTGCGCGAAACCGCATCGATGGCAACGTCGGCGGGTTACGAAATCGTGAACGTCGACGCGACGGTGATCGCGCAGGCTCCGCGCCTTGCGCCCTACGTGGCGGCCATGCGCGCGAACGTCGCGGCCGATCTCGTCTGCGGGCTCGGCGCGGTCAGCGTCAAGGCGACCACCACCGATCACCTCGGCTTCACCGGCCGCGAGGAAGGCATCGCAGCGTCGGCGACGGTGCTCCTCGC
>JAICXH010000012.1 GCA_025981645.1 Burkholderiales bacterium
GCCGACAGGAACTGGCTCGACACGTCGCCGCGAATCGGCACGCGGCCACCGGCGCGGCCGCCCGCGGGACCGATCGCGAGCGGCGGATAACCCTCGTTGCCGAGATAGCGCACGTCGCAGCCGAGATGGCGCAGCGCGTCGACGAGATCGCCGATCGGCCGCTCGCGCATGCGCGCGACACCGTCGATCGTGTAGTCGCCGCCTTGCATCGCGAGCACCGCGGTGAGCGACCTCACGGCGGTCCCGGCGTTGCCGAGCAGCAGCGCGGCGCGATCGACTGGAAAACGCCCGGCGGCACCGACAATGGTCCAGGCGCCCGCGCCGGCGTCGGGCTCGGGCCGCACGCCGAGCACGCGGAGCGCCTCGATCATTCGCGCGGGGTCGTCGGCTTCGAGAACCCCGGTGAGCCGCGTCGTGCCGCGCGCAAGCGCAGCGAGCAGGAGCGCGCGATTGCTGATGCTCTTCGAGCCCGGGAGCGCGATCGTGCCGCGCGCGTGCGCGAGCGGCGCGAGCTCGAGCGCGTCCGCCATCGCTAGATCGCCGGCACGCCCTCGATCGCGCCGACGCCCGACTCGCCCCAGCTGCGGCGCACGTTCGCCGCTCGCTCGAGCAGCGCTTCGATCGCGACGCCGTCGCCGTGAGCAATCGACAGCGACAGCGCATCGAGCGCCTGCCGGAACACGTCGATCTCCGATTCGAGCGCATCGCGGTTGGCGAGCGCGATGTCGCGCCACATCTCGGGCGAGCTCGCCGCAATGCGGGTGAAATCGCGGAAGCCACCGCCGGCGTTCGCGAGGTACTCGGTGCTGTCCGGTCGCGAGGCGATCTCGTCGACGAGCAGGAACGCAAGCAGGTGCGGCAAGTGCGACACCGCGGCGAAGATGCGGTCGTGACGCGCGGCATCGAGGCTTGCGACCCGCGCGCCGCACGCTGTCCAGAACTCCCCGGCTAGGCGCAATGCCGCGGGATCGGTCTCCGGCAGAGGCGTGACGATCACCTGCCTGCCGACATAGAGCGCGGCGCTCGCCGCCTCCGCGCCGGAGCGCTCGCTGCCGGCGATCGGGTGCGACGGAACGAAGCGGGGCAGATGCACGCCGAGCGTCGCACGCGCAGCGACGATCACGTCCTGCTTCGTACTGCCGGCGTCGACGACGACCGACCGCGGATCGAGCGCCGGTGCGAGTGCGGCGAACACGCTGCGGTTCTGCGCCATCGGCACCGCGACCAGCACGATGCGCGCGCCGGCGAGCTCGGACGACCAGGGCTCGTCGAACAAATAGCCGCGGTCGATCGCCCCGCGCGTACGCGCGGCATCTAGATTGGGGCGCGAACGGCCCACGCCGACGATCCGCCCCGTGACGCCCGATGCACGCAGCGCGAGCGCGCAGGAAGTGCCGATCAGGCCGGCGCCGACGACGACGAGCTCAGCCATCGGCGCACCCGCGCGCCGCGGCCAGCGCCTCGCCCAGTGCGACAAGCAAACGCGCATTCTCCGCCGGGATGCCGACGGTGATGCGCAACCATTCTGGCAGGCCGTAGTTGGCGACCGGACGGACGATGACGCCGCGCTCGAGCAGGGCTTGATAGACGTGCATGGCGTCGCCAACCCGGACCAGCACGAAGTTGCCGCGCGACGGCAGCCATTCGAGTCCGAGGGACGCGAATCCGTCCTCGAACGATCGCAGCCCCTCGCGATTGATGCGCCTGCTCTCCTCGACGTACGTGGTGTCGGCGAGCGCGGCGAGCGCAGCGGCCTGTGCGATCGCGCTCACGTTGAACGGCTGCCTGACGCGGTTGAGCAGTGCTGCCACCTCAGCGTCCATCACGCCGTAGCCGATGCGCAGCCCGGCGAGGCCGAAGGCCTTCGAGAACGTTCGCGTGACGACGAGGTGCGGATGGCGACCGATCCAGCCGATCGCCGGTGATTGCTGCGCGGGTTCGAGGTAGTCGTCGTACGCCTCGTCGACGACGACGATGACGTCGCGCGGGACCGCCGCGACGAAGGCTTCGACCGCCTCGGCGGCGAGCCAGGTGCCGGTGGGATTGTTCGGGTTCGCGATGAACACGATGCGCGTCTTGGGCGTGATCGCGTCGCGTATCGCAGCGAGGTCGTGACCGTACTGGCGCGCCGGGACCTCGACCCCGCGCGCGCCGCGCGCCTGCGTCGCGAGCGCGTAGACGATGAAGGCATGGCGCGAATAAACGGTCTCGTCGCCTGGCCGCAGGAACGCCTGCGCGACGAGCTCGAGCACGTCGTTGCTGCCGTTGCCGAGAACGATTTCGTCGATCGAGTGCGAATGGCGCCGGGCGAGCGCCTGCTTCAGCGCGTAGCCGTTGCCGTCCGGATAGCGCTGCAGCTCGGCGGCAGCGCGGGCGATCGCCTCGCGCGCCTCGCGGCCCGGGCCGCGAGGATTCTCGTTCGACGCGAGCTTGACGATCGATGCCGGGTCGAGCCGAAGCTCGCGCGCAAGCTCTTCGATCGGCTTGCCGCCGACGTAGGGGGCGATCGCGCGGACGTACTCGGGCGCGCGGTGGATCGCGGGAACGTCGTGGTAGTCGCTGGTGATCGAAGACATCGTAATCAGGCCGGCGCCGCCGGGTACGAGCCCAGCAGGCGCAAAAACGGGGCGGCCGTCGCGAGCTCGCGCAGCGCCGCCGCAACCGGGGGATCGTCGCGATGCCCGGCGAGATCGACGAAGAACAGATACTCCCACAGGCCGGTTCGCGCCGGGCGCGATTCGAAGCGCGTCATCGACACGCCGTGGGTGGCGAACGGCGCGAGCAGCGCATGCACCGCACCGGGCCGGTTCGGCGCCGACATCACGAGCGAGGTCTTGTCGTGGCCCGATGCCGGCACGCTCTGCCGGCCGAGCACCCAGAAGCGCGTCGAATTGTTCGGCTCGTCCTCGATATGCGAGGCGAGCACCGTGAGGCCGTAGATCGACGCGGCCACTTCGCCGGCGATCGCCGCAGCCCCTTCCTCGCCCGCGGCGACGCGCGCAGCCTCGGCGTTGCTCGAGACCGGCACGCACTGAGCGGCCGGGAGCCGGCGCGCGAGCCACTGCGAGCATTGCGCGAGTGACTGCGGGTGCGAGTACACGCGAAAGACACCGTCGAGCGCGGCGGCGTTCGACAGCAGATTCTGCTGCACCCGCAGCTTGATCTCGCCGCAGATCGAAAGTTCCGTCGTGCACATCAGATCGAGCGTACGGCCGACCGCGCCCTCGGTCGAGTTCTCGACGGGCACCACGGCATAATCGGCGCGCCCTCCCTCGCCGACGCGAAAGATCTCGTCGATCGTCACGCAGGGCAGCGCGTCGACATGCTCGCCGAACTGGCGCAGCACCGCCGCGTGGCTGAATGTTCCGGCCGGACCGAGGTAGGCGATGCGCAGCCTCTGCTCGAGCGCGAGGCACGCGGACATCACGCGGCGGAACACGCCGACGACCTGCTCGTCCGTCAGCGGGCCCGGGTTGCCGGCGGTGAGCCTCGCGAGCACTTCGGCCTCGCGCTCGGGGCGCCACGCCGGGCCCCCGCTGTCGGCCTTCAGTCCACCGATCGCGCGCGCGTGGGTCGCGCGCTCGTTCAACCGCGCGAGGATCTCGCGGTCGATCGCGTCGATTGCGTCACGGTGCGCGCGCAGCGGCGCCTCTGAGTCGCCGCGCTCCGCCGGCGCGGCGGCAGGGGGGCCGGCCGGCGGCTCAGCCATGCCTGCGCTCGAATTCGCGCATCCAGTCGACGAGCTCGGTCACGCCGGCCAGCGGCATCGCGTTGTAGATCGATGCGCGCATGCCGCCGACGGCGCGGTGCCCCTTCAACTGAACCAGGCCGCGCTCGCGTGCGCCGGCGAGGAAGTCGGCGTCGAGTCGCGGGTCGGACAGGAAGAACGGCACATTCATCCGCGAGCGGTCGGATCGGGCGACCGGGTTGCGGTAGAAACCGCTGCGGTCGATCTCATTGTAGAGGGCGGCCGCCTTGGCGGTGTTCAGGCGCTCGATTGCCGCGAGCCCGCCCCCTTCGAGCAGCCATTCGAACGTTAGGCCAGCGAGGTAGATGCCGAAGGTCGGCGGCGTGTTGAACATCGAACCGGCCCCCGCCTGCACCGTGTAATCGAGCACCGACGGGCACGCGGTACGCGCGTGTCCGAGCAGATCTTCGCGGACGATCACCAGCGTGAGCCCCGCCGGGCCGATGTTCTTCTGCGCTCCGGCATAGATCAGGCCGAAGCGCGCGACGTCGAGCGGCCGCGACAGCAGGTGCGACGATGCATCAGCGACGAGTGGCGTGCTCCCGGTGTCGGGGAAGTCGAACCACTCGACGCCTGCAATCGTCTCGTTGCTCGTGATGTGCAGGTAGCTGGCGCCGGGCGAGCGCCGCCACGACGAAACCGCAGGGACCGACGTGTAGCCTTCGGCGGCAGACGATCCGGCGACGTTGACGGTGCCGTACTTGCGCGCTTCGGCGATCGATTTCTGCGCCCAGTGTCCGCTGTCGATGTAATCGGCAACGCCGCCTTCGCGGAGGAGATTCAGCGGTATGGCCGCGTTCTGCGCGAGCGCACCGCCCTGCAGGAACAGCACGCGGTAGCCGTCGGGAATGGCGAGCAGCGTACGCAGATCGCGCTCGGCCTTGTCGACGATCGCGCCGAAATCTTCGCTGCGATGGCTCATCTCCATCGCCGACATCCCGCGCCCGTGCCAGTCGAGGAGCTCCGCCTGTGCGCGAAGCAGTACCGGTTCCGGCAGCATCGCCGGTCCGGCGCTGAAGTTCCACACGCGGCGGGTCAAGGTGCTCCGGCGCTCACTCGTCGCCGCCGTCGGGCTCCGCGACGCGCTCGAGTCCGGCGAGCTTCTCGCCTTCGTCGAGGTTGATGAGGCGCACCCCCTGCGTCGAGCGGCCCATCTCGCGGATCGACGCGACGGCGGTGCGGATCAGCACCCCGCCGGTCGAAATCAGCATCACCTCGTCGTCGTCGCGCACCAGCGCGGCGCCGACGACCTGCCCGTTGCGCTCCGATTGCTGGATCGCGATCATGCCCTTGGTGCCGCGCGCGTGGCGCGTGTACTCGACGATCGGCGTACGCTTGCCGAAGCCGTTCTCGGTGGCAGTCAGCACCGACTGCGATTCGTCCTCGGCAACCAGCATCGCGATCACCCGCTGCGCCTTGTCGAGCATCATTCCGCGCACGCCGTGCGCGTTGCGACCCATCGAGCGCACGTCGTTCTCGTCGAAGCGGACCGCCTTGCCGCTGGAGCTGAACAGCATCACGTCGTGCCTGCCGTCGGTGAGCGCGACGCCGATCAGCCGGTCTCCGTCGGCGAGGTCGACGGCGATGATCCCGGACGGGCGCGGCCGCGAGAAATCGGCGACCGGCGTCTTCTTCACCGTACCCATCGCCGTCGCCATCAGCACGTAATGCCCGTTGGCGAACTCCTTGATCGGCAGGATGGCGGTGATCTTCTCGTTGTCGACGAGCGGCACCAGGTTGACGATCGGTTTGCCGCGAGAGGCGCGCTGGCCGCGCGGAACGCTGTAGACCTTGAGCCAGTAGATACGCCCGCGATTGGAGAAGCAGAGGATGAAGTCGTGCGTGTTGGCGATGAACATCTGGTCGACGAAATCGTCTTCCTTCGTCGCTGTCGCCTGCTTGCCGCGGCCGCCGCGGCGCTGGGCCCGGTATTCGCCGACCGGCTGCGCCTTCATGTAGCCGCCGTGCGACAGCGTCACCACCATGTCCTCGGGTGCGATCAGGTCCTCGACGGAGAGGTCGTCGGCCTGCGCGACGACCTCGCTTCGGCGAGCGTCGCCGAACTGCGCGCGGATCGCGACGAGCTCGTCGTTGATGATGCTCGTCACGCGCGTCGGCTTCGCGAGGATGTCGCCAAGGTCGTCGATCAACGTCATCACGTCGCGATAGTCCGCGGTGATCTTGTCCTGCTCGAGGCCGGTCAGCCGCTGCAGGCGCAGATCGAGGATCGCCTGCGCCTGGGTTTCCGAGAGTCGGTAGCCCAACGCTGCGCCCTGCCAGCCGAGCCCTGGCGGAAGGCCTTCGGGGCGCGCGGCGCCGGCGGTGGCGCGCACGAGCATCTGCTCGACGAGCGTCGAGCGCCACGTGCGCTCGACCAGCGCGGTGCGCGCTTCGGCAGGCGACGGCGACGCCTTGATGAGTGCGATGATCTCGTCGACGTTGGAGAGCGCGACGGCGAGACCCTCGAGTACGTGGCCGCGTTCGCGCGCCTTGCGCAGCTCGTGGTGCGTGCGCCGCAGCACCACCTCGCGTCGGTGCGCGAGGAAATGCTGCAGGAACTGCCGGAGGTCGAGCAGGCGCGGCTGACCGTCGACCAGCGCCACCATGTTCATGCCGAAGCTGTCCTGCAGCTGGGTCAGCTTGAACAGGTTGTTCTGGACGATCTCGGGAACTTCGCCGCGCTTCAACTCGATGACCACCCGCATGCCCGACTTGTCCGACTCGTCGCGCAGATCCGAGATGCCGTCGATCTTCCTGTCGCGCACGAGCTCGCCGATGCGCGTCAGCAGATTGGCCTTGTTCACCTGGTAGGGGATCTCGTCGACGATGATCGCCTGCCGGTTGCCTTTGTCGAGATCCTCGAAGTGCGTTCGTGCGCGGATCACCACGCGTCCACGTCCGGTGCGGTAGCCCTCGCGCACGCCCTCGATGCCGTAGATGATTCCGGCGGTAGGGAAATCGGGCGCGGGAATGTGCTCCATCAGCTCGTCGACGGTGAGCTCTGGGCGGGCGAGCAGCGCGAGCGCTCCGGCGATCACCTCGGAGAGGTTGTGCGGCGGGATGTTGGTCGCCATGCCGACGGCGATGCCCGACGCACCGTTGACGAGCAGGTTCGGCAGCCGCGACGGAAGCACCGTCGGCTCCTGTTCCTTGCCGTCGTAATTCGGCGCGAAATCGACGGTTTCCTTGTCGATGTCGGCGGTGAGCTCGTTCGCGATCCGCTCGAGGCGGCATTCCGTGTAGCGCATCGCCGCCGGGTTGTCGCCGTCGACCGACCCGAAGTTGCCCTGGCCGTCGATCAGCGGGTAGCGCAGCGAGAACTCCTGCGCCATGCGCACCAGCGTGTCGTAGATGGCGAGGTCGCCGTGGGGGTGGAAGCGCCCCATCACGTCGCCGACGACCCTTGCGCATTTGACGTACGACCGGTTGTAGACCATGTTCGCTTCGTGCATCGCGTAGAGCACGCGGCGGTGCACCGGCTTCAGGCCGTCACGGACGTCGGGGAGTGCGCGGCCGACGATCACGCTCATCGCGTAATCGAGGTACGAATGGCGCATCTCGGCTTCGATGCTTACTGGCAGGGTTTCTTTGGCAAACTGCTCCATGGATCGGGATGATTCCTTGCGTACGCGGGCGGGTGGAACGCAACTTCGGCAAAAGTGTGCCCGGGGGCGCACTTTTCACCGCGGACGGCGCCCGGCCGGCCGGTATCCGGTGCGGGGATCGTCGCGAGAAGCGTCGGGAAGACGTTGAAAATACGCAATTTTAGCACGCCGTTGTATCGCTGCTACAGTCGGAACCGGCGCTGTCGGCGCGGGGGGGATTTCTTTGCTGGGGCCAAATCCAGCGTGGTATAGTCAAGCGCAGCAGAAAGGATTCGGCGCGTCAGCTAGTTAGCGCTGCACGCCAAGTCGTTGCCTCCGTAAGAAACCGGTTCAAAACCAAGTCAAAGGGGTGGAACAAATGACTCGACGTCTTATCTCCGGGGTTGCCGCGGGGGTGCTCGCTGCGGCGCTTCTCGGCAGCGTTGCCACGCAAGCAAACGCCGCGTCCAGGGGTTTCGTGCCGGGCACCGCGGGTTGCGACGCGAAGGACTGCGCCTACGTCATCGACAGCTGGGGCAACAAGGACAATAACGTCGTGAAGAGCGGCACCTACGGCGACGAGGGCAACCTGTGCTGGAGGACCGGATATTGGACGCCGAAGATGGCGATCGCCGCGTGCGATCCCGATCTCGTTCCCAAGCCCGCGCCCGTCGCCGCTGCTGCCCCGGCTCCCGCGCCCGCAGCCCCGGCGCCCGCCGCCGCCGCGCCCAAGGTGCAGAAGATCACGCTGGCGTCGAAGGCGCTGTTCGACTTCGACAAGGCGGTGCTGAAGCCCGAAGGCAAGGCCGCGATCGACAGCGAGATTCTCTCGAAGCTGGCTAGCGTCGAGAAGCTCGAGCTCGTGCTCGTGACCGGTCACACCGACCCGATCGGCACGCAGAAGTACAACCAGAAGCTGTCCGAGCGCCGCGCCGATGCCGTGCGCGACTACCTCGTCAGCAAGGGCGTGGCGAAGGACAAGATCGAAACGCTCGGCATGGGTAAGACGCAACCGCTGCCGAACGTGATCTGCCACCAGAAGAACTTCAAGGAGCGGGTCGCGTGCTACGCGCCGGATCGTCGCGTCGAGATCGAAGTCAAGGGCGAAGCGGTCATGCACTGAACGCCGCAGCCCGCCGTACATCAAGCCCCGCCTCGTGCGGGGCTTTTTGTTGTGTTGCCTGCTAAACTCGGTCGGCGCGGTCGCGTACTGCGGCGAAGCGCCACGATCCGATCGACCCTGCGATGAACCGCCCTCCACGCGAGATCGACCTGCGCATCGACGCGCGCTGGGTGATCGCCGTCGAGCCGGGCGGCGTTCTCGAGCGTCACGCGCTCATCGTCGACGATGGTCGCATCGTCGCGCTCTGCCCCCAGCACGACGCGGACGCCGCGTTCGCAGCCGCTGCGCGCGTCGCCTGCGACGAGCATGTGCTGATCCCGGGGCTCGTCAACGCGCATACGCATGCGGCAATGACGCTGCTGCGCGGTGTCGCCGACGACCTGCCGCTCGACACCTGGCTCGAGCGCTACATCTGGCCGCTCGAGGCGCGCTACGTCAGCGCCGAGTTCGTCCGTGACGGCGTCGAGCTCGCAGTGGCCGAGATGCTGTGCGGCGGCGTGACCTGCTTCAACGACATGTATTTCTTTCCCGACGCGACGGCCGCCGCGTGCGACGCCGCCGGAATGCGCGCGATGCTCGGATTGCCGGTGCTCGACTTCGCCACCGCATGGGCGCCAGACGCCGAAGGCTGCCTGCAACGCGGCTTCGAGGCGCGCGATCGATGGAAGCATTCGGCGCTCCTCGTCTTTGCGCTTGCGCCGCACGCGCCGTACACGGTCGGCGACCGGACCTGGGGAACGATCGTCACCTATGCGCGCCAGCTCGACCTGCCGATTCAGACGCACGTCGACGAGACGAGGCTCGAGGTCGAAAAATCGCTCGTGGCGACCGGCGAGACGCCGCTCGCGCGACTCGATCGCCTCGGTGCCACCGGTCCCGGCTTCATCGGGATCCACTGCGTTCACGTCGATTCCGCGGGGATCGAACTGCTCGCCAGACAGGGCTGTCATGTCGTTCACTGCCCGGCATCGAACATGAAGCTCGCGAGCGGCGTCGCTCCGGTCGCGGCGATGCTCGATCGCGGTGTGAACGTCGCGCTCGGCACCGACGGCGCGGCGTCGAACAACCGCCTCGACCTCTTTTCGGAGATGCGTCTGGCCGGCCTGCTCGCGAAGGTCGTGTCGGGCGACGCGGCTGCGCTGCCCGCGGCGACGCTCCTGCACATGGCCACGCTCGGCGGCGCTCGCGCGCTCGGACTCGACCGCTCGATCGGATCGCTCGAAGTCGGCAAGGCGGCCGACGTCGTCGCCGTGCGCTTCGGCGACCCGGAAACGCTACCCGTGTTCGACCCGCGCGCCCATCTCGTTCACGCTGCGGGGCGCGAGCACGTCTCCGACGTCTGGGTCGCCGGTCGTCACCTGGTCAATCGCGGCGTCCTCACCACCGTCGATCGCGGCGCGGTTGCGGCGCGTGCGCGAAGCTGGCAGTCTCGGCTGCGCTGATCGAACGTCCGACGCAACAACCCACTCGACGTGAATCGACCATCTCCCGCTCCTGCCCACGTCGCTCCGGCTGCCACCCCCCCCGGCAACGCCGACCCCGCCGAGCTCGCCAAGTTTTCCGCACTCGCGCATCGCTGGTGGGATCCCGAGAGCGAGTTCAAGCCGCTGCACGACATCAATCCGCTGCGCGTCGCGTGGATCGACGGCATCGCAGGCGGCCTGGCCGGGCGGCGCGCGCTCGACGTCGGCTGCGGCGGCGGTCTGCTGACCGAAGCGATGGCAGCGCGCGGCGCCGAGGCGACCGGCATCGACCTCGCGGAGAAGGCAATCGGCGTTGCGCGGTTGCACCAGCTCGAATCGGGCGCGCGAGTCGACTATCGATGCGTCGGCGCCGAGGAGCTCGCACGAGAGCTCCCGCAGGCATTCGACGTCGTGACCTGCCTCGAGCTCCTCGAACACGTGCCCGACCCCGCCTCGACGATCGACGCCTGCGCGAGGCTCGCGCGACCGGGTGGCTGCGTCGTGTTCTCGACGATCAACCGCAATCCGAAGTCGTACGCGTTCGCAATCCTCGGCGCCGAATACCTGCTGCGGCTGCTGCCGCGCGGGACACACGACTGGTCTCGCTTCCTGCGTCCGTCCGAGCTCGCCGCGCATGCGCGCCGCGCCGCCCTCGACCCGATCGCAATGACGGGTCTTGTGTACAACCTGGTCTCGCGGCGCTACCGGCTCGATTCCGACGCATCGGTCAACTATCTCGCTGCGTTTCGGCGGGCGGGCGGCGATGACGCCTAGCACGCAGCGGCTCGCAGTGTCGGCCGTGCTGTTCGACCTCGACGGAACGCTCGCGGATTCCGCGGGCGATCTCGCGTTCGCCGTCAACACGATGCGCGAGCGCCGCGGCCTCGCGCCGGTCGCCGTCGAGTCGCTGCGCCCGCATGCCTCGGCCGGCGCGCGCGGCCTGCTGGGATCGGGCATGGGGGTCGCTCCCGACGACCCGGACTACCCGCTGCTTCGCGACGAGTTCCTCGCCAACTACGCGATCGGGCTCGCGCGGTGCACGCGGCTTTTCGAAGGCGTGCCCGAGCTTCTCGCAGCGCTCGATGCGCGCCGATTGCCTTGGGGCATCGTCACCAACAAGGCGACGCGCTTCACGACGCCGGTGGTCGCCGCGCTCGGACTCTCCGCGCGCGCGGCGACCGTCGTGTCGGGGGATACCGCTTCGCACCCGAAGCCGCATCCGGAGCCGCTGCTGCACGCTGCCGCGGCGCTCGGCGTGCCGGCCGGGCTGTGCGTCTACGTCGGCGACGATCTGCGCGACGTCACCGCCGGCAACGCCGCCGGGATGGCGACGATCGTCGCCGGCTACGGGTACCTCGGCGGCGGCACCGATCCGGCGAGTTGGCCCGCAACGGGCTCGATCGACCACCCGCTCGATCTGCTCGACTGGCTGCCCGGTACCCCTTGACGCGGAGCGCGCGGGGTCGCGCTTCGTCTCGCCCGGCGTCGGCGCTCAGCCGGCGCAGTTCGCGCTGGCGATCCACAGCTCGCGCTCTTTGCCGTCGTGCTCGCCGCGCAAGCGCACGCCCTGGTTCTCGGTGAGCGGGCGCAGCACGGCGCTCGCGACGTCGTCGGGCGAATGCAGCGCGATGCCGTTCGCCTGCTCGATGCGATCGCCCGCGGTGAGTCCGAGCATCGCGGCATAGCCGCCATTCGCGCGCACGACGAGCCCATCGGGCGAGCCGGCGAGCAACGTGCTCCACGCGGCGGGCTGCCCGGCGAGGCCCCCGAGGAGCTCGGCGTTGAGGCGGATCACCGGCCCGGTGAAGCCCGGAGGCGGCGCGCACGCCAACGTCGGCGCCGCTGCAGCGCTCGTCACCTGCTGCGCGTTTCGCGTCGCCGATGAATTGCCCTGCACGGCCGGCCGTGTGCGCGGCCACAGCGGCACGCTGCGTTCGCGCCCATCCTCGCGGACGGTGACCGACTGCGGCGTCAGCGAGACGAGGGTCGCCGAACCGGCGATCGCATCGCCGACCCCGACGAGCTTCGTCGTCGAGCCCACGCGAAAGAGCGCGTAGCCGCGGCCGTCGTCGCCGGCGACGATTCCGAGCAACTGCGCGTCGCCTGCGGGTGCCGCCGGCGAAGCGTCGGTCGCGGCGTCGCCGCCGGTGTTGCCGCCGAAGATGCCCGATGCGAGCAGCGTCGCGACCGGATCGGCGGGCGCACGCGATGCGATCTGCATGGGCTTCGGTCCGAACAACTGCCACACCCACCACGCGATGACCGCCGCGAGCAACGCTCCGGCGAAAAGCGTCGCCACGGCGCCTGCGGCCCGCAGGCCCGGCCGATCGCTATAATCGCGCGCCTCTGCCATTGCGTATCCCGACCCCGACGTGAATCCGCTGCTGCAGCGATTGCAACCCTACCCGTTCGAGCGCCTGCGCGCGCTCCATGCGGGCGTTGCGCCCGCCGCCGGGAAGACGCCGATCAACCTGTCGATCGGCGAGCCGCGGCATCCGACGCCTCCGTTCATCATCGAGGCGCTCGCGCGCGGCGCGGCGACCGGACTGGCGAATTATCCCACGACGCGTGGTGCGTCGCGCCTTCGCGAGACCATCGCCGGGTGGCTCGTGCGCCGGCACCCTCCGGCGCGGATCGACGCCGAGACCGAGGTGCTGCCGGTGCTGGGCAGCCGCGAGGCGCTGTTCGCGTTCGCCCAGGTCGTCGCCGATCCGAGCCGGCCGGGCTCAGTCGTCGTCGTGCCGAATCCGTTCTACCAGATCTACGAAGGCGCGGCGCTCCTCGCGGGTGTCGAGGCGCATTGCGTGAACGCCGATCCCGCGGCACGCTTTCGCCATCGGTGGGACGCAGTCACCGACGACGTCTGGCGACGGACCCAGCTCCTGTACGTGTGCTCGCCCGACAATCCGACCGGAAACGTGCTCGGCCTCGACGACTGGCGTCGCCTGTTCGAGCTCTCCGACCGCCACGGCTTCGCGATCGCCTCCGACGAGTGCTATTCGGAGATCTATGTCGACGAGAGCGGCCCGCCGCTCGGCGCGCTCGGCGCGTCAGCCGTGCTGGGGCGCGCCGGCCATCCTCGGCTCGTCGTGTTCGGCAGCCTCTCGAAGCGCTCGAACGCACCGGGACTGCGATCGGGGTTCGTCGCCGGCGACGCGAAGCTGATCGACGCATTCCTGCGCTACCGTACCTACCACGGCTCGGCGATGTCGGCGGCGGTCGCGGAGGCGAGCATCGCCGCGTGGTCTGACGAGGCGCACGTCGTCGCCAATCGAGCACTCTACGTCGCGAAGTTCGCGCAGCTCGCTCCGCGTCTCGCAGCCGCGCTGCCCTGCTCGGTGCCCGATGCCGGCTTCTATCTGTGGGCGGCGACCCCCGGAGACGACGCGAAGTTCGCGCGCAGGCTGTACGCCGACGAGAATGTACTCGTGCTTCCGGGGAGCTTTCTCGGTCGCGAGGCCGCCGGCGTCAATCCCGGCATCGGACGCATCCGCATCGCACTCGTCGCGTCACTCGCCGACTGCGCGGAGGCGGTCGAGCGCATCGTCGCCTGCGCCGCCCGTGTAGAATAAATCGTCCGCTTTACCGATAACTCGATGCACGAACTCGAACAGGTCATCGACGCCGCGTGGGAGTCCCGCACGGAGCTCACGCCCGCCGCGGCGCCGGCCGCGCTGCGCGAAGCCGTCGAAGCAGTCGTGGCCGGCCTCGATGCCGGACGCCTGCGCGTCGCGGAGAAGATCGACGGTGCGTGGGTCACCCACGAGTGGATCAAGAAGGCGGTGCTGCTGTCATTTCGACTCGCCGACAGCGCTCCGATCGGGCTCGCCGGTCCGCAGGTTCCGTTCCGCTTCTACGACAAGCTGCCGACCAAGTTCGCCCGCTGGGACGACGCCGCGTTCGCGCAGGCGGGCGTTCGCGTCGTGCCGCCCGCGGTTGCGCGCCGCGGAGCGTTCATCGCGAAGAACGTCGTGCTGATGCCGTCGTACGTCAACGTTGGCGCCTGGGTGGGCGAAGGGACGATGGTCGACACATGGGCGACCGTCGGGTCGTGCGCGCAGATCGGCCGCAACGTCCACCTGTCGGGAGGGGTGGGCATCGGCGGAGTGCTGGAGCCGGTCCAGGCCACGCCGACGATCATCGAGGACAACTGCTTCATCGGCGCGCGCTCGGAAATCGTCGAAGGCGTCATCGTCGAGGAGAATTCGGTGCTGGGCATGGGCGTCTTCATCGGCCAGAGCACACGCATCTACGATCGCGCGACGAAGAGCGTCACCTACGGGCGCGTTCCGTCGGGCTCGGTCGTCGTGGCCGGCAGCCTCCCTTCCGCCGACGCCAGCCACGGCCTCTACTGCGCGGTGATCGTGAAGCGTGTCGACGCGAAGACGCGCGCGAAGACCGGCATCAACGAGCTCCTGCGGGACTGAGGCCGATGTCCGTCGATCTCAAGTCACCGGCCGATGTCGAGGGTATGCGCGTCGCCGGGCGCCTCGGCAGCGAGCTCCTCGACTTTCTCGCGCCGATGATCACCGCAGGCGTCACCACCGGCGACATCGACCGCGCGGCGCACGACTACATGGTCAACGTGCAGAAGACCATCCCGGCCACGCTGAACTACGCCCCGCCGGGGTACTCGCCGTACCCGGCGTCGCTTTGCACGTCGGTCAACCACGTCGTCTGCCACGGCATTCCGGGCGATCGCAAGCTCAAGGACGGCGACATCATCAACGTCGACGTGACGGTGATCAAGGACGGCTATCACGGCGACACCAGCCGGATGTTTTTCGTCGGCAAACCGTCGATCCAGGCGCGCCGGCTGGTCGAGATCACTTACGATGCGATGTGGCGCGGCATTCGCGCCGTGCGCCCGGGAGCGCACCTCGGCGACATCGGCGCCGCGATCCAGCGCTTCGCCGAGGGACACGGCTTCTCGGTCGTACGCGAGTTCTGCGGTCACGGCATCGGCCGGAACTTCCACGAGGAGCCGCAGGTGCTGCACTACGGGCGCCCGGGCACTGGCCTCGAGCTGAAGTCGGGAATGGTGTTCACCGTCGAGCCGATGATCAACGCCGGCAAGGCAGCGATCCGCGCACTTGCGGACGGCTGGACGATCGTGACGGCCGATCACTCGCTGTCGGCGCAGTGGGAGCACACGGTGCTCGTCACCGGCGACGGCGTCGAGGTCCTCACGCTGTCGGCCGGCAGTCCAGCCCCGCCTCCCGCGCCAGCCTGAGCGGGTACGCGTCGTGAGCTCGGTTTCGGCGACAGCGGCCATGGCGCCGATGCCGGAGTCGGCGCCGCACATCGAACACTGGAAAGAGGTTCTGCGCGCAGGGCGCGAGAACGCGCGCGCAGCGTTCTTCGCACGCGCCGATACCGGGGCGCTGCTGCGGCAGCTCGCGAAACTCACCGACGCCGTCGTCGCCGGCATGTGGTCCGAATGCGGCGTCGATCCACTCTGCGCGCTGGTCGCAGTGGGCGGCTACGGGCGCGGCGAGCTCTATCCGCACTCGGACGTCGACGTCCTCGTTCTCGTACCACCCGCGACCGCGGCGATCCACCCGTTGGCGCCGGCGATCGAGCGGCTGCTCGCCGCGCTGTGGGATGTCGGTCTCGAGCTCGCTCACGCCGTGCGCACGGTTGCCGAGTGCGCGACCGAGACGGCCGCCGACATCACCGTGCGCACGAGCCTCCTCGAGCGCCGCCTCGTCGCCGGCTCGCGTCGCCTGTACGGTGAGTTCGTGCAGAGCTTCGACGCGTCGCTCGACGTGCGTGCGTTCTACGCGGCCAAGGCGCTCGAGCAGCAGCAGCGACATCTGCGCTATGACGACGCGGCGTACAACCTCGAGCCGAACGTCAAGGAGAGCCCCGGTGGGCTGCGCGACCTGCAGACCGTGCTCTGGATCGCGCGTGCGGCGGGTCTCGGCCACACCTGGCGCGAGCTCGCCAGGCATGGCCTCATCACGCCTGCCGAGGCGCGCGCGGTCGCGCGACAGGAGCGCGAGATCGGCGCGCTGCGTGTGCGGCTGCATTACCTCGCGGAGCGCCGCGAGGATCGGCTCGTTTTCGACGTCCAGTCAGCGCTCGCGCACGAGCTCGGTCTCGGTGACCGTGCCGGGCGCCGCGCGAGCGAGCTCCTGATGCAGCGCTACTACCGCGCGACGAAGGTCGTCCGCCAGGTCAACACGCTGCTGATGCAGAATCTGCATGCGCATCTGTATCCGGATTCGACCGCACCGGTGGCGATCGATCGCGACTTCCAGCGCGTCGACGAGCTCCTGGACTTGCGCGACGAGGCGCTGTTCGAGACACGGCCGGGCGCAATGTTCGAGGCCGCACTCGCGGTCCAGCGTCACCCTGGCCTGCGTGGGATGACCGCGCGCACGTTGCGTGCACTGTGGCGCAATCGCAGACGCATCGACGCGGCGTTCAGGCGCGACCCAGTGAACCGGGCGCGCTTCCTGCAGATGTTCCAGACCGGTAACGGGCTCACCCACGGCCTGCGGCGGATGAATCTGTACGGGATTCTCGGCCAGTATCTGCCGGCGTTCGGACGGATCGTCGGACAGATGCAGCACGACCTGTTCCACGTCTACACGGTCGACGAGCACATCCTGATGGTGATCCGCAATTTGCGCCGGTTCACCGAGGCGCAGCACGCGCACGAGTACCCGCTCTGCTCGCGGCTCATCACCGACTTCGAGCGGCCCGAGGTGCTCTACCTCGCGGGGCTGTTCCACGACATCGCGAAGGGCCGCGGTGGCGACCACTCGTCGCTCGGCGCACGCGAGGCGAAGCGCTTCTGTGCGCAGCATCGATTGCACGCCGACGACACCGCGCTAGTCGTGTGGCTGGTTGCCGAGCACCTGGCGATGTCGGGGACTGCGCAGAAGCAGGACATCACCGACTCCGAGGTAATCGAGCGCTTCGCGCGCGTCGTCGGCACCGAGCGGCGGCTCGTCGCACTCTATCTGCTCACCGTCGCCGACATCCGCGGGACGAGCCCCATCGTATGGAACGCGTGGAAGGGAAGGCTCCTCGAGGAGCTCTTCCGCGCGACACGCGCGCGGCTTTCCGACACCGTAGGCGCACCGCCGACGCTTGCCGACAGTATCGAGCTGCGCCAGCGCGAGGCGCGCCGGCTCTTGCGTCTCTACGCGGTTCCCGAACGCGCCGAGGATCGTCTCTGGCGAGAGCTCGACATCACCTATTTCCAGCGGCACGCGGCGGACGAGATCGCCTGGCACGCGCGCCATCTGTGGTGGCGCGTCGAGCGGCGCGATCCGGTCGTCAAGGCGCGCCTCTACGGTGACGGCGCCGCCCTGCAGGCGTTGATCTACCTCCCCGACGAAAAGGCGCTCTTCGCGCGCGCCTGTGCCTTCTTCGGCCGCGCCGGCCTGTCGATTCTCGACGCGAGGATCCACACGACGCGGCACGGCTTCGTGCTCGACAGCTTCACCGTACACGACCCAGCCAATCCCGCCGCGTCGTATCGCGAAACGATCCAGTATGTCGAGTACGAGCTCGCTCGCGCCCTCGCGCCGGCCGCAGCTTTCGGACCCCCGGAGACCGGGCGCGTGTCGCGCCAGCTCCGCCATTTCCCGCTGACGCCCGAGGTGCAGATCTTCCCCGACGACAAGGGAACTCACTTCATCCTCGAGATCGTCGCCGGTGACCGCCCGGGACTGCTCGCGCGGATCGCGTGGATCCTCGCGCAAGCCAATGTCGACGTGGTGAGCGCGCGAATCAACACGCTCGGCGAGCGTGCCGAGGACGTGTTTCTGATCGGCGGCGCGCGCCTGCACGACGAGCAGGCGCTGCTACGTCTGGAGACCGCGCTCTTCGAGGAACTCAGGATCTAGGCGCGCGTATGGCCGCCGGATCGGCGTTGCCGATATCGGGGTCCCGGCGGCTCACCGCTCACCCGCAGCGGGCGCGGACTTTGCGGCGAGGTGCCCGGAGAACCGCGCGAGATCGATGACGACGCGCCCGTGCGTGCCGCGGCCGATCACCTCGTCGCCGTCCGCCGCGTGCACGTCGAACTCGATCTCGCGACCCCGGCTTGCGGTGACCTCGGCGGTTGCGACGACACGTCGTCCCACCGGCGTCGCCGCGAGATGGCGAACATCGACTCGCGTGCCCACCGCGCTCTCGCCGGCGTCGAGGTACGGCTTGATCGCGTTGAGCGCGGCGTTCTCCATCGCCATGATCATCACCGGAGTCGCCAGCACCGGAGGCAGCGAGGTGTCCTTGAAGCGGTTGGCGAGGTGCTCGGGCAGCACGGCCAGCGTGTACGAGCCCCGCGCCCCGACCGGGATCGCGCTCATCGATGGGCACCTTTCACTCCGCGACGCGGATATGTGGCAAGTATAGACGGGCGCGGCCGCGCCGGTTCCGCTTCATCGGCGCCTACTCGTCGATGACGGCGCTGTCGGGGAACAGGACGTCGGTGAATCCGAGGCGCGCGAGGTCGCGCATGCGCATCGGGTAGAGGATGCCGTCGAGATGATCGCATTCGTGCTGCACGACGCGTGCGTGGAATCCGCTCGCCTCGCGCTCGATCACCCTTCCCTGCGGATCGAGTCCGCGATAGCGGATATGCGCATGGCGTGGCACGACGCCGCGCAGCCCGGGTACCGAGAGACAGCCCTCCCAGCCTTCTTCCATCGCCGTGTCGAGCGGCGTGATCACCGGGTTGACGAGCTCGGTCCACGGAACCGGCTCCGCGTCGGGGTAGCGCGCGTTGCGTTCGACGCCGAAGATCACAACGCGCAGGCGGACGTCGATCTGCGGTGCCGCCAGGCCCGCTCCATCCCGTGCGCGCATCGTCTCGCGCATGTCGGCGAGCAGCGTCGCGAGTGCCGGCCAGTCGCCGGGCATCACCTCGCGCGAGCGCTCGAGGAGCCGCGGATCGCCCATGCGCAGGATGTCGCGAACCATCAGACGGACTTACGGGGCGGCATGCGCGATGCCCGCGATCGCGTGCTCGATCAGCGAGCGTACGCGATCCATTCCGGTTTCGAGGACGCGCGCGATGCCTTCGAGCGAGATGCGCGTCGCACTGTCGCCGCGGCCCGCGGCATGGTTGACCACCACGCAGACCACCGCATAGCGGAGCCCGATCTCGCGCGCGAGTCCGGCCTCGGGCATCCCGGTCATGCCGACGACGGTGGCGCCGTCGCGCTCCATCCGGTCGATCTCGGCCGCAGTCTCGAGGCGCGGTCCGTTGACTGCCGCGTAGACGCCGCCGTCGGCGAGCGCGATCCCCGCCTGGTTCGCCGCGGCGAGGCAGGCAGCGCGCAGATCCGCGTCGTACGGATGCGTGAAGTCGGTGTGGACGACCTGGGCGCCGTTGCCGTCGAAGAATGTCTGCACCCGACCCCACGTGTAGTCGATGATCTGGTGGGGCAGCACGAGATCACCCGGGCCGGCACCGCGGATCGCGCCAACCGATGCGACAGCGAGGACTGCGGTCGCGCCCGCCTGCTTCAATGCCCACAGATTGGCGCGGTAGTTGACGCGGTGCGGCGGGATCGTGTGCCCGTGGCCGTGGCGCGCGAGGAAGATCGCATCGTGCCCGGCGAGCTTGCCCAGCACGAGCGCCGCGGATGGTTCGCCGTAGGGTGTACGCACGACCTCGCGATGGGCGACGGCAAGGCTGGAGAGCCTGGTCAGCCCGGTGCCACCGATGATCGCGAGCATGAAATTTGCTTCATAGCGTGATTGGTTTGCAGCAACGATGCGTGGCGAGGTAGCGCGACAGCCGCCGGACGCTCCGTGATCGACCGACCGGCGGCTCGGGATGCGGCTGGCGGCAGGCGGGGTGCCATGACATCATCATGGGCGGCGCAGCCGCTGCGCGACGAGGCGTGATTCTAGCCCGGAAAGGACGGCATGTATCTCGACCGATTGTTCAAGCTGATGCACGACCGGGAGGCGTCCGACCTCTACCTTTCGTGCGGGGCGCCGATCAGCCTGAAGGTCAACGGCGTGGTCAGCGCGGTCTCGACTCAGAAGATGGACGTCGAGACCGTGCGGCGCATCGCCTACGACCTGATGACGAAGGAGCAGACGCGCGAGTTCGAGAACGAGCGCGAGATGAACATCTCGCACCTCGACCGCGCAGTCGGCAACTTCCGGATCAACATCTTCAGGCAGCGCGGCTCGATCTCGCTGGTCATTCGCTACGTGCGCAGCAGCATCCCGCCTTTCGAGGCGCTGCACCTGCCCCCGGTCCTGCTCGATCTCGTGATGGCCAAGCGCGGGCTGGTGCTGGTCGCCGGCGCGACCGGCTCGGGCAAGTCGACGACGCTCGCGGCGATGATCGATCACCGCAACACCAACCGCACCGGGCACATCCTCACGATCGAGGACCCGATCGAGTACCTGTTCGAGCACCGGCAGAGCATCGTCAACCAGCGCGAGATCGGCATCGACACGCTCGGCTACCAGAGGGCGCTGGAGAACGCGCTGCGCGAGGCACCCGATCTCATCATGATCGGCGAGATCCGCGACAAGGAGACGATGCAGTCGGCGCTTCTTCACACGCTGACCGGGCACCTCTGCCTGTCGACGATTCACGCCAACAACAGCTACCACGCGCTGTCGCGGATCATCAACATGTTCTCCCACGACGCGCGGGCGGCCGTGCTGTCCGACCTGTCGATCGGGCTGCGCGCGATCGTGTCGCAGCGGCTCCTGCGCAACGTCGACGGCCTGCAGCAACCCGCCGTCGAGATTCTGCTCAATACGTCGCTGATCGCCGAGCTCATCAAGAACGGCGAGTTCACGCAGATCAAGGAGGCGATGGAGCAGTCGCTCTACCCCGGCTCGCAGACCTTCGAGCAGGCGCTCTCACGCCTCTATCTCGATGGGCGCATCAGCTACGACGAGGCGATGACCGCGTCGGACTCGCCGACCAACCTCGCGTGGCTGATCAACCAGAACACGCCAGGCGCGCGCGTACAGAGCGAAGCGCCTCAGCCCGCGTCCGAAAGTCGCCGCTCGGGGGCCGATTTCGCGCAGGTTGCGATCAATCCCGAGTACCTCGGTCACGCCGACTGACGTTCGTCGTGGCCGCCGCGGCTGCGGAGCGGACCCCTCTGCTACCATGATCGGATGCACTCCGATCGCGCGCCGACGCTCGATCTCGCCGTCGCGCTGATCGCGCGTCGGTCGGTCACTCCCGACGATGCCGGCTGCCAGGCGCTGATCCGTGAGCGGCTCGCTCCGCTCGGCTTTTCGTTCGACCCGCACGTCGACCAGGGCGTCACCAACCTGTGGGCGCGGCGCGGCAGTTCACGGCCACTCGTCTGCCTCGCCGGTCACACCGACGTAGTGCCGCCGGGTCCGCGCGATGCGTGGTCGAGCGACCCATTCGCCCCGGTCGTGCGCGACGGATACCTCTACGGGCGCGGCGCTGCCGACATGAAGGGGTCGGTCGCGGCGTTCGTCACCGCGGTCGAGGGCCTCGTCGCCGCACATCCGGCGCATCGCGGGTCGATCGCGCTCGCAATCACATCCGACGAGGAAGGCTCGTCGGTCGACGGGACCTTGCGCATCGTCGAGCGTCTGCAGGCCGCAGGCACCGTGATCGACTACTGCATCGTCGGTGAGCCGTCGTCCGAAGCGACGCTGGGCGACGTCGTCAAGAACGGGCGGCGCGGGACGCTATCGGGAACGCTCGCCGTCAACGGCGTGCAGGGGCACGTCGCCTATCCGCAGCTCGCGAGGAATCCAATCCACGAAGTCGCCCCGGCGCTGGCCGAGCTCGCCGCAATGCGCTGGGACGACGGCAACGAGCATTTCCCGCCGACGACGTTCCAGGTGTCCAACCTGCACGCGGGTACCGGAGCCGGCAACGTGATCCCCGGACGGCTCGAGGCGATGTTCAATTTCCGCTACGCGCCGGTGTCGACGCGCGACGGGCTCGCGTCGCGGCTCGCTGCGGTCCTCGACCGGCACGGCCTCGACTACGAGATCGCGTGGACCGCGCACGGTGAGCCTTTCCATACGCGCCGGGGCCGGCTCGTCGAGCTTGCCTCCACGACGATTCGCGAGCTCGTCGGTGTCACTCCCGTGCTGTCGTGCGCGGGCGGGACCTCCGACGGGCGCTACCTCGCGCGGATCTGCCCGGAGGTGCTCGAGATCGGGCCGGTGAATGCGACGATTCACAAAATCGACGAGCGGGTGAAGGCTGCCGATCTCGAGACCCTCGCGGCGATCTATCGGCGCCTGCTCGAGCGCCTGCTGGGACCGGAACACTGATGCCCGCAGCCGCGCCCGAGCTCGAAACGCTTCGCGACTGGCTGCGCTACGCGGTATCGCGCTTCAGCCGCGCGGGCCTCGCGTTCGGGCACGGTTTCGCGACGGCGTGGGATGAGGCGATGTACCTGCTCCTCCACACGCTGCAGCTGCCGCACGACCGTCTCGACGCATTCCTCGACGCGCGCCTGACGGCCGGCGAGCGCGCCGAGGTCGGTGCGGTACTCGCGAGGCGCGTCGACGAACGCATCCCGGCGGCCTACCTCACAGGCGAAGCCTGGCTGGGCGCGTTCCGCTTTCACGTCGATCCGCGGGTGATCGTGCCGCGCTCGTTCGTCGCCGAGCTCCTTCCGGACGGGCTCGCGCCGTACGTCCCGGACCCCGACGCCGTGCAGAACGTGCTCGATTTGTGCACCGGATCGGGTTGCCTCGCGATCCTGCTCGCGCACGCGTTTCCAAAGGCCGACATCGACGCGGCCGATCTCTCGTCGGACGCGCTCGCGGTCGCGCAGCGCAACGTCGCCGACTACGGTCTCGACGGGCGCGTCAATCTCATCCGCTCGGATCTCTTCGCCAATCTACCGGCGAAGTCCTACGACCTCATCGTCAGCAATCCGCCCTACGTGTCGGCGCTCGCGATGGCGTCGCTTCCTCCCGAGTACCGGCACGAACCCCAGTTGGCGCTCGCCGGCGGCGACGATGGCCTCGACGCCGTGCGCACGATCGTCGCGCAGGCACCGCGCTTCCTCAATCAGGGAGGCGTGTTGCTGGTCGAGATCGGGCATCACCGGAACGCGCTCGAAGCGGCGTTCCCGCGGATGGCGTTTGTCTGGCTCGAGACCGCATCGTCAGACGAGAGCGTGTTTCTGCTGACGCGCGAGAGCCTGATCCACGGTCGTTGACCGGGTAGGCAGGCGCACCGACGGCAGCATCGCCTGCGCGGCGACCACGGAAGCGCGACTGCTCAGCGCGCGGATTTCGCAGTGATCAGGTCGCTGGTCGGAATCGCGTATACCCATCCGTAATTCGTCCCGATGTACATCGTGTGATTGACGATGACGCCGTTCTGCGGGCCGAAGCCCCCGTTGCCCGACTGGTAGGCATTGACGATTTCGCCTGACTTGCGATCGAGCGCATAGATGGTGCCGTTGGCGACCGGGAAGAAGACGTGGTCGCCATCGACAGTCGGTGCCGCCTTCATTCGCGACAACTTCCGCCTCCACAGGATGGCGCCGGTCTTCACGTCGAGCGCGTAGGCGGTGTTGGTGACCGGGCTACCCGTGTAGACGACGCCGTCCCTGATCATCGGCACCGCGTCCTTGTTCCGGGGCGGGACCTTGCCTTCGCCCAGCATCGTTCTCCACACGAACTTGCCGGTCGCGCCGTCGACCGCGATCTCCTCGCTTCCGGCGATGCCGGGTTTCCCGCTCGTGGTCTCGATCTGCGTGACGACGATTCCGTCGGCGGCCGCGGGGGCGCAATCGCCCATGCTGCTCGAATACACGTTCCCCGGTTCGGCCCTCCATGCGAGCGCCCCGGTCCCGGCGTCGACCGCATAGATCGCATCCGGGTGCGTGCCGGCGACGATGACTCGGTTGCCGGTGAGCGTCGCAGACGACATGCTGACGAAGGACTTGATCTCTGTCTTCCACAACAGCGTCCCCGCCGCAGCATCGAGCGCGTAGACATGCCCGTCGCCATTGGCGAAGATAATCCTGCCGTCGTGATAGACCGGTGTCGGCATGTCCTGGCCCTCGGTCCGATAGGACCATGCGAGATCGCCCGTCTTCGCCTGCAGCGCGTAGATCCCGTTGATGCCGGTGCCGCGAACCACCGACGCGCCGGACGTACCGAACTTGATCGCCTCGGAGTAGGAGAAATCGGCGTTGCCGCCGCCGACATACACGAGCGTTCCTTTGGCCGTCCTGGCCACGACGGGAGTGGTCATGATCTGGTTCAGTGCGTCGAACTGCCACACAAGCTTGCCGTTGGTGGCGCCCAGCGCGTAGACGTGACCATTGTCGCTGGGGACGTACACGGTGCCATCGACGACCGATACCCCCACCGGTATGCCGACGAGGTCGCGGACCGCGGTGATGTTGACGTATCGTTTCTTGACGTCCTCCGGCGTAGTCGAGCGCGCAACCGCCCCGGGGACGGCGAACTGCCAGGCGACCGGCTTTGCGTCGGATCCCGACGCACCCCAGGCCGCGTCGTGCGCGGGGTTCATGCCGTACATCGGCCACGACTGCGGCCATGCAGGGTCCGCCTCGGTGGGCAATCCGCCGGCGTCGGCGGCCGCGACCGCCGGAACGATGCCCCCGGCGAACGATACGGTGCACAAAAGCGCTGCGGCGATGCGTGAAAGGCTCATAGGCCGAAGAACTGCTGCATCCGCCGCATGAAGTCGGCGGTACGCCCGGCGGCGCGCGCCTTGCGCGCGTCGGCGTCGAGCGCCTGCAGCGTCGCGTCGTTTTCCGCCTGGCGCTCGGTGAGGACCGCCGCGAGCTTTTCCACCAGCGCTGGCCGCGCCCGGACGATGCGGTCGAAGTCGGCCTTGTCGAGGCGATAACAACAGGCTTCGCCGCTCGCGATCACCGTCGCGCCGCGCGGCTGGCCGAGGAGAAGCCCGCCTTCGCCGAAGTACGCAGGTGCCGCGAGCGTCGCGAAGCGGTGTGGCGCTCCACCGGGATCGGCGCCGACGATGTCGACGCGTCCCGACGCGAGCAGATAGAGCGAGTCGCCGGGCTCACCGGTCAGGAACACGGTGTCGCCTCCTGCGTAAAGCTCGGTGGTCAGCGCCCGCGCCAGCGTCGCACGCTCGTCGTCGGTGAGCGAAGCGAACAGATTCATCGTCGCGAGCGCCCCCCGGCGGTGCTCGATCTCGCGCTCGGCGTTTTCGATCCGCTCGTCCTGGCGCATCTCGACGACGCGGTGCGGGAACGGGATCGTAAAGCCCGCGCGCGCAAGCGCCGCGTAGACATGGACGCGGATGTACGAATCGGCGCTCCAGTAGCGCGAGACGTCGGTCAGTTCGTACACGACCGCGTACTGGATGCCGTTGTCGCGATAATCCTGGCAGACGACCTCGGGCAAGCGGTCGCGGCCGACGAAGGGGATGTCGGCCTTGGCGAGTGCCTTCTCGATCACCGCGACGACGCTCTCCGGCGAGTGCGCGAACACGACCTGGAACTCGACGAAGCGCAGCCAGCCTGTCCGCTCTTCGCCGTGGCGGGCGACGACCGTGACGCGGTTGTTCATCAGCATTTGGTTCGGGATCACGATCGTCTCGTGCGTCGGCGTCGCGATCGCCATCGATCGCCAGCGGATGCTGACCACCTGCCCGGTGAGGTTCTCGATGCGCACCCAGTCACCGACGCGGCACGTCTTCTCGAGTTGCAGCGCGATGCCTCCCCACAGGTTGCCGAGCGTCGACTGTGCCGAGAACGCGAGCGCGCCGGTCAGCACCGCCGACGTCGTGATGAGCCCGGCGAGGTTGACGCCGACGGCGTTCAGCCGGTAGATCGCATAGCCGATCAGCGCGAGCGCAATGACGAACTCGTCGAGGATGCGCGGAATGCCCCGCCGCGCGAGCACCGTCTGAAACGTGAAGCGCACGACGATCTGGATCACGCCGATGGCGACCAGCGCGAGCGCCGCTTCGCGCACGATTGCCGGCAGCGTCGCCGCATGGATCAAGTGCCCGTAGCGGTCGATCGTCCAAAGTCCGGCGACGCCGATTGCGACGACGACCAGCATCGGCACCAGTCCGCGACGGCGGTGCGACGTGAAGAACATCGATACCAGCACCAGCACCAGCGCGCCGGCGGCGAACAGCAATGCGTCGTCGAGAAGCCCGTCGAGGGGCATCGTTCAGCGTCCGGGGGTCACGGGTCGCCGCGATTATAGGGCCTCGGCACGCGGTCACGTAGAATCACTGCAGGATCTTGCATGGAGTGGTGATGGCCATTCGGACCGGCGGAGAGCTCGTCGTCGCGAGCCTTGTCGCGCAGCGCGCGACGCACGTCTTCGGGGTGCCAGGCGAGAGCTACCTCGCCGCGCTCGACGCACTCTACGATGCGGCGCCGCGTCTCACGTTCGTGATCTGCCGCCACGAAGGTGGCGCGTCGTACATGGCCGAGGCGTTTGGCAAGCTCACCGGCCGCCCAGGTCTCGCCTTCGTCACCCGTGGCCCAGGCGCCTCCAACGCCGCCATCGGCATCCATACGGCCAGCCAGGACGCGACGCCGATGATCGTCCTGGTCGGTCACGTCGGCATCGGCGAGACCGACCGCGAGGCGTTCCAGGAGATCGACTACCGGCGCATGTACGGGGCGAGCGCCAAATGGGCCGCACACATCGATCGCGTCGAGAGGATCCCCGAGTACATCGCCCACGCCTATCGTGTCGCGATGTCCGGCCGGCCCGGGCCGGTCGTGCTGGCGCTTCCGGAGGACGTGCTCGCAGCCACTGCAGAGTGCGCCGATCCGCCTTACGTCGAGAGCGTCGCGGTGACGCCGGCGCGTGAGGACCTTGCCGAGGCCGCGCGGTTGCTGCGGGGGGCGAAGCGACCGCTGGTGCTCGTCGGTGGAAGCGGCTGGAACGCTGCGGCCTGCGCGGCGCTGGCCCGCTTTGCCGAGACGGCGGACCTTCCCGTCGCCTGCGCGTTCAGGCACCAGGACCTCTTCGACAACCGGCATCCGAACTACGCGGGCGATGTCGGCGTTGGCATCAATCCGCGCCTCGCTACGCGGGTGCGAGACGCCGACGTTCTTCTGGCACTCGGCGAGAAGCTCGGCGAGACGGTGACCGCCGGTTATACGCTGCTCGACGTCCCGGTGCCGAAGCAGGCGCTGATCCACGTTCACCCCGGCAGCGACGAGCTCGGCCGCGTCTACCAGCCGCGCCTCGCGATCCTCGCGACGCCCGGCGCCTTTCTTTCGGCGATCGACGCGAAGTCCGCACGGCCAGTCGAACCGGACGCGTCTGCGTCGGCCGCGGCGGCCCATACCGAGTATGAGGCGTGGCGCTCCCCGCGCCCCGTCGCCGGAGACGTCGACCTGTGGCGGATCGTTCGCTGGCTCGACGAACGGCTCGACGACGACGTGATCGTCGCCAGCGGCGCGGGCAACTTCGCAACGTGGATGCACCGCGTGTTCCGCTATCGCGGCTATCGCGGCCAGCTCGCGCCGTACTCGGGCTCGATGGGCTACGGTGTCCCGGCTGCCGTCGCAGCCAAACTCGCCCATCCGCAGCGCCAGGTCATATCGTGGAGCGGCGACGGCTGCTTCCTGATGAACGGCCAGGAGCTTGCGACGGCAGTCCAGTACGCGCTGCCGATCGTATTCGTCGTCATCGACAATGGAATGTACGGAACGATACGCATGCACCAGGAGCGCAGCTATCCGGGCCGCGTGTCGGGAACCAGCCTGCGCAACCCCGATTTCGCCGCCCTGGCGCGCGCGTACGGCGCGCACGGCGAGACCGTCCTTCGCACCGACGACTTCGCGCCCGCCTTCGAGCGCGCGTTGGCAGCCGGCACGGCGGCACTGGTCCACGTGCGGCTCGATCCGCAGGCACTGACGATGGACGCGACGCTCGACGAGATCCGCGCCCGCGCCGAGGCGCGTCTTGCGTAGCGCCGGGTCCGATTTTGACGATGCGCCGCGCGGGTTCTGGCAGTGGGGATGCACCGTCGCGCTCTACACCGATCGTGGAGGCAGGGAGTGGGGAACGGTGACGCGCGAGTTCGGCTGCGGAACTCAGCCGGTGTAGAGCGCGTCACCGTTCCCCACTCGCTCGGCCGCCACGGTCGAACTCGCGCGCCGCCGCATCCCCACCGCTCCCCGACGCAGCGTTGTGACGATACTGCGTCGCGCGGAGCGCGGCCGTGCTGCAGGCGAGGCGGTAGAATTAGCGCGAAACAGTCATGGCCCGCCGCACGCACACCCACGTTCCGAAGCGCCGTCACACCGTCCTCGTCCTGCAGGGAGGGGGTGCACTCGGCGCGTATCAGGCGGGGGTCTACGAGGAGCTCCACACGCGCGGACTGGCGCCGGACTGGGTGACCGGGGTGTCGATCGGCGCGATCAACGCGGCGTTGATCGCCGGCAACCGGCCTGAGCACCGCATCGAGCGCCTGCACTCTTTCTGGGAGCTCGTGTCCTCGGGCATCACCTACTTCCCGCCGCACGAATTCGATCCGCTGCGGGTCGCATTCAGCCGCCTCAGCACGACGGCGATCGCGACCTTTGGCGTGCCCGGCTTCTTCGTCCCGCGCATTCCGCCGCCGATGCTGATGCCGCACGGCGAGGTCGCGGCCCTGTCGGTCTACGATACGTCGCCGCTCGCCAAGACGCTCGGCGAACTGATCGATTTCGATCTAATCAACTCGGGTGCGACGCGGCTTTCGATCGGCGCCGCCGACATCGAGACGGGCAATTCAGTCTACTTCGACAACGCTCAGGGCGACGTCGAGTTCAGCCCACAGCACATCATGGCGAGCGGGGCGCTGCCGCCCGGGTTTCCCCCGATCAGGATCGGCGATGCGTGGTACTGGGACGGCGGCCTCACGTCGAACATCCCGCTGTGGTACGTCCTCGACGATCGCAGCGACCTCGATGCGCTGGTGTTCCAGATCGATCTGTTCAGCGCACGGGGGGCGATGCCGCAGACGCTCGACGAAGTGCTCGAGCGCTCGAAGGACATTCAGTACTCGAGCCGGACGCGCTTCGGAACGAGCCGCGGCAAGGAAGACAACGTTCAGCGCGAGGCGCTGCGCCGGTTGCTCGCCAAGCTCCCCGCGCGACTCGCCGCCGACGACGACGCGAAGCTCCTCGCGCAGCGCACGCAACGCCGCAAGGTGTCGATCGTGCATCTGATCAACCGGCGCACGGCGTTCTCGACGGTCGCCAAGGATTACGATTTCTCGCGCGCCACCGTCCAGGCGCTGTGGGAGGCCGGTCGCGAGGATCTGCGCCAAACGCTCGCCCACCCGCACTGGCGGCGCGCGAGCGTCGCCCGCAACGGGCTTCGCACCTACGACCTGCTCCCCTGATTCAGCGAGCGTCGCGCATGCTCTCAACCCAGCATTGACTGACGATCGAAAGCAATCGGATGGCGTCTTGCGCCCCCGGCTCGCGCGCGAGCTTCCAGAGACCAGCAATGCCGCCACTGGATGGCGGTGCCGCCGCGACTTGTCGGTCCATCAGGCCGAGCGCCTTGGATAATCCGATCAGCAGATGCTGACCCTCCGGACGCTCGAGCACGCGGAGAAGCTGCAGCAGCCCCTCGTTGCGCGTCAATCGATCAAGCAGCGTGGCGCCTTCACTGATGGCCCTGGCGAGCCGGGTGACCATTTCGTCCGACATCGCGTCGCGTGCGGAACCGATGAGCGTTGCTATCTCGGCGAGCTGCTCGAGTCCGGGTGGGGCAATGCCCTCGCGCTCACCCGCAACCGAAGCCGGCGCCAATTCCGTGTCGGTGCTCATGGCGTCGCCCTTAAAGTAGACCGCGCACGGTAGACCAGTACATCTGGTTGTACGCGACCTTGAACCAATGGACCGACTTTGTAGGAGGTTTCAGTTCCGGCAGGTTGATGTAATCGAAGGCGTTGTGCGTGGCACGATCAAAACCGGCCTCGATGAAGCAATACACTCTGCCGTCATATTCCCTGACTGGAACCCCGGTCTTGATCACCGAAACGATGTTGTCCGACGCGACCTCGGCCTCGAAATGCGCGGCCGAGCCCGTCTTGCTGACGGGAATATTGGTTGCATCGCCGATCACATAGACGTTGTCGTGATCGTTCATGGTCAGCTTGAAGCGATCGGTAGGAATCCAGCCGCCCAGCCCGAGATTGTTCGTCTCCACCATTTCCATTCCGCGGTGGGGCGGGATCGCGATCAGCAAATCGTACTTGCACTCCGTACCCTCTTCGCTGTAGACGATCTTTTTGACGGGATCGACTTCCCTCACGTTGAACAGCGTCTCGTACTCGATCCCTGCCTTGTCGAATTCTGGCTTGGCCCATCGAGCGACGTTGGCGGTAGCGTGCACATGGTTGACCGGATAGTTGTATTGCAGCTTGACCTTGTCGCGGATATTGCGCGCCTTGAAAAAGTCGTGCAGCAGAAACATCGCCTCGATCGGGGCAACCGGGCACTTGTGTGGTAGCGAAACCACCATCGCGACGGTGCCGCCGCGGAACTCCATCAGGCGCTTGTGCAGACGGAGCGCACCCTCCTCCGTATAGAAATTCTCAGAGCCTTCTGCCATGCCGGGTACTTCCTGCGGGACGATTCGCGCCCCGGTCGCAATCACAAGCAGGTCGTACGCATAAGTCTTGCCACTGCCGGTTTTGACCTCGTTTCGATCGAGGTGGAATTCCGTTACCGGATCTACGTGAAAATCGATGCTCGACTCCAGCAGGCTCGCCTCGTCGCGATAGAGCTGATCCGGAGTCATCTGCCCGAACGCCACGTACAGCAGCCCAGGCTGGTACATGTGCTTGTCGGAGGCTGAGAGCAAGGTAATTCGAACCTTACCAGCACGGATCTCGTTCGCAAGCCGGCGCGCGAGGCTGTTACCAAGAATTGTGCCGCCTGTTCCACCGCCGACGATCAGGATTTGCATCGATTTACCTCGTGCCGCTATCGGAGCGGCGGAATCACTTCGCTTTACGTACCACGATGTGCCACACGCCATTTACCTCAGTGGTGCCCACCATCTGGTGACCAACTTTCTTGATCCATTCCGGAACGTCATCTGCAGATCCCTTGTCCGTCGAGAGCACTTCGAGTTCATCGCCGACCCCGATGAGTTTCATGTTGGCAATGAGTTCCATCAGCGGGCCGGGGCAGAACGTGTTGCGCGCATCCAGTACCTTCCTTTGTGGCATAAGACAGGTTCTCCGATTCGGGAGCCGGCGTCAAAACGTCCACGCCTGGCTGCCGGCCGCGTCGCTCAGAAACTTGGTGAGCCCGAGCGGCTCATCCAGATACGACTCGAGTTGCTCACGCGACGCACCGAGGACATCCATTGCCATCGAACATGGATAGATCCGGGCGTCCCCCAGTTCGACAGCTTGCCGAAACAGCTCCTTGAAGGGCGGAACGTTCACCTGTTGCATGGACTCGCCGAATGCACCCTCCGTCGGGGCCTGTGCGCGGTTCTCCGAGAGAAAGCAAGGGAGTGCGTTCATCGATAGAAACACCGCCACCTCGCTGCCGCTCACGGCAGCCACCGAGGCGACCATGGCGGCCATTTGCAGTCGCTCGAGCGAACCGGACACGACAATGATGCTCATCCTTGTCGGATTCATACCTGATGCCTTTTTCTACAGACGATTGTGTCGGTCCCCCGCCATGACACGGGTTGCCGAAGCGGACCCGGGCAATTGGGGCGCGGTACCGCGTGGCGATTGCATGTCAGTGAATCGAGCCCGGCGCGCACCACCGTTCGCCCCGGTTACATGCGCGCAGCCGCTTGCCCGCCTCCCTCCGGCTCGGCGATTACCATCTTGAGGTAGCGTCGCGCGACCCAACCCGAGGCGCTCCCCAACATCAGCCAAAGACAGACGTTCGTTAGCGCCGTCGCCCAGACGAAACGTTGGGACAGGTGCTCCAACGCGGCAGCATCCAAAGCCGAGTGCTCGGCAAACGGGTGCGGCGGCAGAGCAGGCGCGCCGATCAAGTACGGTACCGCCAGCAGCGCCAGCGCCATCCACCGCCACGGGGATTTGCCGAACGACGCGCCGGCCAGCGCGATGGCCGCGCAGGCGGCGGTCAGCACCCACCAGAGCTGCCGCGCAACCAGCGGGGCTACGATGCCGCCAGGTATCTCCGGCGGCAAACCGAGGGCCGGCGCCACAAAGAACACAGCGTATCCCGCGACACCCCAGAGAAGCCCGTAATTCCAGCCCAGTTTGGACGCAAAACCAAAGTGAAGCGCCGCCCCCATCGCCGCGAGCAAGACCAGCGCGAACCCCATGGCGGTCAGTGCATTGGCCAAAACGGTGAAGCCGGTCCGCTCGACGCCGTCAGCGGGGCTCCACGCTTCGACTTCGTGCTCATGGATCGCCGCCGCGCGTGGGGTGTCGGCACTATCGTCGTGCGCGGGCGTCTCCACACCGGCCGATGCTCCGGGTTGTGGAACCTCGGCCTTCTGCTCGAACACTTCGGCGGCGAGAATGATCGGGATCGTCAGCCAGTGCTGGAGGAGGCTAACTCCGGCGCCCGATACAAGGCCGATCAGAAGTGCCCAAAGCACAACCCGGCGAAACAGCATGTCGACTTTCTGCTGTCAGTGGCACGGAAAGTCTGCTGAGTGCCGTACGTCATGTGCGGCGTTGTGCACGGCGGGGATATGCGAGAACCCGGCGCCGTAGATCAGCGCGCTACCCAGCAGGAACGCGGCGAAGAGCTGAAGCCCCTTGGAAATCGCGATAGTGCGCGGGTACGTCGCAGTGATGGCTTGGCTATGCATTTTGATTGCTCCTCATTGAACGGATAAGACGGGCTGCTGCAAACACCTCCGGATGGGACAACTGGTTACCACCGTCGATCGTGCACGTTTCATAGGACATCGGCGTTCCGGTCAGGAATGCCGCTGCCAGCCGTACCGTCTGATCAGTTGCACAATACAACCGTCCAGCAGGTAACCGATGGCTCCGACCACGAGAACCATTGCCATGAGCTGATCGTAATTGATGCTTTCGCGTGCATTCTCGATCGAGTAGCCGAGACCTGAGGTCACCCCGAAGAACTCTGCGGGGACAAGAACGATCCATGCGACGCCGAGAGCAAGTCGAAGGCCGGTGAGCACGTCGAAAGTGATCGCCCGTACGATGATCTGCGTCAGGATCTGCCATCGACTGGCGCCGAGATTCCGCGCTACCTTGAACCAGTTCGGATCCACTTTGGCCAGACCCGCCGCAGTGGAAAATATCACCGGCCAGACCGCGGCAATCGTGATCAGAAAGATAATTGCCGAGTCCCAGCCGATGAACACGATCACTGCGATCGGTTCCCAAGACAGCGGGCTGATCATGCGCAGTAATTGGAACGGGGCATTGCTCAATTCGCGAAAGATCCGGACGCGGCCAATCAGAACGCCGATCGGAGCCCCGACGGCGATTGCGATAAGCAGCCCCGTCGCCAACCGCCACCCGCTCGACCAGACCGCGCTCTGGATCTGTCCGCTGCGCCACATGCCGCCCATTGCCCGGAGCGCCGGGAGAGGCCCGAAGCTGGCGAAATAGGCCGTTGACGAACTGCGCGCGAGAAGCTCGATGCCCAGCCACCAGAGGGCGAAGAGAATCGCGAGACCCGCGACGAAATTGAACGCCGCCTGCCGCGTGGTCTTGCCGAGCCCAAGCGGTGCGTCGATCACTGCGGTGGCGGCGGTGTCGGCGCCGGCGAGCTCCGTCGCAATGATATTCGGCCCCGGCATCTCTAGCCCGCCACTCGGTGGCGCCAGCTGTAGCGCGTGATCAGTGCGACACAAATGCCATCCAGGAACCAGCCGATGATCCCGATGACGAGCACCATCACTGTGAGGTGGTTATACGAAAGCGTGTCCCGCGCATCCCTGATCGCGTAGCCGAGCCCCGAGGTGACCCCCAGAAGCTCCGCGGGTACGAGTACGATCCACGCGACGCCCAGCGCCAGGCGGATGCCGGTGAAGACGTCGAACGCGATCGCCGGCAAAATCACCAGAGAGATCATGTGAACGGGATTTGCGCCGAGATTGCGGGCGACCTTGAACCAGTTCGGGTCCACCTTGGCCAATCCCGCAGCGGTAGCGAAGATCACCGGCCAAACTGCCGCAATCGCGATCAGGAAGATAATCGCCTGGTTCCAGTCCGGATACATGATTACTGCGAGCGGCATCCAGGAGAGCGGGCTGATCATGCGCAGGAACTGAAACCCTGAATTGCTCAGCTCGCGAAACCGCTTGCTGAGGCCCATGAGGATCCCGATCGGCACGCCGAAGATAACGGCGAGAAGCATGCCCATGCCGATGCGATACCCGCTGGCAACGACGGCGTCCTGAATCCTGTCGGTTTGCCAGAGGAAGGGAACCGACTTGAAGGTCGGAATCGGACCGAAGGTCACAAATGTTCGCGTTGCCGGGTTGAGCCCCAGCAGCATTGTTCCTAGCTCCCAGAGCGCAGCAAACGCAAGCAGACCGAGAATCCCGCAAGTCAGGCGCCGCACCCCGAAGACCCGTTGACACAGGGAGGTCAGTGATCCCGCGGGTGCGGCGACTCCGATCATACTTCGATGACTTCCGTGCGGACAAACGGATCACCCGTTTGCGGCACGCTCAAATCGTCTTTCCACTTGGGATGATTTTCGAGCGATTTCTTGATGTAGCTGTAATTCAGAAGGTCCTTTACCACGAAGTCGGTGGACAGTTTATCCATGAACGACTTGTCGCCGGTCACGACAAGCTTCCGCAGCTGATCCGTAACGACTTCGGTGGCCGATGGATAGGGCCACGCCTGGAAGTTGATGCGGCTCTGGTGCCAGTCCACATGCTTGATCGCCTGCGGATTCTTGTAATAGGCGGGGTCGTAGAAATTCATTGCCCGGTCGACTACCTCGAATGAGAACGGGATGTAGTTCTTGCCGTCCTTCGACAGCATGTGCGCGGTCTCCTTTCGGTTCTCCGCCATATAGAGCTGCGCCTCCACGACCGCATTGTGAATGCTCTGCGCCCAACCCGCACGTGCCGGATCCATGACGTCGGCCTCGTGCATCGACACCACGCAGCATGGATGCCCCTTCCAGACGTCGCCGGTGAAGCGCAGCATCTTGGCGCCGGCCTTGAGCTCACCGAGAGCGTTGAACGGCTCGGCACAAAAATATCCGTCGACTTTTCTGGCCGCGAGCGCCGGAGGCATGTCCGGCGGCGCCAGCACGAGCAGATTGCACTCGTTGGGTGCGAGCTTCGCGTCCTGCGGACGGATCACCGGAGTGATACCCGCCTGCCGCAGGCAGATTTGCGCGATGATGTTGTGATTCGAGTACCAGTACGGCACCGCAAGTTGCTTACCACCAAGTTCCTTGAAACTCGTTATGCCCGTGTGCCCGCCGACCACGACGGCCGAGCCGTTGGTGTGGTCCCAGGCGGTGATCTTCACTGGGAATTTGTTGTTGTAGCGCATCCACAGGGGGATCGGATTGAGCAGGTGCACGAGGTTGAATTTGTGTGCCTGGAACGCCTCGACGATCTCCGACCAGCCGCGTACGAGCGTCGGGCGTACGGAATCCAGCCCCTCCTTCTTGTAGAAGCCCATCTCGTGCGCGATCAGCAGGGCGGCGGCGTCGGTGATCGGCAGATACCCGACACGGACGACCGGGTCGAACTTCTTGTCAGCCCAACCTTTCTTCGCCGCCAGCGCAGCGGCGCCGCCGAACGCGGCGAGCGCACCCACTTTAAGCACCGATCGCCGCGTAAGCTCCGTGCCGAGCGCCCCATCGAAGAGCGGTCGCTCGAGTGCAAGCTTGGGATCGACGATTCCGTCGCCGCATTGTTCACCTCCAGCCGGCAGCCCCGCGGAAGGATCTTCACGCTTGTTGCTTCGCCACTTCGTCATCTTCTGACCCTCCCGTCTGGGTTGAGATCGGATCGGCTTGCTGCGCCGGCTTACGCCCGTGTGGGACCGAGATTCCCGGTTGCGACCACAGTCTTTGCGATGTTCCCCGGCCGGGACTCGGCGCCGGTTCGAACCGGCGCCTCGTCATCGGAATCGCCCGGTTGCAATCTGGTCGCCTCCTCGAACGCCTTCATCAGGCGGGCGCGCATGTCCTGCACTGCCGGATCCTGTCGCTCGCGTGGACCGTTCAAGTCGATTGGAATGTCGTGAAAGATCTTGCCCGGTCGTCCCGCCATGATCAGGGCGCGCTCGCTCATCAGGACCGCTTCGTCTATATCGTGCGTAACGATCACCATATTGATACCGAGGCGTTTGACGATTGATCGGACGTCGCGCTGCAATGCCGCACGGGTAAACGCGTCCAGGGCGGAGAAAGGCTCATCCAGCAGGAGCAGCTCAGGCTCCATCACCAACGAACGCGCAAGTGCGACGCGCTGCTGCTGGCCGCCGGAGAGGTCCTGCACGTTGGCATCCGCAAACTCCTGAAGCTCCACCAGACGGATCGCATCGGCGACCCGTCTTCGAATCTCGTCCTTGGGCCGGTGAGCGAACCGCAGTCCGATTCCGACGTTTTGTGCGACCTGCATCCAGGGGAACAGGTGGGGCGCCTGGAACATCATGACCCACCGTGGCGACGGACCCTCCACCAGAGTGTCGTCCAGGCGTACGGATCCGTGGGTCGGCCGCAACAGACCCGCGACAATGTGAAGTAGCGTCGACTTGCCGCATCCGGAGCGCCCGATGATGGCCAGCGCCTCGCCCGCCTGCGCCTCTACCTCGACCCGTTCGAACGTGAGCGCGCTGCGCGCGCTATAACGGTGCGTTAAGCCCTGAATTCTTATTCGGACGCCGCGCTTTGCCATCTCCCTGACTCTCCACCACTGGGCTTCGACGAAGTAGCTCCTACTGCAAGCTGCCGGATTGCAGCTGTGCGGCGACCCCGGGCACCATCGATCGGGCCCATTCCATCGGATCGACGGACGCGACGGCGGCTAACGTCGAAGAGTATGCCGACCCTCGCTGTAGCGCCATCGATTCGTCGACGGGCCGGGAGAACCTGCTGACCTCCGGAATCGGCACGTCACGACCAGGCCGCCGTGGGCGCCGCGCGAGCCAGTCCTGGCGGTTTGCCTCATCTACGCGCCCGTGAGCCGTTCGCGTACTTCACGCATCCGGCGGGCAAGCTCTTCCTCGTTGAAGAGATCCCGGGTGAGCATCGAGTGCGCCAGCGCCAGGAGTTGTCGCTCCGGGAAGGGGACGTTGCGGTAACACGATGCCGACAGTTCGTCTTCTTCCGCGCGGCGTTCGAGCAGAGGCAGCGCACACGCTTCAGCGGAGAGCGCATCGCATGTCGCGTCAAGCGAAACCTTCCAGGGAGGGTCGGGATTCGTGACCCCGTACTGTGCTGCAAGGTCGCCCCAGACTCTTCCGCTCCTCCCGATTGCCTCCAGCAGCGGTATCTCGGCCGTGCCGATGCCGACTTCGGAGTCTGCTGCGACAGAAACGTCGGTTTCCTTGGAGGCGCTCATGGTCACGATGCTTCAATGGCCCGTATGTATCGGGTGAACCGCAGGATGAACGGGACGCTTTGCATTCGACGTCACACCAGGCTGTGGCATCGCCACGCCGATGAGGCAGTCGCGCGTCACAATCTCGGTCAGTTGCTGCTCGGACCATCCCTCGGTCCCGATGGGTCTCAGGGGCAGGACCATGTAACGGGTCTTCTGATTGGAATCGACCACCCTGATCTCCACGTCGGCGGCGAGTTGCAGGCCGAACTCGGCGAGCACCTGCCGCGGCCACCGTACCAGGCGGCGACGATAGTTCGGAGTTCGATACCATTCCGGCGACTGGCCGAGAATGGTCCGCGGATAGCACGAACACAACGTGCACACCACGACATGCTTCACCTTGGGCGTGTCTTCGAGAACGCGGAAGCTGCAGTAGTCGCTTGGTGTGCCGAACTTCGTCGGTGGGCCGTTGATCCAGTCGATCCCAACGGCCAGACTCGCCTTGACCCCGTCGGCCACCGCCAACTTCTTGAAGTCAGGATCCAGCCACGCCTTCGCCGCGAGCCGCGCCGCAGGCAGCGGACCGAGCGTATGAACATACTCGATCCAGCGTCGATGGTCCTCGGCGCTGAAGAGCCCCTTCTCGATGGCAAGCTCCCGGACCGCCATTTCGAGAATCTCGAAATCGCTCACCTCATCGACCATCGGTGCGGCTTTGTGTGTATCCGACATCTGTCCGTCCTCTCCGCGATTCGGCACGCCCGGATCAGCTCACGCCTGCTCCAGCCAGCGCTCGGAAAACTCGGTTTCCAGCGTATCGTTCTTGTAGCTCGCCGGATAGTCCGGCCAAAGTTCGTGCTGACGGAACACGACGCTGTAGAACCATTCAGGGTGATCCGTGTTGTCCCACGCTTCGTCTTCGGCGGCGGGGCTCTCGTAGACGACTTTCGTGATGCGGCCCACCGCGCCTCGCGTGTACACCTGACAGCGGGTGTAAAAGATATCGGGCAAATCCCTGATACGTACCTTGTCTCCGTTCTTGAATTTCGCCTGGCCCGCTTCACCCCGGAAACATTGCGGGTCGCCGACGCCGCTGGCTTTCTTGGCGTGATGAGCTCTATCGTGCTGATTTTTGCTCATAGCGGCTTTTTACCTCATCGATCTTGTTGACCAGTTCGGTAAGCGTCACGTATTGCTTGTCGACGATGATCCGCGCGGCACTCAGCAGCCAGCGCCCGTAATACGGCAGAGCAAGGTATTGCGTCTCGCCGACATCGACATTCTGCCGCCGCCGTCGCTCTTCGGCACTCCAGACGCCACGCCACGCAAGGCACTCGCAGGTTGCAAAGGTGTTCGCTTCCCACTGTTCCTCTTCCTTTTCCTCCCACTCGATCGGCACATCAGGCTCGCCACCGACGTCGTGTGACGACCGCAGCAGAGCGCGGTACTTTGCGTGATCGATCGCGTCAGGGTATGGTGCATGCTGCGGCTGGTGGTATGCCGGTTGCAGTTGGCCGACAAGGTCGAAATGGCGCATCAGTGCGGATCGGGAAGGTGACGGCATGCGCGAAGACTCCTACTTGTCCGAGGGGGCCGGGGATCGGCACCTGTTCGCCGCCACGGGGCCACAAAAACGTGGCCATCCGCGGTAGTTGTCCCTATCATCCGGGTGCACGCATGCAAGTCAAGTCGTTATTCGAATGAGTCCGATAGGAACTTGCTATGGATCGCAATACGGCAACTCCCGATCGAGACACCGTGTCCCCGCGGTCTATACGCTACTTCCTGGCAGTTGCGGAATATTGCAGCTTCACTCGCGCGGCAGAAGTGTTGTGCATTTCGCAACCAAGCCTGTCGCAGCAGGTCAAGCAACTCGAGGAATCCCTCGGCGTTCAGCTGCTTGACCGAACGAGTCGCACGGTACGATTGACCGCAGCGGGTGAAGTCTATGTACGCTACGCCCGACGCGCGCTCGTTGAGCTGACGGCCGGGAGGCGCGCCCTGCACCAGTTTCAGGATCTCGGTCGCGGCGTGCTGGAGGTCGGCATGACCCCCATTACCCAATATCTGGTTGCCCCGCTGCTCGAGAGCTTCAGCTCTCACTATCCGGGAATCGAGTTGCATGCCCTCGAGATGCCGCAGGGCGACATAGAGATCGCGGTGGGCGAGGATCAGATCGATCTCGGCATCGCGTTCACGAACAGCCTGCTGTCGAATGACGCCCGGTCTTCCGAGATCGACACACATGTTCTATTCACCGAGGCGCTGGAGCTTGCCGTCGGCAACGATCATGCTCGTGCGGAGCAGCAAACGCCGATGAGCGGGCAGACGTTGGGCCAACTCCCTCTTGTACTGCTCGGTGGAAAGTTTGCGCTAAGACGCCACGTCGATCTCTATTGCGGGGAGCACCAGATTACGCCGCACGTCGTAATGGAAACCAATTCGCTGAGCATAATCCTCGAGATGGTCCGGCTCGGCCGGCTGGCTACCGTGCTGCCGAGTGCCATTGTCTGCGCGCAAAGCGAACTTCGCGCGGTAAAGCTAATTCCGGAGCTGCCCCAGCACGCGATCACCCTGATTTGCCGAAGGGGCGCCTCCAGGAGCCCGGCGTGCATTGCGTTCGCGGAACTCGCATCGGAATGGAGCTCGCACCGATGCACGGCAAAGTCGCAGGAGCGGCTGCGCCCCTGCCCGCTCGCGGAAAGCTGCGACAGGAGCAGGGAAGGCGCTACGGTAGTGAGGCAGTAGTTCGCTGAACCGCTAGTGCTCCGTCGCGTGCGCCGGGCCGGCACATTGCACCGATGCCGGCGCAGTGATGGCTCCCGATCAAGGCTGATCGCGTCGGCGATCCGGCAGCACCGCGTTGTCGTATCCGGAGACGAACTCGGTCGTCATTCCTGTCGCCTGTTCGAACAGGTGGCGCCGAACCGCTCCAATATTCGAGCCATAAACATGGATGCTGATCGCTGCACCGACGGTCCCGCCATGTGATACTGCGTGGATGTCCCCGATGCGCGGCGAGACTCGATCAATGTCCCCGCGGCGCATCCGGTGTACATTCTTCGGGACCTTCGGCACGCCGGGCCCGGTCACGTCGTACTCCTCGCACAATTCTTCACCACGCAACTGTCCGATCAGCCCCCACGTCAGATGATCGTGGATGGGCGTCCGCTGCGTTGGCAGCCACACGAAACTCACAACCGAAAAGCGTTCTTGTGGGTCACCGTACAGCAAATACTGACGGTATCGATCGCGGCTGGGCACCGCGAACTCGTCTGGCAGCCACTGATTCGAGCACACCAGATCGTGCAGCAGCCCGGCCCCGACCTCGAGTATCTTCGCTTCATTCTCGCGATGTTCCTCGACAAGACGCGTCATCGCTGCAACAAACGTACGCATCGGCTTGAGCTCGCTCACAGATTGATCTCCACGAGACTTCCATCTCTCGGTCGACCTGACATCGACGCAGTCACGCCGAAAATCACGCCACGATGGGCCCGCCCGGCGCGACCCCCTCGTCCCTGCTCGCCTCGTCGAGCTCGCGCAGCGCGTCGTCGTCGAGACTGAGGCGCGTTGACGCGACGATCTCGTCGAGCTGGTCGGTCGACGTCGCGCTGACGATCGGCGCGGTCACAGCCGGACGCGACAGCAGCCACGCAAGCGACACTTGCGCAGGCGTCGCGCCGAAGCGCTGCGAGACCCGGTCGAGGGCCGCCAGGATGCGCATCCCGCGCGCGTCGAGGAATTTCTTTACTCCGGCACCGCGCGGGCTCTTGGCGAGATCGGCGTCCGACCGGTACTTGCCGGTGAGAAACCCTGCAGCGAGCGCGAAGTAGGAGATCACGCCGAGCCCTTCGCGGATGCAAAGCTCGGCGAGCGGCCCTTCGAATTCGTTGCGCACGCAGAGGTTGTACTGCGGCTGGAGCGTCGCATAGGTCGGCAGCCCCGCACGTCTGCCGGCGTCGAGGGCCTCCTGGAGCCGTGGAGCGGTGAGATTCGATGCCCCGATTGCGCGCGCCTTGCCCTGCTCGATCAGCCGCGCGTACGCGTCGAGGGTCTCCTCGAACGGCGTCTTGTCGTCGTCCCAGTGCGACTGATAGAGGTCGATCGCCTCGACCTTGAGCCGCCGCAGCGACGCCTCGGCCTCGCGCATGATGCAGTCGCGACGCAGACAGCGGTAGCCGAGACCGACGTCAGATCCAACCTTGGTGGCGACGATGACGTCGTCGTGGCGCCCGCGGCGCGCGATCCAGTTGCCGATCACCGTTTCCGATTCGCCGCCCGCGTGGCCGGGTACCCAGCGTGAATACGAGTTCGCCGTGTCGATCAGGTTGAAGCCAGCGCCGACGAATGCGTCGAGCAGGCGGAACGACGCCGGCTCGTCGGCGGTCCACCCGAACACATTGCCGCCGAAGGCGAGCGGCGCGACATCGAACCCGGTACTGCCGAGCTTGCGTCGCTGCATATCCCCCCCTCGTTCCCGCCCTACGGAGTCGCGAACGTCGCGACCAACGCCTTCAGCGCCGCCGCAGCGCCGGTCGGAATCGACGTTCCGTCGCCGACCAGGAGCGTGTCGAAATCGAGCGTGGCGAGCCTGGTTACCGCCCGGCGCAGTCGGGGTGGATCGTCGACGACGCTGTCGCGAAGCAGCGAGCACGCCCCCGGCGGATTGCCGATGACCACGTCGCCGACGACGAGGATCTCTCGCGCAGGCCAGTGGAGCGCGATCTCTCCCGGCGACTTGCCTGCCGCGTCGACGATGGTGAACGGGCCGATCGACGCGCCGACCTCGATGTCGCCGTCGATGACGGCGCCCTGCCCGCGTGCGCGCTCGGCGTCCGCCGGATGGATCAGCGTCCTCCCGCCGGTGCGCGCGCGCACGACGTTGGCGGCGCGCGAGTGGTTGCGGTTGGTGAGGACGATCGACGCGACACCGAGGCCGGCGAGTTTTCCGAGCGTTTCAGCGTCGGTTTCCACCGGATCGATGCAGAGATTGCCCTGCGGATGAACGATCAGGTGACCGTTGAAGTCATAGCCGTGCGGTTCGGAGCGACGGCTCCAGGTGAAAATGCCGGGAAGAATCTCGTGCATGAAGTGACGATCGTTTCGGATTGACCTCAACGATACGGTAATCGGCGTCCGATGCCCAGTCGTACAAGCGATCGTTCGATGCGCGCGATGCTCGTCGTCGTCGACATCCAGAACGACTTCCTGCCCGGAGGCGCGCTCGCCGTGCCGGGAGGCGACGCCGTCGTCCCGGTCGTCAATCGCGTCGCCGCGCGCTTCGAGCACGTCGTGCTCACCCAGGACTGGCATCCGCCGCAGCATCGGTCGTTCGCGTCGTCGCA
>JAICXH010000042.1 GCA_025981645.1 Burkholderiales bacterium
GAGTTCGGCTGCGCAACGCAGCCGGTGTCGAGCGCGCCATGGTGTCCCACTCCCTCGGCCTCCGCGGTCGAACTCGCGCGTCGCAGCATCCCCACCGCTACCCGGCGCGGCGCGTTCCCGAAACGGGGTCCGTCCCGGTTTTCGGGTACCTACAAATTGGGGGCGAGCCGCCGCCGCGCCAGATCGACGTCGATCCCGCTTCGCGCTGCGAAGTCCTCGAGCTGGTCCACGCCGATCTTCCCGACGGCGAAGTACCGCGAGTCCGGGTGCGCGAGATAGAACCCCGCCACCGACGCGGCCGGCAGCATCGCGTAATGGTCGGTGACCTCCATCCCGGCCTCGACAGCGCCGAGCACATCGAACAGCGGTTCCTTCACCGCGTGATCGGGGCACGCCGGGTAGCCAGGCGCCGGGCGGATACCGCGGTAGGCCTCGCCGATCAGCGCGGCGTTGTCGAGCGCCTCGTCGGCCGCATATCCCCACAGCCCGGTCCGCACGCGGCGGTGCATCCACTCGGCGAACGCCTCGGCGAGCCGGTCGGCGAGCGACTTCAGCATCAGCGCCGAGTAATCGTCGTTGGCCGCCTTGTACGCGGCGACGCGCGCGTCGACCGCGGCGCCGGTCGTCACCGCGAACGCGCCGACGTAGTCGCGCACGCCCGACGCGACCGGTGCCACGAAATCGGCGAGGCAGTAATTGGGTTTGCCGGGCGGCCGCTCGTTCTGCTGGCGCAGATTTCTCCACGTGAGGAGCGGCGTCGCACGCGTTTCGTCGGTCCACAGCACGACGTCATCGCCGATCGAGTTGGCCGGCCACAACCCGACGACACCGTTGGCGGCGAGCCAGCGCTCGCCGACGATGCGCGCGAGCATCGCCTTCCCCTCGGCGAGCAGGTTGCGCGCTGCCTCGCCGACCACCGGATCGTCGAGGATCGCCGGATACGGCCCGGAGAGCTCCCACGCCTGGAAGAACGGACCCCAGTCGATCACCTGCGCAATCTCGCCGAGATCGACGTTCGCGACGAGGCGCCTGCCGACGAACGTCGGCACCGTAGGAACGTAGCCGGCCCAATCGGGAGCGAACGCGTTGGTGCGCGCGGCGGCAAGCGTGACAAGCTTCGGTCCGCGCTTCGCAGCGTGTTGCACGCGGATCTTCGCGTAGTCTTTTGCGACCTCGGCCACGAAGCGGTCGCGTTGCTCGGCCGAAAGGAGGCTCGCAACGACGCCGACCGCGCGCGACGCATCGGGGACGTATACGGTCGGCCCGTGCGTGTAGTTCGGCGCGATCTTCACGGCGGTGTGCACGCGCGACGTCGTCGCGCCGCCGATCAAAAGCGGCACGGTGAAGCCCTCGCGCTCCATCTCGGCGGCGACGTGCGCCATCTCCTCGAGCGAAGGCGTGATGAGTCCCGAGAGGCCGATCGCATCGGCGTTTCGCTCGCGTGCGGCGGCGGAGATCTTCTGCGCCGGTACCATCACGCCGAGATCGATGACCTCGAAGTTGTTGCACTGGAGTACGACGCCGACGATGTTCTTCCCGATATCGTGGACGTCGCCCTTGACGGTCGCGACCACGACGAGGCCCTTTGAGCGCGCGCCACCCCCCGTCCTGGCCTTCTCGGCCTCGATGAACGGGACGAGGTGCGCGACCGCCTGCTTCATCACCCGAGCGCTCTTCACGACCTGCGGAAGGAACATCTTTCCCGAGCCGAAGAGGTCGCCAACGACGTTCATCCCCGTCATCAGCGGGCCCTCGATCACCTCGATGGGACGCCCGCCGCGCGCGGCGACCGCGACGCGCGCCTCCTCGGTGTCCTCGACGACGTAGGTCGTGATCCCCTTGACGAGCGCATGTGCGAGGCGTTCTTCGACGCTGCCCCCGCGCCAGCCGAGATCCTCCTCGACCGTGCGGCCCTTCGCCTTGTACGACTCCGCGAACGCGACGAGCTTCTCGGTCGCGTTGCCCCCGTCGGCGGGGAGGCGGTTCAGCACGACGTCCTCGACCAGCGTGCGCAGGACGGGATCGAGCTCGTCGTAGACGCCGAGCTGCCCGGCATTGACGATGCCCATCGTGAGCCCGGCGCGGATCGCGTGATACAGAAACACCGTGTGGATCGCTTCGCGCACCGCATCGTTGCCGCGGAAGCTGAAGCTCACGTTGGAAATGCCTCCGGAGACCTTCGCATGCGGCAGGTGCTCGCGGATCCAGCGCGTCGCGCGGATGAAATCGATGCCGTAGCTCTTGTGCTCGTCGATGCCGGTCGCGACCGGAAACACGTTGGGATCGAGGATGATGTCCTCGGGCGGAAAGCCGGCGCGGTCGACGAGCAGGTCATAGGCACGCTGCGCGATCTCGATACGCCGCTCGAAGCTGTCGGCCTGGCCGCGCTCGTCGAAGGCCATGACGACGGCTGCCGCGCCGTAGCGGTGGACGAGCTTTGCCTGGCGCAGGAACTCGCCCTCGCCTTCCTTCATCGAGATCGAATTAACGACGGATTTGCCCTGCACGCACTCGAGCCCGGCTTCGAGGACCTCCCACTTCGACGAATCGATCATCACCGGCACGCGGGCGATGTCGGGCTCGACGGCGATCAGATTCAGGAAGCGGACCATCGCCGCCTTCGAATCGAGCATCGCCTCGTCCATGTTGACATCGATGATCTGCGCGCCACTGGCGACCTGCTGGCGCGCAACGTCGACAGCGGCCGCGTAATCGCCGGCGAGGATCAGCTTGGCGAAGGCGCGCGAGCCGGTGACGTTGGTGCGCTCGCCGACGTTGACGAACAGCGAATCGTCACCGATCGCGAGCGGCTCGAGGCCGGCGAGGTGCATCACGCGCGACATCGGTGTTCCCGTGCTGGTGGGTGTTCCCGCGCGGGTGGGTGTCCCCGCGTCGGTGGGAGTTTCCCCGCCGGTGCCCGACTCCACTGCCGTTCAGGCAACGACGCGCTCCGCTTCCCGATCGTGGACGCGCCGCGGCACGACGCCGGCGACCGCCGCGCCGATGGCGCGAATGTGGGCGGGGGTCGTTCCGCAGCAGCCACCGACGAGGTTGACGAGCCCGGCGCGCGCGAATTCGCCCAGCAATTGCGACGTCGTTTCGGGAGTCTCGTCGTAGCCGGTGTCCGACATCGGGTTCGGCAGGCCGGCATTCGGATAGCAGCAGATGAACGTGTCGGCGACGCGCGCGAGCTCCTCGATGTATGGGCGCATCAGCGCCGCGCCGAGCGCGCAGTTGAGGCCGACGGCGAGCGGCCGCGCGTGCCGCACCGAGTTCCAGAACGCTTCCGGGGTCTGCCCGGAGAGCGTGCGCCCCGATGCGTCGGTGACGGTTCCCGACACGATCACCGGCAACCTTCCGCCGTGGCGGTCGAACGCCTCCTCGATCGCGAAGAGCGCCGCCTTGGCGTTCAGCGTGTCGAATACCGTTTCGACCAGCAGGAGGTCGACGCCGCCCTCGATCAGTGCGTCGGCCGCTTCGGAGTAGGCCGCTCGGAGCTCGTTCCAGGTCACGTTGCGCGCCCCCGGGTCGTCGACTTTTGGCGAGATCGACGCGGTGCGGTTGGTCGGACCGAGCGACCCGGCGACGAAGCGAGGCTTCCCCGGCGTTCGCGCGCTCCAGTGGTCGGCGCGCCCGCGGGCGATCCGCGCCGCGGCGAGGTTGATCTCGCGCACGCGCGCCTGCAGGCCGTAGTCCGCCTGCGCGATCGACGTCGCGTTGAAGGTGTTGGTCTCGGTGATGTCGGCGCCTGCGTCGAAGTACGCGTCGTGGATGCCTGCGACGACGTCGGGACGCGTCAGCGCCAGCAGATCGTTGTCGCCATTGAGGTCGCCGTGGTGACCATGCAGGCCGCAGGCCGCCGGACCGCGAAAATCGGCCTCGGTGAGGTGCTGCTGCTGGATCATCGTCCCCCACGCTCCGTCGAGGACGAGAATCCGCCCGGTGAGCAGGCGCGTGAGTTCGGCGGTATGATCGGCTTGCATCGGGTGAGCTGGCGAACGAAGGCCGGGAGGTCGCGTCGATCTTAGCATTCGCCGCTCACGCGACGGAGCGTTGTGCGCTTGTGCGCGTTTCGCCGATTCCTGTCGCCGTTCCGATCGCCATCCTCACTCCGACGCGCATCCTCGATCCGATGTTCATCCACACTCCTTCGGTATGAAGCACCTTGCACCCCGCGACGCGTACGACTTCCTGCACGAGCACGCCGACGCAGTGTTCATCGACTGCCGCAGCGAGATCGAGTACCTGTTCGTCGGGCACCCGAAAGGCGCGCACCACGTCGCGTGGAACGAGAGTCCCGACTGGGAGATCAACCCGCACTTCGTCGGGCAGGTGAAGAAGGTCGCGAGTATGAATCGCCCGGTCGTGCTGATCTGCCGCAGCGGCCAGCGCTCGGTCTCTGCCGGGATCGAGCTCGAGAAGGCGGGATTCAAAGAGGTCTACAACGTCCTCGACGGCTTCGAGGGCCCGCTCGACGACGATCACCACCGGGGCACCGTCAACGGCTGGCGGAAGGAAGGGCTTCCGTGGGAGCAGACGTGAAGTGACGACAGGCATACCGACGCGTGGCCGGCTCTGCAGTGGCGACATCGTCGAGCTCGGCTGGCCCGAGGAGCACGAGTTCGACCGGCTCACCGCGTTGCGCAACCGCCCCGAGGTGCGCGCCAATTTCCTCGATGCGCGCCCGCTCGATCCACTCGACAATCGGCAATGGCTGCGAAGCGGGATGCGCCGCCCCGCCGAAGCGCTGCTCGCGATCAGGCTTCGGACAGGAGGCGCGCTGTGCGGCATGATCGGCTGGACAGGGTGGTCGCCCGAGACGCGCGCACCCGAACTCGGCCGAGTCGCCGTCGATCGGAATGTCGCGCGCACGTTCGGCGCGATCCGGCCCGACGGCTATCCAGGCATCGCCGTCGACGCGGCGCGCGCGCTCTGCGACTACCTGTTCGAGGTCGCCGGCGCGCACCACCTGCGCTCGACCTACATCGCCGACAATGGCGCGGCCGCGCGGCTCAATCGACTGGTCGGCGCGCACGTCGTGGCGAGGTCGCAGGCGCACCGGCCGGACGGCACCGTCGCGAAGGTCGTAAACCTCGAGCTCACTCGCAGCGACTGGCTCGAAGCGCGTAGTCGGCAGCCTGCATGAAGCAGGCAATTCCGGTCTTCCGCACGTTCGTGCCCGAGTCCGCCCGCGCGCGCGCCACGGCCGCGCTCGCACGCGGGTGGCTCGGCTACGGGCCCGAATGCCGCGAGCTCGAACGGCATTTCACCGGGAAGCACGGCGGCTTCGCGCTTGCAACGAGCACCTGCACGTCGGCGCTCCATCTGGCGGCACAGTTGCTGCGGCGGCGTACGCAAAGGCGCGAAGTCATCGTACCCGCGATCACTTTCGTCTCCACCGCGATGGCGTTCCACCACGCCGGCTTTCGCGTGCGCGTAGCGGACGTCGAATCGCGGAGCCTGCTGCTGTCAGCGCAATCCGTCGCGCGGCTCGTCAGCGCCGATACCGCGGCGATCGTCGCCGTGCATCTCTACGGTCAATGGTGCGCGTCGCTGCCGGCGCTGCGCAGGCTCTGCGACGCAGGCGGTGCCGTGCTGATCGAGGACTGCGCGCACCGCGTCGATCTGCTCGACGACGAGCCTCCCGTCGGCGACTACGCCTGCTACAGCTTCAACGCCGTCAAGGAGGTGCCGTGCGGCGAAGGGGGCCTGCTCTGGGGTCGCGACGTCACCGACGAGGCCGCCACACGCGCGGTCTCGAACGTCGGCCTCGGCATCGACACGATGCAACGCGCAGCCAGGTTGCGTCACGCCGACTATCAGTTCACGACCGAGAGCGGCCTCAAGCTGCGCCTCAATGATCTCGCCGCGAGCCTCGTCAACGGCGGGCTCGAATCGCTCGCGGTGTCGCGATCGCGCCGCGCCGCGCAATTTGCGCGCTACGACGACCTGCTCGCGCCGCTCGCGCCGCGCGTGCGTCCGCTTAAGCGGACCGATGGAGACGCCTGCCTGATGTACGTCGTCCACGTACCCGCGCCGCAGCGCGACGCAATTCGCGCGCACCTCGCCGAGCGCGGCGTGGCGTCGAGCGTGCACTATCCGTCGCTCGCCCGACACCCGCTGTTCCGTGACAGCGCTGACTCGCCGATGAACTTCGACGTCGACGACACGTTGATCACGCTGCCGTCTTTCCCTGAAATGACGCGTGAGGAGCAATGCGCAGTCGCCGATGCGCTGGCGACCGCCTCCGAATGCGTCGATGCGTCAGCCGGGGCCTGCCGCCTCGCGTTCGACTGAGCCGGAAGCGCGATGCCGGGCATCGAGCGCGTGGCGCACGCTCGCGCAATAGTCGCGGCGGACGATTCGCGCGAAACCTTCGCTGGCGAGTGTCGCGCGTCGTGCCGGGTCATGCAGCAGTCCGAGCACGAGGTCGGGAATGGCGGCGGCAGGGGCCGCGGCAAGGCCGCCGGCGAGGTCGGCGTCGATGTCGCCCGCAGCGTCGGACTCGGCGACGACCGTGCATCGATTGGCGAAGAGATGCGCGACCCGGCCCGCCTCGAACGGCGCACGCGGCCGGTAGTGCAGATTGAGGACGATGTTCGCACGACCGATCCAGGGATCGCGCGCGGCGCCGTAGACGTCGTGCAACCAGACCACGCGCGCTCCGCGTTTCTCGATCGCGCCGAGCACGGACCTGCGGTGATCCGAGAGCTGACCGTAGAAGAGCACGTCGATATCCTTGTCGTCGCGATGAACGACCGACGTCATTTCGGGCAGGTAGCCGACGGGAACGAAGTCGGCCGCGCGATTGCCGAGCGCGCGCAGCGGCACGAAGTTGCGCAGATCGTAGTCCCAGACCCGAAAGCGCTCGGCGAACGGCCGCAGTCCCTCCGCGTGGCCGCCGTCCGGGTCGAGCGGTTCCGTATTGAACACGATCGTGCCGGCCGGCAGCGTCGAGGCGACGTCGGCTTCGAGCAAGTGCGCGCCAATGACGATGTTCGTCGCGTCGTGCGCGAATGCGTTGATGCCGACGCGCGCGGGCTCACCCAGACGTCGCAGCGCGCATGCGAGCAGCGATGCCGTGACGAGCAACCCACCGGCGGCCGGGTAGGCGTCGGGGCGAACGCAGACGATGTTGAAGTGCTCGCGCAACCTATCCACCGTGTTGGCACGTCGGCACCTAGCATAGCGCGGCCGTCGTGACGTCGTTCGGCGCGCTGCCGTTGCTCGATCTCTCGCCCGGCGACGAGCGCGACGGATCCGTCGCGTCGCGGGTGGCACGCGCGTCCGCCCAACGCGGCCCGGTCATCCACGCGCGCGTTCCGAGCGGGCTTCTCGCCGGACGCTGCGCGTGCCTGGTCGGCCGGGATGCGTTGGAGTTCGCGTACGGCGATGGCCGCGGGATGCTGTCGAGCGCGCTCGGCTGGCGTCCACTGATCGGTCGTCGCTTCGGCTCGGCGGTGCTGAACAGCGACGAGCCAGCACATCGGCGCGAACGCCGCGCCTGGGCGCCCGCTTTCGCCACGTCGGCGCTCGAGCAGTCGATCGCCCCGATCGAGGCAATCGTCGCGCGCGACATCGATCGGTGGGTCGCAGCGCGGAGAGTCGACGCGTACGCGGTGGCGCGTAACTTCGCGTTCACCGTCGTCGCGACAGTTGCCGCCGGCCTGCCCGACGATGCGCGCGTCGACGAACTCGGCCGGCAGTTCGCGCAGGCGCTCGCGCCGCCAGCCGGTGACGGCGACGTCGTCGCCAATCACGCTGCAGCGATTCCGCTGCGTAACGCGATCGAAAGCACGCTCGCCGCGCATGTCGGTGCATTGCACCCGGACGGACGGCAATCGGGCGTTCCCGCGCTTCTGCTGCGCAACGATCCATCGATCGATCGGGCGAAGCTCCTCGAGCACCTGAACATCCTTCTCGTCGCAGGTCACGAAACGACTGCGACGCTGCTCGCCTGGGCGCTGCTGCTGCTTGCCTCGCACCCGCATTGGCGCGCGCGGCTGGCACAGGAGGCCGCTTCGCTTCCGCGTGCGGGAGAGGTCACGCTCGAAGCGCTCGGCAGGTTACGCGAGCTCGACGCGTTCCTAGCCGAAGTCGGGCGCCTGCATCCGCCGCTCGTCCATGCGCCGCGCATTGCGTTGCGCGATTTCGTCTATGCGGGCGTGCGCATCGACGCGGGAACGACGATCGCACTGGGCATCGGCGCCACGCACCGGCTCGACGCGCACTACGCCGACCCGGATCGGTTTCGACCGGAGCGATTCCTCGGAGCCGACGGCAGCCATGGCGCCGCGATGCAAAGCCCGCTCTTCACGTTCGGCCGCGGCGCGCGGCTCTGCCTCGGCATGCGCTTCGCCAGCGTCACGATGAAGCTCGCGCTCGCGCGATTACTCCAGCGTGCGTCGCCGCTGCCGGTGGCGCCGGTGGAATGCGTGCATGCGGGATTCTGGAACGCCCGCCCGCGCGGCACACTGGCGATCGCCATGGCACCCCTCACTTAGCGGAATGCGCAGCGGTGTCGAGGACGAGCGACAGGTACACAGGGTCCGGCAACGGATTGCGGTAGTAAGGCGCGCAGGGCCGGAAACCCAGGGTTGCGTACAGTTTTTGCGCTGCGAACATCGTCGCCAGCGTGTCCAATTTGATCTCGCGGTAGCCGAGCGCGCGGGCACGCTCGATCGCGGCGAGTGCGAGCAGCCGTCCCCACCCGCCTCGGCGGGCGTCTGCGCGCAGATAGAGTCGCTTCAACTCGACGGTGCCCGGTGCGATCGGGCGCAGCGCGACGCAACCGACATCGAGATCGTCCAGCCGCAGCAGCAGCAGGCAACCCGAGGGCGGCGCGTAATCGCCGGGAAGGCCCGCGAGCTCGCTCGCAAAGTCCTGGAAGTCGAGGTCGACGTCGAGCGACGCCGCATACTCGGCAAGCAGCTCGCGCGCCGACGCGACGTCGCCCGGTGTCGCGGCATCGCGAATCATCCCGTTCGCGGCTGGACCAGGCGCGCGATCGCTTTCGGTCACGGCTGGACCGGGCACGCGTTCGCCTTCAGCTCGGTTCCGGCATAGCGCGCCTGCAGCGCCGCGAACTGCGCCACCACGCTCTTCGCCGGGTCGCGAATGACGAGCATCGTCAGCGTGATCGGCTGCTTCCACGGCTCGACGCGAAGGTCCGCTACGCCGCGCGCCGCCAGCGCACGGGCGCGCGCCGTGGCTGCCGCTTCGCTGCGGTAGACACCGAGCGAAACGGTGAACCCCGTCGCGCCGTAGTCGACGACCGAGAGATCGTCGATCGACTTCGATTGCAGGTCTGCCAGCCGGCGCTCGGCCGAGGCACGGGCCGTCAGCGCGCCGACGTTGACCCACCACGCATCGGTCAGTTGCACCGCGCGCCGCGTCGGTGCGCCAGTCAGCGCGAGCGCACGGACGTCGGCTTCGGCGCGTGCGCGCTCGGTGTCGGAGAACGGGCCCCATTCGAGACACGCGATGGCACTCTGGTCCGGCTTCGCCGCCTCGGGCGCCGCGGCACTAGGCGTCTGCGCGTCCGGCGCTGGCGCGTCGGATGGCGCAGGCGCCGCGGCGGCGGACGGCGACGGGTTGTCGCGCGGCTCTTCGACAACGCGCGCCCCGGCGACGCCGAGTGCGGCGGCTTCGCGCTGTCCAATGAGCCGGATCGCGTTCGGGTTCAACTGGTCGTCGAGCCGATCGGGCTCGCGTCCCGTCGTGCGTCCGAGCTGCACGTAGGCGAACACGAGCGCGTTGGCGATCAGCAGCACGATGACGGCCAGACGCATTGCGGCCCTAGCGCGACTGCGAGGCGAGCACCAGCACGCCTTCGAGCACGAGATGATCGATGCGCTCGACCGGCGCCGCAAGCTGTGCCTCGATCTCGCGCGCGCCGCCGCCGGCGAGGTAGCAGGTGACCGGGGTGTCGCCGACGCGGAGCCGCTCGCGCATTCGCTCGATCGCGCCGCAGATGGCGAGGATCGCCCCCGACGTCAGCGCGTCGGCCGTCGTGGTCGGAAAATCGTCGTAATGCCCGGGCGTCGCGCGAAGCGCGGCGGTCCGCTCGGCGAGCCCGTCGAGCATCAGCTGGCTGCCGGCAACGATGACCCCGCCTCGGAAGCGGCCCCCGGCATCGAGGGCGTCGACGGTGACGGCGGTCCCGGCGCCGACTACAACCGCGGAGTGCGCCTCGCTGCGTGCGAGCTCGCGCCGGCGCGCGGCGACGAGCGCCGCCCAGCGGTCGGCGCCGAGTTGACGCGGATCGCGATAGCCATTGACGACGCCGCCCGCACTCGCGCTCGGATGCTGCCACTCGACCGCCAATCGCCAGCGCGAAACCTGGCCTTCGACGCGCACGCGCGCCGCTTCGCCTGCGACGTTGACGCCGATGACTCGTGCCGGACGGTCGAGCCCTTGCCACTCGCGGAGCGCGAGCGATGCAATCTCGGCGTTCTCGATCGCGCCCTGCGCGACCCAGCCGCGCGGGCCGCGCAAACCCCACTTCAAGCGGCTGTTGCCGACGTCGAGGACGAGAACGTCGCGCGCGTGACGCTCGATCATTCCGATTGGGGCCGGCGATGGGGCCGGCCGGTTCGCGCAAGAGCCGTGAGTCTACGCGCGCCGCAGCGAGATTTCCCCGGCGAGAAAGCGCGCGCGCCGCGGCCCGTCGGCGAGCACGAGCGCGCCGGTGCTGTCGACCCCCGCGACGGTTCCCTTGACGCTTTCGCCGTCGGGAAGCAGCAGCTTGACCGGCTTGCCCTGATACGCGTGACGACGCTGCCATTCGGCAGCGAACGGCACGAAGCCGTGCTGCGCGTAGGTGGCGAGGCTGCCCGCGAGCTCCGACACGAGTCGTGCGAGCAATCGGTTGCGATCGATCGGCGGTGCGCCACGGCCGGCGACCGCGGCAAGATCGCTGACGGGCTGCGCGATGTCGCGCTTGATGGCGACCGGAAGCCGCACGTTGAGTCCCACGCCCACGACGACGGTCGAGGGTCCGAGCGCGTCACCGTTGAGCTCGACGAGGATACCGCCGACCTTCAGATGCCGGTGGATCAGATCGTTCGGCCACTTCAGCTCGACGCCAGGCAGGTGCTCGGCTTCAAGCGCGTGGATGACGGCGACGCCGACGGCCAGCGACAGCCCGGCGACGAATCCCGCCCCCTGCTCGAATCGCCAACCGAGCGAAAACGTGAGGCTCCCGCCCGCGACGGCCGTCCAGACGCGTCCGCGGCGTCCGCGCCCCGCCGTTTGCAACTCGGCGGCGAGCACGGCGCCGTGGATGTCGCGGCGAACCGAGCGGCGCAAAAGCTCGCTCGACGTGGAATCGACCTGATCGATCACCTCGACCGAGAGCGCGGGGTGCGGGTCGATCGCCGGCGCGCCCGACGGAAGCGCGAGGTCGTCGTCGTTGGCCGCCGGCAGCAGCGGAGCCTTGGCGTCGCCCGCGGCGACCTGGAAGCCGAATCCGCGGAGCGCCTTGCGGATCTCCTCGGCGTCGAGGAAATCGGGAGCGCCGAGCAGCCGATACCCGCGCCCGCGCACGCGCTCCAGCGCGAGCCCAGCCGTTTCGGCCTGCTTCAGAAGCTGCGAGACGCGGGCGCGCGTCAGCCCCACCGTCGCGGCGAGATCCTCGCCCGAGTGGAAATCGCCGTCCGAAAGCTGGCGCAGAAGCGAGAATCCGAGCGGAGTAAGCACTGACCTACGTTCCGTTGTCCAAGCGATTGATTCTAGCAGCAACGGCGCGCAAATGCACGCGTTGCCCGCATGTCGGCACGCATTTTGACGACGATCCGAGGCGAGCGTTCCGGCGATGGCCGGAACGCGCTCAGACCGAGACGAGGTCGCGCTCCAGGCCCGCGCCGAGCACTTGCGCCCAGGCGCCGGCGTTGTCGCGTACGGCGAGCCAGCTCGCCGTCGCGCGCACCGTGTCGGCGAGCTCGCGCGTGGCGAGGCCCGCGGCTTCGGCGCGCGCGCAGTCCACTGCCATCATGCCGGCGCTGGCGGGTTCGCCGGCGGGAAGCCAAAGCGGCAATCCGATCCACGGCTCGACACCTGCGGCGACCAGTCGAGCCTCGTCGAGCCAGACCGGGGTCGGCGCACCGGCACCCCCGACGACGCACAGCGTCCGGATGAGCTCGCCCATCGAGAATCGGCCCTCCGGGCTCGCCGCGTTGAAGGTACCCCCGATGTCACGCTCGGCAGCGTCGACGACGAATCGCGCGAGGTCGCGCGCGTCGATGAACTGCAGCGGTCGCTCGGGCGGGGCCGGCACCACTGCGCGCGAATCCCGCTTACCGAGGAGCTGCGGATGGACGAAGCGCGCGACCCAGTAGCCGAAGCGGTCGGTCGCGTCGAACGGTCCGACGATGAGCCCCGGCCGCACGATCGTCGCCCGCGAAGCGTAGACGCGAAGCACCGCGGCCTCGCACGCCGCCTTGAGGGCGCCGTAGTGCGGAAGGATCTCCTCGGTGGCCGGATCGGCGAGCGTAGCGACGGCGGCGCGTTCGTCGAGTCCCGGTCGTGATGCGTCCGCGTAGACCGACACCGTCGACACGAAGACGTAGCGGCGCACACGACCGGCGAGGAGCCGCGCGCTCGCATCGACGATCCGCGGCACGTAGCCCGAGCAATCGACGACGGCGTCGAAATCTCGCGTTGGCGCCTCGGCGAGTGGCGTCAGCCCCGGCGTCACGCGCGGGTCGCGATCGCCGCGGAGTGCGGCGACCCGATCTGGCCACGGATTGGGCGTGCGCCCGCGCGAGAACGTCGTCACCGCGTGGCCGCGGTCAAGCGCGTCCTCGACGACGTGGCGACCGAGAAAGCGGGTACCGCCGAGGACGAGAAGCTTCACCCTGCGATGCGACGCAGGATCGCCGCGTGGAGACGCGGATCGCCGCAGGCAAGCACGTCGCCACCGCGCTGGCACGAGGCTCCGCTCCACGTGCTGATTACGCCCCCTGCATTTTCGATCAGCGGAATCAGCGCCTGCACGTCCCAGGGCTTGAGCCCGGTCTCGACGACGACGTCGACGAGGCCCATCGCGAGCTGCGTGTAGCAGTAGCAGTCGCCACCGAAACGAACCATCCGCGCGCCGCCGGTCGCGGCTTCCCACGCAACGCGCTGCGCCGGCGTCACGAAATGCCGCGGGTCGGTCGTCGCGACGAGCGCGTGCTCGATCTGCGAACAGCGGCGCGTTGCGAGGCGCCTCTCCTCGCGACCGCGTCGCCACTGCGCGATGTCGTTCCACGCCACGAACGACTCATCGACGAAGGGCTGGTACACGACGCCGATGCGCGGACGCGCGCCATCGTTCAGCGCAATCAGCGTCGCCCAGTGGAGCTGGCCCAGGATGAAGCTGCGCGTGCCGTCGATCGGGTCGACGACCCACGTGTACGGCTGCGTGCCTGCCGTCGCTCCGAACTCCTCACCCTCGATGCCGTGCGCCGGGAAGGCGCGTGCGATCGCGTCGCGGATCACCTGCTCGGCACCGCGGTCGGCTGCGGTGACCGGGTCGTAGTCGCGTCCGCCTTCCTTGTGGTCGACGTCGATCTGCGCGCGGAAATGCGGCAGAATGGCGGCGCCCGCGGCGCGGGCGGTCGCGAGCGCGAATTCAGCCAGATCCGTCTCATCCATCGCGACGGCCATTCTACCCACCGGAGGAGTGCATGAGCTCGATCGACAACTGGTACCGTGCAGCCTTCGCCGTGATCGTCGGCGCGGTCGCACTCGTCACGATCCACGCGGCGCCGGCTGCGGCGGCGAAGGACGGGAATCGAGTCGTCGTGCAGGTGAGCGACAACGATCCTGCCAAGTGGAACCTCGCGCTCAACAACGCACACAACCTGCAAGAGGCACTCGGCAAGAACCTGGAGATCGAGATCGTCGCCTACGGGCCTGGCATCGCGATGCTCCAAGCCGAATCGATCGTCGGCAATCGGATCGACGACGCCGTGCACGCCGGTGTCACCGTGTCCGCCTGTCAGAACACGATGCGAGGACACAAGCTCACCAAGGCCGACATGCTAAACGGGATCAACTATGTCCCCGCGGGCGTCGTCGAGATCATGAAACGCCAGCAGGAAGGCTGGGCCTACCTTCGGCCGTAGGGCTTGAATTTACAGCGTATCAGCGATATACTTCGGCCATGGTTGCGCGTATTTTCCTCGTCGATCTCCTTCGTCGTCATCGCTACGACCAGGGAACGCTTGCCTTTCTCGGGCGCGCCCGGTAGCCCGGCGCGCCTCGAATCTCCACTCGATTCCTGAGCGCGTCCCGGTTACCGGGGACCGCCGCACCGCGCGGCCGCGGCGGCACGCTTTCGTGCTGCGCGGCCTTCGACTCAACCATGTTTCCGGGAGGGACCGATGTCCACCCTGCACAATGCTGCCGTCTCGGCGCGCAGCGCCCCCGCTGCCATCAATTCACGCGTCACCTACGTCGAGTGGCCGGGCAACACCCGCCGCACGATCGAGATCGTTCGCCCTGCCGAGGCCGATGCCGCGGTGTCCAGAGTCTCGGTGTTCGCTCCGGTCGCGCGCGCGCTGATCGGGTCGACACCCGGCGCTCACATCGAGGTTTCGCTGCCGAACCGGGCGATCCGCGAGCTTCGCGTCATCGCCGTCGAAAGCGAGGAGGCCGTCCATGACGCTTGAGCTCTTCGACCGCCTGCAGCTGCGCTCACCGTTGCGCCGGGGCCCGACGCTGCTTCATCCCGAATGCCCGATCGAGCAGGCGGTGGCGAGCAGCGATCCGCACGTGCAGGAGGCGCTGCTGCGCCCGGCGATCGTCGTCCATCCTGCGCAGGTGCGCTATGCGCTCGGGCCGCCGGTGCTGGAGCCGTACATGACGCTGCTGCTGGCGGGGGAGTCGCGACCATTCGGGACGCTCCGGCGCGACCTCGATCGGCGTCGGGCCCGCGGCGGCCCGACTCGCCGCCGCCTGACTCACCGCTTCGGCCTCCTGGGGCCATCGGCCGATGCCGCTACCCCGGGAGCGCGCCAGCGAGGTTGGAGCGGGTGAAGGGAATCGAACCCTCGTATGCAGCTTGGGAAGCTGCCGTTCTGCCATTGAACTACACCCGCGCGGGAATTCTGGGTCGGGGCCTTGCAGGGTCGCGATCATACTCCAGCACCCGCTGTTTCCGAATGTTTCCGCCGCACAGGCGGCACTTCGCTCGTATACAATTCAATCGGTTGCGCGAACGTCCCGCTCGAGGCCCGCGTCGGAATCAAGAGCGGTCCGATCGGTCCTAGTCGATTGCGCCGGCAAGCGATGCGCGGAGCTGATCTCTGCACACGGCGATGGCCCGCGCCCAGGAGACATTCGGCATGACACGAGCGCGGCGCACGCTGACGCTGGCCGCGTTGGCGGTCCTGGTGATCGCCATTGGCGCCTGGCTGATGCACCAGCGGCCGGGTTCGAGCGCGGCCACTCCGCGTGCCGATCCTGCGGTCCCGGTCACCGTGGCAATGGTAACGAGGAACGACGTTCCCGTCCGCCTCTACGCGATCGGCAACATCGAGCCCTACACGACGGTCTCCGTCAAGGCGCTGGTCGACGGCCAGATCGTCGCCGTGCACTTCGCCGAGGGTGACGAGGTGCACCAGGGCGCCGTGTTGTTCGAGATCGACCGCCGGCCGTTCGAGGCCCAGCTCGCGCAGGCGCATGCGAACCTCGTCAAGGATCGTGCGGTGCTCGACCACGCCGCCGAACAGCAGCAACGCTACAAGGATCTGCTCGCGCAGAAGTTCATCTCGCCCGATGCCTACGGCCAGGTGAAGGCGAACGCGGAGAGCGCTGCCGCGCAGGTGCGCGCAGACCAGGCAGCGATCGAAGGGGTCCAGCTGCAACTCAATTACTGCACGATCCGCGCGCCGATCACCGGCTACGCCGGCAAGATCATGATCCAGCGCGGCAACCTGGTGAAAGCCAACGACACCAACGCCCTCGTGGTGATCAACCAGGTGCGGCCGATCTACGCATCGTTCTCGATTCCCGAGCAGAACCTCGACGCCGTGCGCAAGTATCTCGCCGACGGCGAGCTCGGGGTCACCGCGGCGGTCCCGAACTCGGGAAGCGCGGCGGTCGCCGGCAAGCTCACCTTCATCGACAACACGACCGACGTCTCCACCGGCACCATCAAGCTCAAGGCCGAGTTTGCGAACGCCGACAAGGCGCTCTGGCCGGGGCAGTTCGTCAACGTCGTGCTGACGCTGACGCAGGAGAAGAACGCGCTCGTCATGCCGTCGACCGCGGTCCAGAACGGGCCCGACGGACAGTACGTCTTCGTGATCGGGTCAGACGGGCACGCCGCGCTGCGCGACGTCAGGATCGAGCGCACTGAAGCGGGCGAGGCCGTCATCGCCTCGGGTCTTCAGGCGGGCGAGCGGGTCGTGACGGCCGGCCAGTTGCGGCTGGCACCCGGCGTGGCGGTGACGATCGACATCACCAAGGGCGCGTGAGCATCTCCGCGCATTTCGTGCAGCGACCGGTCATGACGATCCTCGTCATGATCGGCATCCTCATCTTCGGCATCGTCGGCTACCGGCTGCTGCCGGTCAACGCACTGCCGAACGTCGACGTCCCGACGATCCAGGTGCAGGCCCAGCTCCCCGGCGCGAGCCCCGACACGATGGCCTCGGCCGTCGCGACTCCGCTCGAAAAGCAGTTCTCGACGATTGCCGGCGTCGACTCGATGACGTCGACGTCGAGCAACGGTCTCACGACGATCGTGCTGCAGTTCGCGCTCGACCGCAACATCGATGCCGCTGCGCAGGACGTGCAGTCGGCGATCGCCGCGGCGGCGCGCCAGCTGCCGTCGTCGATGCCGGCGCCGCCGACCCAGCGCAAGGTCAACCCGTCCGACTTCTCGATCTTCCTCCTCGCGCTCACCTCGCAGTCGCAACCACTGTCGACAGTCGACGACTACGCCGAGAACAACCTCGCGCAGCAGATCTCGACCGTCTCCGGCGTATCGCAGGTGCTGGTGTTCGGCTCGCAGGAGTACGCGGTCAGGATCCAGCTCGATCCGAACAAGCTCGCGTCGCGCAACATCGCGCTGACCGACGTCGAGCAGGCCGTCGGCAGCGCCAACGTCAATCTGCCGACGGGCACGCTCTACGGGCCGCACCGCGCGACCTCGGTGACGGCAACCGGCCAGCTCACCGACGCGAAGGCGTACGCGCCGATGATCGTCGCCTACCGCAACGGCGCCCCGGTGCGCCTCGACCAACTTGGGCGCGTGCTCGACAGCGTGCAGAACGACAAGACCGCCGCCTGGTACAACGGTACGCGCGGCGTCGTGCTCGCGATCTACCGGCAGCCGGGCACCAACACGATCGACGTTGTCGACCAGGTCAAGCGCATCCTGCCTTCGTTCCAGGCCACTCTGCCGCCGTCGATCAAGCTGTCGGTCCTCTACGATCGCTCCGAGTCGATCCGCGAATCGGTGCGCGACGTCCAGTTCACCCTGCTGCTGGCGCTCGGCCTCGTCGTGCTGGTGATCTTCGCGTTCCTGCGCAGCGTGCGCGCCACCGTGATCCCGAGCCTCGCGCTGCCGCTGTCGATCATCGGCACCTTCGCGGTGATGTACGTGCTTGGCTATTCGCTCGACAACATCTCGCTGATGGCGCTGACGCTGTGCGTGGGCTTCGTCGTCGACGACGCGATCGTGATGCTGGAAAACATCACCCGCCACATGGAGATGGGCGAATCGCGGATGGAGGCGACGCTCAACGGCGCGAAGGAGATCGGCTTCACCATCGTGTCGATGACGCTGTCGCTCGTCGCGGTGTTCATTCCGGTCCTCTTCATGGGCGGCATCGTCGGGCGCCTGCTGCACGAGTTCGCCGTCACCATCATGGTCGCCGTGCTGATCTCGGGCTTCGTGTCGCTGACGCTGACGCCGCTTTTGTGCAGCCGCATCCTGAAGGTCGATCGCGAGGTGAAGCACGGGCACGTCTATGCGGTGTTCGAGCGCTTCTTCGACGCGATGCTCGCCGGCTACCGCCGCGGCCTGCACTGGACGCTCGGCCATCGCCGCTTCGTGATGTTCATCTTCGCGGCGATGTTCGTCGCCACCGGCTTCCTGTTCGCGAAGATGCCGAAAGGCTTCCTGCCGAGCGACGACGTCGGGCAGCTTTTCGTGATCACCGAGGCGGCACAGGACATCTCGTTCGACGCGATGGCGAACCTGCAGCAGCAGGTCTCGACAATCGTCCGCAAGAACCCGTACGTCGAGAACGTGATGACGTTCGCCGGCGCCGGGGGCCCGACCGGCTCGCTCAACAACGGGCGCCTCTTCGTGACGCTGAAGCCGCGCAACGAGCGGCCGTCGGCCGACGAGATCGTGCGCGAGCTGCGGCCAAAGGTGCAGACGATCCCGGGTATCCGCGCCTACGTGCAGAACATCCCGGCGATCCGCATCGGCACGCTTACCAAGAGCCAGTATCAGTACACGCTGCAGGGCACGAATACCGCCGAGCTCTACGCATGGACCCCGCGCGTCGAGGCGGCGATCGCGAAGCTTCCTGGGCTCCTCGACGTCACCTCCGACCTGCAGATCACGCAGCCGCAGATCAGCGTCGAGATCGACCGCAACAAGGCTTCCTCGCTCGGCGTCTCGGCCGAGGAGATCGAGAACACGCTCTACGACGCCTACGGGTCGCGCCAGGTATCGACGATCTACGGCACGACGAACCAGTACTGGGTGGTGATGGAGCTGCTGCCACGCTATCAGACCGATCCGTCGGTGCTGTCGATGCTCTACGTACGATCGAACACCGGCGCGCTCGTTCCGTTGAACGCGGTGGCGACGCTGAAGCCGACGATCGGACCGCTCGCGATCACCCACCTCGGGCAGCTTCCGTCGGTGACGATCTCGTTCGATACGCGGCCAGGTGTTGCGCTGTCGCAGGCGATCGAAGAAATCGACGGCGCAACCGCCGCGATGCGCCTGCCGGCATCGATCAACGGGTCCTACCAGGGATCGGCGCAGGCGTTCCAGGCGTCGCTGCAGGGGATGGGCGCGCTGCTGGTGATGGCGATCTTCGTCATCTACCTCGTTCTCGGCATGCTCTACGAGAGCTTCATCCACCCGGTGACGATCCTCTCGGGGCTTCCTACCGCCGGACTCGGTGCGCTGATCACGCTGCTGATCTTCGGCGAAGTGCTCGACATGTATGCGTTCGTCGGCATCATCATGCTGATCGGCATCGTCAAGAAGAACGCGATCATGATGATCGACTTCGCGATCGAGGCGCAGCGCAAGCGGGGCATGGAGGCCGGGGAGGCGATCTACCAGGCCTGCATCACGCGCTTCCGGCCGATCATGATGACGACGATGGCCGCGCTGATGGGAAGCCTGCCGATCGCCCTCGCGCTCGGCGCCGGGGGCGCGGCACGGCGCTCACTCGGCATCGCCGTCGTTGGCGGCCTCGTGTTCTCGCAGCTCCTCACGCTCTTCGTCACGCCGGTCATCTATGTCTACTTCGAGCGTTTTCGCGAATGGATCGCCGCGCGGCGCGGGCGGGCGCCTGTTCCCGCGGCCTCCGCCGCCGACTGACGCGCGGTCAAAGCAGGTCGTTCAGCGAGAATCCGACGCCGAAGGTAGTCTGGCGGAAGTTGTAGTCGATCAGGCTTTCGCCGTAGCCGGTGAACGCCTGCAGATAGACGCGAAAGGGCCCCACCGCTGGCGCCGACCACTCGAGTTCGAGTGCACCCTTGCCGGTGCGCGCATTGCCGCGGCCGGTGATCGTCAGCGTCTGGCCGCCGCGCCGCCACAGCAGCGTGACGTCGCCATAACCGAGGTAATCGGTGATGTCGGGATTGTCGTCCTTCGTCGATGACTCGTGGATGCGCAGCCACGGCCGGACAAAGAGCGCAAGCCTCCCGTCTCCGAAGCGATCGTCTTCGAGCCCCAACTGGCCGTATACGCGGTTCCAGTTTCGCGACTCCGGATCGGAGCGACCGTTCGACTGGTGCACGAAGCCAAGATTGAAGAGCTGCCAGCGCCAGTTCCCCGCCACTGGAAGGTCGGGCTGCGTGACGAGCATGATCTCGGGCTCATAGTCGGTCTCGCGGAACGGGCGCGACTGCGGCGCGTTGAAAACCTGCCAGTTGCTCTGCTGCGTATAGCCGAGCCACGTCGCGAGTGCGCGATCGGCGCTCTGCCACACGCGTGCCTTGAAGCTCACCTGAAACTTGAGCTCTTCGCGGTCGATGTCCTCGGGCGCCTGCGTCCACGGATGAGTGGGGGACGACGGCGTCGCATCGACGCGATCGGCGTGCCGCAGAATCACGTAGTTCGGATTGTGCAGGCGCACGAGAAATGGATAGCCGGTCGCGGCGTCGTAGCGCGACCAGCGCTCGCCGATCATCGAGCGCCCGGGCGGCAACTCGAGCGACGCCTGCGGTTGCGCGAGCCGTCCTGTCGGCGCGGGTACCCGCACCGATTCCGCGTGCGTGGACGCGGACGTCGGTGATGAATGCGTCGGTGATGAATGCGTCGGTGATGAATGCGTCGGTGATGAAGGCGCCGGGTGCCCGAACGCCGCGTCGTAGCACGCGAGCCTCGCGTGGTCGTCGGCAATCGCCGCACAGTGAGCGGAGTCGTTCGCGTTCGCCGGTTGTGCCACCGGTTCCGCCGGCGCAACCGGCACGGCCGGTGCAGCCGGTACAGCATGCGCAATGCCCGCCAGCAGGCACGCGACGACGAGTGGGAGGCACGGAAACTCGATGATCGACCTCGGATTGCAAGTTCTTCGCTGCCGGCCATTCCGGCACAGCGTCATCGTGGCACATCGCGGCAGCGCGAGCGAGGCAAGCGTTTGCTATCCTGAGCGCCGGTTCGCACCAGCGGAGTCATCCGCCATGAAAGATGCATCGCTTCCGGTCACGCTGATCGTGATCGGCCTGGGGTGGCTGCTGTGGGAACTGCGCCTGTTCCCGGACATCGACTGGATCGTCTCGGCGGGATTCGTCGTTGCCGGCATCGCCGTGCTCGTGATCGACGGCGTCAACAAGAACTCGATCGTGATCGGACCGTTTCTGATTGCCGTCGGCATCGTGTGGTTTGCGCACGACCGCTACTGGGTCGGCTGGCGCTTCATCATCCCGGTGCTCCTCGTTCTGCTCGGGGTGTTGTTGCTGGTGGCGCGCAGCGCGAGGATCCCCGAACGGCGCGGGCGCCCGCCCGAAGTACCGTGATCCCGCGGTCCAGCGCGCCTCCTGCGGCGGGGAGTGCGGCGCACCGAACCATCGCTATTCGACCAACTTGGCGGTTCGTGCCTCGATGATTGCGCGAGGGTGGATCCCCGAAGGGCTGGGTCCCGACGGGGTCCAGATATGCTCGCCGCTGGGGTCTTGAATGTCACGATGGCCTGTGATGCCGCCGGCCCGGCAAGCTGGCGCTCCGAAGCGCGGGTGAATATTGCATCGTACCGACGACTATTTATGCGTCGTCATGACCCGCTGGAGGGTGCAAGCTTTGAAGCGTCCAGCCCGGAGAAACCGGCAAGCCTCCCGCAGCGGTCCACGGAGGCGACTGTGGCAATCGAAACACGGCGGATGCACGGATCGCGAAACCTGATGGAGACTGCAATGACATCGAATCGCGCAGGAAAATGCTTCGCGTACGCGATCGCGACGTCGCTGGCCTTGGGCGCGGCTGCCGCAATTGCCGCCGACAACTCCGGGTCGGGTGCCGCGAATATGCCAGCCACCTCGAACGAGCCGGCAAGTATCGTGCTTGCCGACAACGGGTTCGCCGCGGCCATGCCCATGCAGGACACCGTGAGCGAGAAGTCGTACTCCAACCCAATGGAACGCGGCGTTCGCGCAGCCGCAGCGCAAGGACCGACGGAGCTGCGCCGCTACGTCCATCGCACCCAGGGCATCTACACCTTCAGCTACTGGGAGTTCGCGAGGTACCTGCCCGCTGGCGAGCAATGATCCGCCACGCATCGCGCCGGTTGCCACATCGGCGACCGGCGCGCGGTTAGACTTCGCAGATTAAAGGGGGAATCAATGAAGACACTCGGTGCAACGGGCGTGCTGTGCGCGCTGATCGTGCAGTTCGCGGCGGCTTGTGCAGATCTGCCAAAGGAAAAGACCAGCTACAGCGAACCCAAGGTCTACCGGACCGGCAGTAACATCCCGGTCAAGGACTACGGGGCAATGTCGGACGTGAAGGTCGTCGACCCGAAAGCTGTTCGCGGGGCACTCGACGGCGCGACGCAACCGGTGACGGTCAACGCGGGGTCGTCACGCTAGATCGCGAGGCGCGCGACGCGCCGCGCTTGTCACCCCCGACCGATGGCGTAAACTGCGCCTGACGCTGGGGGTCCTTCCTGCGCAGCTTCTGCGCGCGGTCGGTGAGACATCACCCTTCGCACCTGTTCGGATAATGCCGGCGCAGGGAAGCGTGGCCTCGAGGCTCCTCTTCCGCCGCCGCTCGTGAGGAGCACGATGAACGCCAACGACCAGTTCTTCGCCCGCGACGCACACGTCGACGCCGCCGCGGTTGCACCCCTTCCCGCATCGCGCAAGATCTTCGTCGAAGGCTCGCGACCTGATCTCCGTGTGCCGATGCGCGAGATCGCGCAGAGCGATACGCCGGCGATGTTCGGCAGCGAGAAGAATCCGCCGCTCGTCGTCTACGACACCTCGGGGCCCTACACCGACCCTGCCGCGACGATCGACATCCGCAAGGGCCTCGCTCCGCTGCGGGCGCGCTGGATCGCCGAGCGCGGCGATACCGTCGAGCTCGACGGACCGACGTCGGCCTATGGTCGCGAACGCCTCGAAGACGCGACGCTCGCCGGCCTGCGCTTCGACCTGAAACGCAAGCCGCGCCGCGCGAAGGCCGGTGCGGGCGTCGGCGCCAACGTCAGCCAGATGCACTACGCGCGCCGCGGCATCGTGACGCCCGAGATGGAGTTCATCGCGATCCGCGAGAACCTGAAGCGCGAGGAGATGCTGCACACGCTTGCGGCCCAGGTCACGCGCCAGCACCCGGGGCAGAGCTTCGGCGCGGCGATTCCCGAGCGCATTACGCCCGAGTTCGTACGCAGCGAGGTCGCGCGCGGCCGCGCGATCATTCCGTGCAACGTCAATCACCCGGAAACCGAGCCGATGATCATCGGCCGCAATTTCCTCGTGAAGATCAACGCCAACATCGGCAACTCGGCGGTGTCGTCGTCGATCGGCGAGGAGGTCGAGAAGATGACGTGGGCGACGCGCTGGGGTGCCGACACGGTGATGGATCTCTCGACGGGCAAGAACATCCACGAGACGCGTGAGTGGATCGTCCGCAACTCGCCGGTGCCGATCGGCACGGTGCCGATCTACCAGGCACTCGAGAAGGTCGACGGCAAGGCCGAGGAGCTCACCTGGGAGATCTACCGCGACACGCTGATCGAGCAGGCCGAGCAGGGTGTCGACTATTTCACGATCCACGCCGGTGTGCTGCTGCGCTACATCCCGATGACCGCGAAGCGAATGACCGGAATCGTCTCGCGCGGCGGCTCGATCATGGCGAAATGGTGCCTCGCGCACCACAGGGAGAGCTTCCTCTACGCACATTTCGAGGACATCTGCGAGATCATGAAGGCCTACGACGTCGCGTTCAGTCTCGGCGACGGCCTGCGTCCCGGTTCGGGCTACGACGCCAACGACGAGGCGCAGATGTCGGAGCTCGCGACGCTCGGCGAGTTGACGCAGATCGCGTGGAAGCACGACGTGCAGACGATGATCGAGGGCCCCGGCCACGTGCCGATGCACCTGATCAAGCACAACATGGACGAGCAGTTGCGGCTCTGCGGCGAGGCCCCGTTCTACACGCTGGGGCCGCTCACCACCGACATCGCCCCGGGCTACGACCACATCACCAGCGCGATCGGCGCCGCGATGATCGGCTGGTACGGCACCGCGATGCTCTGCTAC
>JAICXH010000003.1 GCA_025981645.1 Burkholderiales bacterium
AACGTTTGCGTACACGGTGAACGGGGTGAGCCAGCAGAAGGCGATCACGCGCGAAGCGTTCGGGCCATTGCCGGTGTGCACGTTCGGTGGGCTCGCGAACTTGGCGGCGGCGACCAACTACCAGGATCTGTGGTGGGCGGCACCGGCGGGTTCCGAGTCGGGGTGGGGGATCAACCTGACGCAGGAGGGTGACACCATCTTCGGGACCTGGTTCACCTACGACGTCGACGGCACGCCCTTGTGGCTGTCGGTGACGGCGACGCCGAGCGGGGGAACGCTGACGCCGCAAGGGTCTCCGGCGGTATGGAGCGGGCAACTGGTGCGCACCAGTGGCCCGGCGTTCTCGGCGGTGCCGTTCAATCCGAACCTGGTGACGCGCAGCGTCGTCGGTACGGCGACGTTCACGTTCACCGACGGCGCGGACGGGACGTTCGCGTACACGGTGAACGGGATCGGTCCGGCGACCGTCACGCAGTCGAAGGCGTTCACCCGCGAGGTGTTCGTGGCGCCCGGAACCGCGTGCCAGTGATGCGTTAGCCAACGCCTGCCGGCTCGCGCCGGCATCGGCGTGGAGGATGCCGGGCGTCTCGTACAATGCTGCGATGAGATCCGATCCCCGCATCGCAGCGACGCTCGCGACGCTCGGGCTCGTCGGCGACGCGGGCGGCGTCGTCACGAGACCCGGTGCGCGCGCGCTCACCGGTGCGCGCATCGAATCGGTCAATCCGGCAAATGGGCGCGTGCTCGGAAGCGTCGCCACTGCAAGCGCGACCGACCTCGACGCGATCCTCGATGTGGCGACTGCCGCGGCACGCGCCTGGCGCGACGTTCCCGCGCCGCGGCGCGGAGAGGTCGTGCGGCGCTTCGCCGAGCTCCTGCGCGAGCACAAGGACGCGCTCGGCACGCTGGTAGCCCTCGAGAACGGCAAGATCAAGGCCGAGGGCGACGGCGAAGTCCAGGAGATGATCGACATTGCCGATTTCGCCGTCGGCCAGGCGCGGATGCTCTACGGGAGGACGATGCCTTCCGAGCGTCCTGCGCACCGGATGATCGAGCAATGGCAGCCGCTCGGCGTCATTGCCGTCGTGACCGCATTCAACTTCCCCGTAGCCGTATGGGCATGGAACGCGATGCTCGCGTGCGTCTGCGGCAACGCGACCGTGTGGAAGCCGTCGCCGAAGGTGCCGCTGTGCGCGCTCGCCGTCTCGGCGCTTGCCGATCGCCTCGTCAGGGAACTCGGGGTGCCGCAGGCGTTCGAGCTCGCGCCGGGCGGCAGCGAAGCGGGCGAGACGCTCGCCACCGATGGCCGGGTCGCGCTCGTCTCGTTCACCGGCTCGTCGGCGGTCGGCGCACACGTCGCGCAGACGGTCGCGCAGCGCTTCGGCAAGGTGCTGCTCGAATGCGGCGGCAACAACGCGATCATCGTCGCGGACGATGCCGACCTCGATCTTGTCGTGCCTTCGGTCGTCTTCGGCGCCGTCGGCACCGCGGGCCAGCGCTGCACGACGACGCGCAGGCTGATCGTGCACCGCTCGCGGATCGACGAGCTCGTCCTTCGCCTTCGACGCGCCTACGGCCAGGTGCGGATCGGCGATCCGCTCGACCGCGAGACGCTGATGGGTCCGTTGATCGATGCCGCGGCGGTGGCCGGCTTCGAGCGCGCAGTGGCCGAAGCGCGCGCGGCCGGGGCCGAGGTGGTCTGCGGCGGAGCGGCGATCGCAGGTGATGGGCACTTCGTCCAGCCGACGATCGTCACCGGAATCGACAACGCGTCGGCGCTCGTGCAGCGCGAGACCTTCGCGCCGATTCTCTACGTGATGCCCTTCGACACGATCGAAGAGGCGATCGCGATGAACAACAGTGTGCGGCAGGGCCTGTCGTCGTCGATCTTCACGCAGAGCTTGCGCGCTGCCGAGGCGTTCCTCTCGGCGTCAGGGAGCGACTGCGGAATCGCCAACGTCAACATCGGGACCTCGGGAGCCGAGATCGGCGGTGCCTTCGGCGGCGAGAAGGAGACCGGCGGGGGCCGCGAGTCGGGGTCCGACGCCTGGCGCGCCTACATGCGACGCCAGACCAACACGATCAACTGGAGCCGCGACCTTCCGCTCGCGCAGGGCATCCGCTTCGACGTAGGCAGCTGATCGGGAACCGCTGCACGCGCGCTGCGTTCAGGCGCGCGCGGACTTGCGCTTCGAAGTTGTCGTGCGCGCAGCTGCCGTTTTGCGCTTCGATGCCACCACGGTCGATTTGGATCGGCCGGCGGCCGGTTTCGAGGTCGTCGCAGCGATTTTCCGCGCGGCGACCGCAGACCTCGGCTTTGCCGAGCGTTCCGTCTTCTTTGCAGCGGTGGTTTTCGGCGATGCCGGGACAGCTTTCGGAGCCATCCGCGACTTCGCGGCCGGGCGTGTTGCCGTGGTCGCCGGCTCGGCCGCGCGCGCGCGCGCGCCTCGGGGTGCGGTCGTGCGCGAGCCTCCTTCGCGGGCGGCGCGCTCGTCGAGGAGCTGCACTGCCTGATCGAGCGTGAGCGTATCGATCTGCGCCTTGTCGGCGAGGGTCGCGTTGAGTGCTCCATGCTTCACGTAGGGACCGTATCGCCCGGCGTGGAGCTCGACCGGCTGACCATCGCGCGGATGACGGCCGAGCACACGTAGCGGCGCGCGTGCGGCTCCGCGCGCCGCGCGTCCTCCTTCGCGCGGCGCGAATTCGAAACCGATCTTGCCATCGGCTCCGCGCACCAGGAACGCGGAGAACGGGCGGCGCGTGCGCGCCGACACGAACTGCAGCAGGTCGCTCTTGCCGGTCTCCAGAAGCTTCGTCATCTGCTGGCGCTCGACGACGCGCTGGAGGATCGTGCGGCCCGAGCGGAAATCGCAGCTTCGTTCGGGCCCGACCGCGCGTTCGCAGACGTATGCGTTCGGCGTCTCGAACACTCGATTTCCGCATTTCGGGCACTTTCCGAGCGGCTCCTGGCCCGAGAAGTCGGGCGGGCTCGTCGCATCGTCGTCAGCGCGCGGGCCGAAATCGAATTCCACCTCGTTGGCGTCGTTGAGGCGCAGCTTCGCGGAGAACGGCTTGCCCAGGCGGCTGCGGAATCCGTCGAGTGGACCGACCTCGCGCGCCGTCAGCAGGATCTCGGCCTCGGCGGGCGAGAGTTGGCGCCCGCCCATGATCTTCCAGAAGCCGAAGTCGCACCGTACGCACTGGAATTTGCGGTATTTCTCGTGCACCTCGCCGCCGCACTTCGGGCAGCGCGCCACGAGCGTTGCGAAGTCGCCCGGGATGGTGTCGCTCTCGTAGTTCTTCGCCTGCGCGACGATGTGTCGCGTCATCGCGACGATCTCGTCCATGAAATCCTTGCGCGCGAGGTGCCCGTGTTCCATCTGCGCGAGCTTGAACTCCCATTCGGCGGTGAGCTCGGGTGAAAAGAGCTCGGGAATGCCGAGGCCGTGCAGAAGCGTCATCAGCGAGAATGCTTTCGGCGTCGGGATCAGCTCGCGACCTTCGCGCAGGATGTAGCGCTCGGCGATCAGCCCCTCGATGATCTGCGCGCGCGTGGCCGGCGTTCCGAGCCCTTTCTCGCGCATCGCCTCGCGAAGCTCCTCGTCCTCGATCGTCTTTCCGGCACCTTCCATCGCCGACAGGAGTGTCGCCTCGTTGTAGCGCGGCGGCGGCCGCGTCGCGAGCGCCGCGACATCGACCTTCGCCGCCGTCACCACCTCGCCCGCCTTCACCGGAGTGAGCAGCGCCTCGTCGCCCTGCGCCTCCTTGCCGTAGACGGCGAGCCACCCGGGCTGTACGAGCACCTTGCCGTCGGACCTGAACGGGTGCTCGTCGACGCGGGTGGTCCGGGTCGTCACCTGGTATTCCGCCGCCGGATGGAACGCGGCGAGAAAGCGCTTGACGACGAAATCGTAGAGCTTCGCTTCGGCCTCGGTGAGGTGCTTCGGCTGGACGAGCGTCGGGATGATCGCGAAGTGATCGGAGATCTTCGCGTTGTCGAAGATCCGCCGGTTCGGGTGCACCCACCGGCTGTCGAGGATCCGCCGCGCGAACGGCGCGTACGTGGCGGTCTCGGCGAGCGCACCCATCGTCGCCTTCACCGTGCCGAGGTAATCCTCCGGCAGCGCGCGCGAGTCGGTGCGCGGATAGGTGAGCGCCTTGTGCTTCTCGTAGAGCGCCTGCGCGAGGGAGAGCGTCGTGCGCGCCGAGAATCCGAAGCGGCCGTTCGCCTCGCGCTGCAGGCTCGTGAGGTCATAGAGGAGCGGCGCGATCTGAGTGGACGGCTTCGACTCTTCGCTGACCGTTCCGCGCTTGCCGGCACAGGCATCGGCGATCGCGCGCGCCTTCGCCTCGTCCCAGATGCGCTCAGGCCGACGATCGGGATCGTCGGCCAGACCATCTGACGCCGCATCGCGCTTCCTGAACGCCTCGTCGAACCAGCGTCCGGCGTACTCGCCAGCCTTGGCGGCGAACGTCGCCGTGAGCTCCCAATAGGGACGCGACGTGAACGCGCGGATCTTCTCCTCGCGGTCGACGATGATCGCGAGTGTCGGCGTCTGCACGCGCCCGACCGTCGTGAGCTGGAAGCCGCCCGCCTTCGAGTTGAACGCCGTCATCGCCCGCGTGCCGTTGATGCCGACCAGCCAGTCCGACTCGGAGCGGCAGACGGCGGCGTCGGCGAGCGGGAGCATCGTGCGGTCGGTACGAAGCTTCTCGAAACCGTCGCGAATCGATGCGGGCGTCATCGACTGTAACCACAGGCGCTCGATCGGCTTGTCGGTTTTCGCGTAGCGGACGATATAGCGAAAGATGAGCTCACCTTCGCGCCCGGCGTCGCAGGCGTTGACGAGGCGGGCGACATCCTTGCGGCGGATCAGCTTCAAGAGCGCCTTCAACCGCGCCTCGTTCTTCTCGATCGGCTTCAGCTCGAAGTGCGAAGGAATGGCCGGAAGCTGGCCGAAGGTCCACTTGCCGCGCTTCACCTCCTCGCTCTCGGGCATGCCGATCTCGAGCAGGTGTCCGACCGCCGACGACACGACGTAGCGCTCGCTTTCGAAGTGATCGGGATGTTTCGCAAAGCCCCCGACCGCACGCGCGATGTCGGCGGCGACGGAGGGTTTCTCGGCGATGATCAGGGTCTTGGACAAGGCATCAGGTCCTGCGGCGCGCATGCTGCGCCGCAATCGGGGCCGCAGATACTACATAAGGTCGCGAGCGACGAGCAACCAGTCCTTCGACGCCTCCGGCTCGTGCAGGATTCCGCGTCGATCAACGGCGAGCACAAGCGAGAGAGTAAGCAGACACTTCGTCTATCGTGGTTCTAGCGCCGTGCCGGGTGGTCGAGGCGCTGCCAGCCTCCGCCGGGAAGTGCCGCGACGCGTTCGGCGAGCTCCTGGCGGACGAGCTCGGACACAACGACGGCGGCAGCGAGCCCGGTGCGCTCGACGATCATGTCGACCGTCGCAACATCGTGCCCGACTGCGTCGAGCACCGCCGTTGCGACTGCATCGCTCGCGCCGCGCTCGTCCGCTCCGACCGTGACGTCTCGGCTCGTAGGCGCCGCGTCTGCCGACGCGGCCCAGCCGAGCTCGCCGAGGACGTCGTCCACCGACTCGACCAGCTTCGCGCCCTCGCGAATCAGCTTGTGGCAGCCCTTCGAGAACGGCGAATGGATCGAGCCCGGGATCGCGAACACGTCGCGCCCCTGCTCGCCAGCGAGGCGCGCGGTGATCAGTGAACCCGACGAAAGGGTCGCCTCGACGACGAGCACGCCGCGGGCAAGGCCGCTGATCAGCCGGTTGCGGCGTGGGAAACTCTCCTTGCGCGACGGCGTTCCGGGCAGGAATTCGGTTACGATGGCGCCGCCGGAGGCGATCGCCGCCATCAGCGCGCGGTTGCTCGCTGGGTAGACACGATCCGGACCGGTGGCGACGACGGCAATCGTTCCTCCCTCGCTCGGCAGTGCGCCCTCGTGGGCCGCCGTGTCGATGCCGGCGGCGAGGCCTGAGACGATCGTCAATCCCGCGCCCCCCAATGCCGCGGCGAACTCGCGCGCGATCGCCTTGCCTTGCGGAGTCGCGTTGCGACTTCCGACGATCGCCAACGCGGGGCGATTGAGCAGATCGCGCCGGCCGAGGTGGAACAGCGCGACCGGCGCATCGGGAAGCTCGAGCAACGCGCGCGGATAGTCGGCGTCGTCCCAGGCGATCAGATGGTGTCCGGGCTCGTCGAGCCAGCGGGCAGTCGCGTCGAGCTCGGCGACGCTCGCGTGACCGGCTCCTCGCGCAGCCGCGATTCGTGCGCCGAGCGCAGGACCGACGAGCTTGTCGAGTTGTGCCCGCGTCGCGGCCTGAAGCGCTTCGGGCGCCCCGAACGTGCGCAGCAGCGTGACGAGCGCGCGCGGCGGAATGGCGCTGCGCGCGAGCGCGACCCACGCGAGCGTGCGCGCGTCGGCGGGCATGCGGGGACGCCGCCGGCGCGCTTTCTAGGGGGTGCTGACCTTGTCGCCGACGCGTACCGCGCCGCTCGAGTTCATCACGAGCGCGTACGACACGTGATCGAACACCCGGAACACCATCAGCACTCCGGTGCGCTCGTCGGGAAGGTCGAGGTACTTGGGGGCCGCGTAGAACGTCGTGTTGTCGAAATCGGGCAGCATCACCTCGGGACCGTAGCGATGGCCGGGGCGCGGATCGCGGATCGGGTTCAGCGAGCGCGAGATCGCGAGCACGCTGCCGATGTCGAGGCCGTCCTGCGAGCCCTTGTCGAGGGTCACGACGTAACCGCGCCCGGTCTCGGCGCCGTCGCGCGCGAGCTTCAGGATGTGCCCGCTGATCTTCCGGTCGGGTGCGTGCGGGACGTAGTTGCGGATCGGCTCACGCGTTGCCGGGAGAAGCCGGTCGCCGATGACGATCTCCTGGTTCGCCGTCTCGATCCGCAAAACCGACACGTCCGCAGCCTTCTCGAGGCGTGCAGTGCCGAGGAAGCGGTTTTCGAAGCCCAGCGTCTTCCCGTCCTCGCCGACGAGCCGCTCGCTCGGGCGGTAGATGTACCAGAGGTCGCCCGCCTTCGGGTCGATCCCGACGACGTAGATGATGTCGCCCTGCCCGCGCACGACGCGGTCGTCTCGACCCGCGACGATCTCGGCGGAGTCGGCGATCGCGCGCGGACTGTCGGTCACCAGCGGCCGCGTCAGGAAGGGCTCGATGTCACCGGGCGGAATCGCCGGGATCGCCTCCGACGCGAGCGGTGCAACCCGGACCTGCGGCGACAGTCTTACCGTGTGGCGCTCGAGGTAGAGTTCCGGCTGGCCGCCGACCGTGCCGAGCTTGACCACGTCACCCGGATAGATCAGGTTGGGGTTGCGGATCTGCTCGCGGTTCATGTGCCAAAGCTCAGGCCAGCGCCACGGCTGTTTCAGGAACTTCCCCGCGATGCCCCAGAGGGTGTCGCCCTTCTGAACCGTATAGCTTGACGGGGGATGGTCGGCGAGCTGGACGGCCTCGGCGAACGCGGGAGCCGCTGCGCTGGTGAGGCAGACGAGCGCCCCGAGGGCTGCCAGGTGCCGCGCTATGGTAAAGTATTGACGCATAGGGCCTCTTTCGCGTGGCTCAGACTTGCTAACGTCCTAAACTGCCACAAAATAAGCACTTAACGGCGATTCTGCAACCAGAACTTGCATTTTGCAAGCCAGACGGCTGATGGCGCTCCTTCCGATCCTCGAATATCCCGATCCGCGTCTCAAAAAGGTTGCAACTGCGGTCGGACGGGTCACGCCCGAGATCCGGAAGCTCGTCGCGGACCTTGCCGAGACAATGTACTCGGCCCCAGGCATCGGGCTCGCTGCGACGCAAGTGAACGTTCACAAACAGGTCTTGGTCCTCGACATCTCCGAGCATCGTGACGAGCTTCGCGTGTTCATCGATCCGGTCCTGCTCGAGGCCACCGGCGAGGCCGAAAACGAGGAAGGCTGCCTGTCGGTTCCCGGCTATTACGACAAGGTCACCCGTGCCGAGCGTGTCCGCGTGCGCGCGCAAAACGAGCGCGGCGAAAGCTTCGAACTCGACGCCGACGGATTGCTTGCGGTGTGTATCCAGCACGAAATGGACCATCTGCGCGGCAAGGTCTTCGTCGATTACCTGTCTCCGCTGAAGCGGGCGCGCGTCGCCGCAAAGCTGCGCAAGAAGCAGAAGCTCGCCGGCTGAACGCGCCTGACTCGCTGCGGGTGGGCTTCGCGGGTACGCCGGAGTTCGCGGCGCGTGCCCTCGATGCGCTCCACCGCGCCGGCTACACGATACCGATCGTGGTGACGCGGGCCGATCGGCCATCCGGCCGAGGCATGCGCGTTGTCGCTTCGGCGGTGGGGGCGTTCGCCGCGGGTCATGACCTCCCCGTCGTCAAGCCGGCGACGCTGCGCGGTGCGACCGCCGTCGCGTCGCTGACGGCGATTCCGGTCGACGTCCTCGTCGTTGCGGCCTACGGGATGATCCTGCCGCCCGAGGTACTTGGGTGGCCCACGTACGGCTGCCTCAACATTCACGCTTCGCTGCTGCCGCGCTGGCGGGGTGCCGCGCCGATCGCCCGCGCGATCGAGGCCGGCGACCGCGAGACCGGCATCACGGTGATGCAGATGGATGCCGGGCTCGACACGGGTCCGATCGTGCGCATGCGCTCGATCGCGATCGCCCCGCGCGAGACTGCGGGGAGCCTGCATGACCGGCTCGCGGCGCTCGGCGCCGATCTCATCGTCGAGGTGATCGGGGCGCTTGCGCGCGACGGTCGCCTCCAGGCGATCCCGCAGCCCGGCGAAGGCGTGACGCGGGCGGCGAAGCTCGGAACCGCCGACGAAACGATCGATTGGGCGCAGTCGGCCGAGGTGCTCGACCGCAGGATCCGTGCGCTGACCCCTTCGCCGGGAGCCGTCGTGCGCTGGCAGGGCGAGCCGGTGAAGATTCTCGAAGCGTCACCGGTCGCCGCGGCCGGAGCCGGCGCTCGCCACTCGCCGGGCAGCGTGCTTCGCGTCGACGCCACCGGCATCGAGGTCGCGTGCGGAATCGGCGCGCAGGCCGGTGTGCTGCACCTCGTTCGGGTCCAGCCGGCCGGCGGGCGCACGATGACGGCATCGGCGTTCGCCGCGGGACGCCACCTCGCCCCCGGCGCGCGCTTCGGCTGATGCACGTCGAGCAAGGTCAGGCGGCGCGCGTCATCGTCGCGGTCGTCGACGACCACCGCCGCCTCGACGACGCGCTCGATGCCGAATTCGCGCGTGCCCCCGATTCGCGACGCGGCCACGCGCTCGTTCGCGAGATCGCGTACGGCACGCTGCGGCACTGGGGGACGCTCGACGCGCTCGTGCGGTTGCTCGTGAAGAAGCCGCTCGGCGATCGCGTGCTGCACACGCTCGCGGCCGCAGCGATCTACCAGATTCTGCACACGCGGGCGCCAGACTTCGCGGTCGTCGATCGTGCCGTCACTGCGGCCGGCCACGTCGCGCGACCGGCCGCGCGGCCGCTGATGAATGCGCTGCTGCGGCGCTTCCTGCGCGAGCAGTCGTCATTGCTCGCCACGGTGCGCGCAGGCGACGTAGGCCGTTATTCGTACCCGCAATGGTGGATCGATCGCATGCGCCGCGACGATCCGGAAGACTGGGAATCGCTGCTGGACGCCGGCAATCACCAGGCGCCGCTCGTATTGCGCGTCAACCTGCGCGCGACGAGCCGGGTGGAGCTCCTCGCGCGCTTCGCCGACGCCGACATCCGCGCCCACGGACAGGATGACGCGGCGATCGTCGTCGAGCACTTCGCGGCGCCCGAGACACTGCCGGGATTTGGCGACGGCGCGTTCACTGTCCAGGACGCCAGCGCGCAACTCGCGGCAGCGATTGTCGACGCGCACGACGGCATGCACGTGCTCGACGCCTGTGCGGCACCGGGCGGCAAGACCTCGCAACTTCTCGAGCGATCGGAGATCGACCTCGTCGCCGTCGACGACAATCCACGCCGGATCGAGCGGCTGCGCGGCAACCTCGCGCGCCTCGGCCACGTCGCGCGCGGCGCCCGGATCGTCTGCGCCGATGCGACGAGCCCTGATTCATGGTGGGACGGCCGGCCGTTCGACCGCATCCTGCTCGACGTCCCGTGCACGGGATCGGGCGTCGTGCGCCGCCATCCGGATATCAAGTGGCGAAGACGGCCCTCGGACGTCGACGCATTCGCCGCCGCGCAGTCGAGGTTTCTCGCCGCGACCTGGCCGCTCCTGGCGGCCGGGGGCCGCTTGGTCTACGCCACCTGCTCGCTCTTTCGCGCCGAGAACGAGGCGGTGGTCGAGGCGTTTTGCGCCGTGAACCCCGGTGCGTTGCGCGAAACCCTCAGCTTCCCCCCCTCCTTCCGTCATCGCGGCGGCCAGATCTTGCCTTCGCCTGCGGCAGCGAGCCACAATCAGGACGGGTTCTATTACGCGTCGCTCCGCAGAACCTGATGCGGCCGCCGCGGCGCCTTCGTCCCCTACGCGACGCGCGGCATGGGTCACGTCCGTGGGACAGATGCGCGTCATCTCGGCATGCCGCAAAACGTCCCCCACGTCCGGGCTCCCGTTTCGCTTCTGCGCCGAAGGCTGCTCGCTGCCGGCATTCTGCTTGCGGCCGGGTTTCCCCGTCTGTCGCGCGCCGACAGCATTCCGCTGCGCCATGCGTGGCTGCGCGTCGACGACGGCGACGTGCTGCTCTCGGCCGATTTCGCGGTCACGCTCACGTCCATCCTCGTCGAGGCGCTCGACAAGGGCATTGCGCTCTACTTCACGATCGATTTCGAGCTCGCCCGTCCGCGTCCGCTGTGGTTCGACGAGAAGGTCGGCGACTGGTCGCTCACCTGGCGCGTCTCCTGGAGCCCGCTGACGCGGCAGTACCGGGTGGCGAACGGTCCCCTCGGCCAGGCGTTCGACTCGCTGCCCGACGTCGAACGCTTCATCGGGAGGCTCAACTCGCGGCGCGTGCTCGACGCGCGCCGGCTGAGCCCGGGCACGCGCTACGTCGCGTCGATCCGCGAGCGACTCGATGTCAGCCTGCTGCCGAAGCCATTCCAGGTGAGCGCGCTCGCGTCGCACGAGTGGCAGTTGAGCTCCGACTGGCACCGCTTCGATTTCGTGCCATGACCCGGACCGGCCGAACGCAATGACCAGGCTGCTCGGCTCGCGTCGCCTGCGCTGGTTCCTGCTCGGCTTCTCCTGCGTCGCCGCGATCGCGCTGTTCCTGCTCGCTACGGCGACCGCGAACACCGACCTCTTCGCCGAGCACTACAACACGCTGATCGTCATCAACGGCGTGCTCACCGTGCTGCTGGTACTGGTCGTCGCGGTGCAGCTTCTGCAGCTCTGGCGCAACCTCGTGCGCGGCGTGTTCGGTTCGCGGCTGGCACTGCGCCTCGTGCTGCTGTTCGCGCTCGTTGCCGTGCTTCCCGGCGCGCTCGTGTATGCCGTGTCGGTGCAGTTCCTCGGCCGCAGCATCGAGAGCTGGTTCGACGTGCGCGTCGATCGCGCGCTCGATGCCGGCATCAATCTCGGCCGCAGCTCCCTCGATTACCTGCTGCGCGAGACGGCGACGCGCGCCGACGCGATCGCCGCCGCAGTCGCCGATGCCCCGGGTGCCGCGGCGGTGGCGCTCGCGCGCGCGTCCGAGCAGGCCGGCGTGTACGAATCGGCACTGTACTCGCCCTCGGGAAGCGTGCTCGCTGTCGGAGGGATCGGCGCGACGCTGACGCCCCCCGAGGCGCTTCCCGCCGATGCGCTGCGCAGCGCGCGTCTCCAGCAGACCTACGCGCGCGCCGAGCAGGCGCCCGACGGCGGCCTGCGGCTGCGCGTCGTCGTCCCCGTCAACAGCGGCGACCGCATCGAGCCGCTGCGGGCGCTGCAGGTGATCGAGCGCGTCCCGAGGCCGCTCGCGCAGGACCTCGAGAAGGTTCAGTCCGGCGCCCGCGACTACCAGGAAGTCACGTTCTCGCGCGGCACGCTGAAGCGCCTCTACCAGTACACGCTGACGCTGACCCTTCTCTTCGCGCTCACCTCGGCGCTGGGGCTCGCGGTCGTGCTCTCCGAGCGCTTCGCGGCCCCGCTGGGGCTCCTCGCCGAGGGCACGCGCGCGGTCGCGCAGGGCGATTTCACGCGAAGGCAGCCGGTCACTTCGCACGACGAGCTCGGCGTGCTGACCGAATCGTTCAACACGATGACCGCCCAGCTCGCCGACGCGCGCCTGCGCACCGAGCAGTCGCAGCGCGTCACCGAGACGACGCGCGCCTACCTCGAAAGCGTCCTCGCGAACCTGTCGTCGGGGGTGCTCGCATTCGACGAGAACTACCGGCTGCGTAGCGCCAATCCGAGTTCGGCGGTGATCCTGCAGCAGCCTTTCGCCGATCTCGCCGGCGACGCACTCGCCGAATGGGGCGGCAGGATTCCCGCGCTGTCGCCGTTCGCCGAGCTCGTCGCCGAGGGCTTTCGGACGGCGCGCGACGACCACTGGCAGCGCGAGGCGACGCTCACTGTCGCCGGACACGGCCGCGCACTCCTCCTTCGCGGCTCGAGGCTGCCGGGGGCGCCGGTCCCCGGCTACGTTGTCGTGTTCGACGACGTCTCCGCGCTCCTCGAGGCGCAGCGCGACGCTGCCTGGGCCGAGGTCGCACGCAGGCTCGCCCACGAGATCAAGAATCCGCTGACGCCGATCCAGCTCTCGGCCGAGCGGCTCGCGCTGAAGCTCTCGCCGTGCCTCGACGACTCCGGGCAGGATACGCTGCGCAGGAGCACGCAGACGATCATCTCCCAGGTCGGCGCGATGAAGCAGATGGTCGACGATTTCGCGATCTACGCGCGCCAGCCGCGCCCTGGGCAGTTGCAGAGCGTCGATCTAGGCGCCCTCTTGCTCGACGTGCTGGCTCTGTACGACAATCTGCGCCCGCACGTCGCCCTTGCGCTGCCAGCGAGCCCGGTGGTGATTCAGGGCGAGCCCACGCGACTGCGACAGGTGTTCCACAATCTGCTGCAGAATGCGATCGACGCCCAGTCCGGCGAGGAGGATCCCCGTATCGACATCACGCTGTCAGTCGAAGGCCCCGAGGCGATCCTCTCGTTCGGGGATCGGGGCCCCGGTTTTGCCGAGAACGTACTGAGACACCCGTTCGAGCCCTACGTGACGACCAAGGCGAAAGGCACCGGCCTCGGCCTGGCGATCGTGAAGAAGATCGTCGACGAGCATTCCGGGCGGGTGACGCTCGAGAACGTGTCGCCGCGCGGCGCGCGGGTGACGCTGCGCTTCCACGCGATGCAGTCGGTCACTGCATGAGCGAGCCTCGCACCGCGCTGGCGCGCGAGATCCTCGTCGTCGACGACGAGGTGGGTATCCGCGAGCTGCTCTCCGAGATCCTGCAGGACGAGGGCTATCGCGTCGCGCTCGCCGAGAACGCCGGCGAGGCGCGCGCTTACCGGCAGCGGCAGCAGCCGGCACTCGTCCTGCTCGATATCTGGATGCCAGACACCGACGGTGTCACGCTGTTGCGCGAGTGGGGCTCGACTGGCCTGCTGACGATGCCGGTGATCATGATGTCGGGGCACGGTACGATCGAGACGGCCGTCGAGGCGACCAAGATCGGCGCCTTCGATTTCCTCGAGAAGCCGATCGGGCTCAACAAGCTGCTGGCGACGATCGCGCGCGCGTTCAAGATCGTCGCAGCGCGCGAGCCGCGGAGGCTCTCGCTCGCCGCACTCGGGGCGGGCGCCGCCGTACGCGAGGTCGAGAAGGCATTCGAGGCGCTGGTTGCGGCGCGCAGGCCGATGCTGATCCTCGGCGAGCCCGGCACCGGGCACGAGATCGCGGCGCGCGCGCTCGCCGTGGCGGGCGCCCCCTTCGTCGCCATCGCCGGCGCGCGGCTGACGAGCAATCCTCTGTCGCTGATCGAGGAGGCACGCGAAGGCGTGATCTGGTGCTCCGAGATCGGCCAGTACACGCGCACCGAGCAGCGCGGACTCGCGTTCCTGCTGCCCAAACTCGACAAGCACAACATTCTTCTCGTCGCGACGTCGAGCGAGCCGCTCGCCGCGCTCGCATCGGATGGGCGCTTCGATGCAGCATTGCTCGCCCAGCTTGCGCCGGGCGCCGTCGTGTTGCCGCCGCTGCGCGCGCGGCGCGAGGACATACCGGTGCTGATCGAGCGCTTCTGGCGCGAGACCGCAGTCGCCGACCGCGCGCAGCCGCTCCTCGTCGCGCTGCCGCCTGCCGCGCTGACCGCGCTCACCAACGCGTGGTGGCCCGGGACTCTTGACCACCTGCGCGGCGTCATCGCCAACATGCTGGTCGTGCACGGCGAGCTCACGTCCGATCACGTCAAGCGGCTCCTCGGCGAGTCGGCGTCGCCGAACCGGGCGATCGCGCCGGAGATCACGACGCGTTTCTTCGAGCTGCCGCTGCGCGAGGCGCGCGAGGCCTTCGAGCGCATCTACTTCGAGCAGCTTCTGGGGCGCGAGCAGAGCAACATGAGCCGCGTCGCCGAGAAGGCGGGACTCGAGCGCACGCACCTCTACCGCAAGCTGAAGCAGCTCAACATCCGCTTCTCGCGTCGAAGCGAAGAATCTGCCGGCTGACCGGCGCCGGCAGCGGACGACGTGAGCGAGGCGAGTCCCACCGCAGGAAAACCCGCGCGGATGCTGCCTCTCGTGGTCGGTGCGATCGGCGTCGTCTACGGCGACATCGGCACGAGCCCGCTGTACACGCTGCGCACCGCGTTCACCGGTCCCTACGGCCTGTCGCTCACGCGCGAGAACATCCTCGGCGTGCTGTCGGCGATCGTGTGGGCGCTCGTCATCGTCGTGACGCTGAAGTACATCGTGCTGGTGATGCGCGCCGACAACCGCGGCGAGGGCGGCATCCTCGCGATGACGGCGCTCGTCTCGCGCGGCGTCGGCGATCGCGCGCGGCTTCGCTGGTGGCTGGTCGGCCTCGGTATCTTCGGCGCTGCGATGTTCTACGGCGACGGCATGATCACGCCGGCGATCACCGTGCTGGGCGCCGTCGAGGGTCTCGGCGTGATCGCGCCGCCGCTGCATCCGTTCATCGTGCCGATTTCGCTCTTGATCCTGATCGTGCTGTTCGCCGCCCAGCGCAAGGGGACGGCGAGCCTCGGCGCGGTGTTCGGCCCGATCATGTCAGTCTGGTTCGTGACGATCGGGGTGCTCGGCATACACGGGATCCTGCGCAACGTCGAGGTGCTGGAAGCGATCGATCCCGGTTACGCGGTGCGCTTCGCGATTGACAACCCCGGAACGGCGTTCGTGGCAATGGGGGCGGTCGTGCTCGCCGTGACGGGCACCGAGGCACTCTACGCCGACATGGGGCATTTCGGGAGGAGCCCGATCCGGCGTGCGTGGCTGTTCTTCGTGTTGCCGACACTGCTCTGCAACTACTTCGGGCAGGGCGCGCTGGTGCTCCACAATCCGGGCGCGATCCAGAACCCGTTCTACCTCCTCGCACCCGGCTGGGGACGCCTGCCGCTCCTCGCGCTCGCGACGGCGGCGGCGATCATCGCGTCGCAGGCGGTGATCACGGGTGCCTATTCGCTCACGCGCGCAGCGATCCAGATGGGCTACTGCCCGCGCCTCACGATCGCTCACACGTCGGAGCGCGAGATCGGGCAGATCTACGTGCCGTTCGTCAACTGGATGCTGCTGATAGCGATCGTCGCGCTGGTCCTCGGCTTCAGGAGTTCCGACAATCTGGCGAGCGCCTACGGCATCGCAGTGACGTTGGCGATGCTGATCGACTCCCTGCTGATCTTCGTCGTGATGCGGCGGATCTGGCACTGGGCGAAATGGCAGGCCGCGCTCGTCGCCGCGCCGCTCGTGGCGATCGATCTCACGTTCCTCGCGTCGAATTCGCTCAAGATTCCCGACGGCGGTTGGTTCCCGCTCCTGATCGGCGGCGCCGTCTTCACGCTGCTCACGACGTGGAAGCGCGGGCGCGCGATTCTGATGAAGCGGCTCGCCGAGGACGCGATGCCGCTCGAGCTTTTCATCCAGAGCATCGAGGCGTCACCGCCGACGCGGGTGCCCGGCACGGCGGTGTTCCTGACGTCGACGCCGGACCGCGTGCCCCACGCGCTCCTGCACAACCTGAAGCACAACAAGGTGCTCCACGAGCGCGTCGTGCTCCTCACGATTCTCACCCGCGACATTCCCTATGTTCCCGAGGCCGAGCGCAGCGAGGTGACCGAGCTCGGCTGCGCGTTCTTCCGGCTCGTTGCGCGTTACGGCTTCAAGGACGACCCCGACGTGCCCGAGCTCCTGGAAAGCTGCGGGCGCCGCGGCTTCGCGTTCGACATGATGGAGACGTCGTTCTTCGTCTCTCGCGAGACGCTGATCGCGACGGTGACCCCGGGGATGGCGCTGTGGCGCGAGCGGCTGTTCGTGTCGATGTCGAAGAACGCGACGAAGGCGTCGGAGTTCTTCAACGTCCCGACCAACCGCGTCGTCGAACTCGGCACGCAGGTCGAACTCTGATCAAAACGCGGCGATCTGCGAGCGCATCGTCTTCAACGCCTTGCTCTCGATCTGGCGGATGCGCTCGGCCGACACGCCGTACTCGTCGGCGAGCTCCTGCAGCGTCAACGTGCTGTCGTCCTCGCGCAGCCAGCGCGCTTCGATGATTCTGCGGCTGCGCTCGTCGAGTCGCGTCATCGCGCGCTGCAGCCCCTCGCTGCGTCGTGCCGCAGTCTCGTTGCGCTCGAGGATCCCGGCCGGCTCGTCGTCCGGGTCCGAAAGCCACGCGATCGGGGCAACCGAATCCTCGTCGCCCGGGGCCGGGTCGAGCGAGACGTCGCCGCCCGAGAGGCGCGTCTCCATTTCGAGCACCTCCTCGGTCTTGACGCCGAGGTCGGAGGCGATCGCCTTCGCCTGAGCCTGCGTCAGCGCGGCCGTCGATGCCTTCATGCTCCGCAGGTTGAAGAAGAGCTTGCGCTGCGCCTTCGTCGTCGCGAGCTTGACGAGCCGCCAGTTGCGCAGCACGTATTCGTGGATCTCGGCGCGAATCCAGTGGAGCGCGAACGAGACGAGCCGTACGCCGCGCTCGGGGTCGAAGCGGCGCACCGCCTTCATGAGGCCGATGTTGCCTTCCTGGATCAGGTCCGCCTGCGGCAGGCCGTAACCCAGGTAATTGCGCGACACCGCGACGACGAGGCGCAGGTGCGACATCACGAGCTTGCGTGCCGCGTCGACGTCCTGATCGTTGCGCCAGCGGCGCGCGAAGTCGACCTCCTCCGCGGCCGTCAACAGCGGGAAGCGGTTGACCGCCTGGAAGTACTGGTCGATGCTGCCCAGCGAAGCGGGGGTCGGGAAAGCGAGGGCACTTCCGGTCATCGAGCGTTCCTCTCAGCAGTAAGGCCGACACCCGGATATCCGGGTGTCGGTGCGATTTTAGCACTCGCCTCATGAGAGTGCTAAGGGATTGACAAGTTCCCTGGCGCTACGGTCGGGTATTGGACGACGGCAGCAGCGCGTCGACGAAGTCGGCGGCGCGGAACGGCTGGAGATCGTCGATCCCCTCGCCGACGCCGATGAAGCGAAGCGGAACCGGGTGCTGGGCGGCGATCGCCGCGACGATCCCGCCCCTCGCGCTGCCGTCGAGCTTGGTGAGGATGAGGCCGGTGAGTCCGACCGCCTCGTCGAAGGCCTCGACCTGGGCGAGCGCGTTCTGGCCGGTGTTGGCGTCGAGGACGAGCCACACCTCGTCGGGGGCGCCTTCGCGCGCCTTGGCGAGCACCCGGCGGATCTTCTTCAGCTCGTCCATCAGGTGGAGCTGGGTCGGCAGTCGGCCGGCAGTGTCGGCGAGGACTACGTCGATCCCGCGCGCCTTCGCCGCCTGGACCGCGTCGAACATCACTGCAGCCGGGTCGCCCCCCTGCTGCTGGATGACGGTCACGTCGTTTCGCTCGCCCCAGATCGCGAGCTGCTCGCGCGCGGCGGCCCGGAACGTGTCGCCCGCCGCGAGCAGGACCGTGCGGTTCTCGCGGTGCAGCCACCGCGCGAGCTTGCCGATCGACGTCGTCTTGCCGGCGCCGTTCACGCCGGCCAGCATGATGACGGTCGGCGCGCGGTCGGCGACCGGCGCGTCCGACTCGAGCGTCGCGACGAGTTCGCGCAGCGCGTCCCGCAGCAGTTCGCGAGGATTGGCGGCGACCCCGGCGCGGCGGTAGCGATTGCCGAGGTCGTCGAGGAGCCGCCGTGTCGCGGGCACGCCGACGTCGGCGAGCAGGAGCGCGGTCTCGAGTTCTTCCAGCGCCTCGTCGTCGAGCACACGCCGCCTGAACACGCCCCCCACCGCGTCGGCGAGCCGTTCGCGCGACGCGCCGAGGCCCGCGCGCAGGCGCTCGACCCACGCACCACGCACCACGGATTCTTCGGAAGTCGGCGTCGCGGAGGCCGGTTGCTGCGCCGGCTTGCGCTTGAGGAACTCGAACATCGTGCATCATTCTACCGGCGGTCTTCGCAAGCTCCGGACCGCGTCCGCCCGCCATCGATGCCCGTTGCGCCACGCCTTCGCCAGACGCGCTCCCGCCCGGGGTCGGTGCGAATCATTGGCGGCACGCATCGTGGAAGGCGAATCGACGTGCCCGGCGTTGCGGGCCTGCGGCCGACGCCCGACCGCGTTCGAGAGACACTCTTCAACTGGCTTGGTCAGGATCTCGCCGGCGCGACAACGTTCGAGGCCTGGGCGGGCACCGGCGTGCTGACGCTCGAAGCGCGCTCGCGCGGCGCCGTGCTCTGCGTCGCCGTCGATCGCAGTGCCGCCGTGGTCCGCGCGCTGCGCGCGACCGCGCAGCGCCTCGGATTGGAACCGATCGAGGCCAGGACCGGCGACGCACTCGCCGCCCTCGTGGTCGAGACCCGGCGCTTCGATGTCATTTTCGCCGATCCGCCGTTTGCCGACGACCCCTGGCCGCGGTTCCTGCCGCTCGCTGCGTCACGGCTCGCGCCACGCGGACGCATCTATGCCGAAGCCGATCATCCGCTCGACGCACCCGAATCGCTGCAGATCGTGAGACAGGCGCGCGCCGCGGGCGTGCATTATCATCTTCTCGCCGCCGCCGGATCCTGACGGCAGCGGTACGGTTCCGGTGGCCTCGCCGCCGCAGTCGAGCGCTCGATGATGAAAGTCGTCTATCCGGGGACCTTCGACCCCTTCACCCGCGGCCACGAGGACCTCGTGCGTCGCGCGTCGCGCATCTTCGACCAGGTCGTCGTAGGCATCGCGGCCAGCGAGACGAAGCGGCCGTTCTTCACCACCGGCGAGCGGATTGCGATGGCGCGCGAGGTGCTGCACGATTTCGGCAATGTCGAGGTGCTCGGCTTCTCGTCGCTCTTGATGGATTTCGTCCACGAGCAGGGTGCTACGCTGATCCTGCGCGGGCTGCGCGCCGTCTCCGACTTCGAGTACGAGTTCCAGATGGCGGGCATGAACCGCAACCTCTATCCCGAGGTCGAAACGCTGTTCCTGACCCCTGAGGAGAAGTACATGTTCGTGTCCGCGACGATCGTGCGCGAGATCGCGCGCTTCGGCGGCGATGTTTCGAAGTTCGTGCATCCTCACGTCGCCGAGTGCCTGCGCCGCCGCGCTGGCCGAAAGTGACCGATGGCGCTGATCATCACCGACGAATGCATCAACTGCGACGTCTGCGAGCCCGAGTGCCCGAACTCGGCGATCTCGCAGGGCCCCGAGACCTACGTGATCGATCCGGCGAAGTGCACCGAATGCGTCGGCCACTTCGACCGGCCGCAGTGCCGCGAGGTCTGCCCGGTCGACTGCATCCCGGTCGACCCTGACCGCGTCGAATCGCCGGACGAGCTTCGCGCGAAGTACGAAGGGCTGATGCGGGCGAAGGAAATGGCGGGAGGCTGACTACCGATGGCCGGCGGAGACCCGGCTAGCCGTTCGCAGCCTGGGGAAGCGCGTCGGGAGCCTCGATGACCACGTCGACAGCCGAGGCCTGCTGGCGCAACCCCCGGAGCTGGATCTCCAGTGCGTCGCGCGCCTGCTCGAGCTCGCCGATGCGCGCCTCGAGCTCGTCGCTCGCGCGGTGGATGCGCTGGATGCTGTCGAGCCGGCGGCGAAGCTGCAGGTGGTGCTCGCGCACCTGGGTTTCGAGCGGCGACATCACCGCCTTCAGCCACGACTCGAGGTCGCGGTTGGCCACCTTGTAGGCGTGCTTCGCGCGCGCGGCGACGGTCTCGAAGAACTGGCGCATCAGCGGGTACTTCGCCTTGCTCACCATGTTCCACAGCGTGTTGAAGTGCGTGTTGTACGCGCGCTCCAGCCGCTCGACTTCCTTCTGATACTTCAGGACCGAGAACTGCGGCGGAACGAATGGCTCGAGCCCGTGCTCGCTCGCGAAGCGCACGTACATCGCGCGCATCATCTCGTGCACATCGGCCGTCTGCCGGCCGCAGCGGTCGAAGTCGGTGCGCAGCCGCGCGAAGAAGTCGCCCATCGCCTCGCGCACGCCCTTGGTGAACGGACTGTCCTCGATGCGCTTCCTCGTGTCCGCGGCATTCTTGCGCAGTGCGGCGAGCCCGACGAGGTCGAAAAGCTCGTTGGTCTGCTGGGTGAACACGTTGCGCAGCGCCGTGTAACGCGCGAGCCCGCGCTCGAAGAGCTCCTTCTGCTCCTGGACGCGCGCCATCATGTGCGCGACGACGTCCTGGTTCTTGCCGCGCAGCGCGGTGAGCTCGGCAAGTTGCTCGGCGATCCCGGAAGCGCGCGCGTCGAGCACGGAGCGTACGGTCGCGGTGAGTGCGCGGACCTCGCTCTGCGTCGCGGCGCCGACGACCTCGCGTTTGGCGGGGATCAGCTTGCGCGACAGCGCCTGCTCGAGTGTCGGCAGCCGGCTTCGCGCGAGCAGCGCATCGTCGCCGTTGACCTTGGCGAGCAGCGCCTTCTGCGCCGAGACCGGGAACACCTGCGCCGGAGGGACGCCGAGGAGCGAGGCAGTCTGGTGGACCTGGCGCTCGATCTCGGCGTTGACCTCGAACTCGGGCTTCAGGTCGTCCCACATCCCGTCGATCTTGTTGAGGATCACGAGGCGCGCCGAGCGCAGCGCCGCCTCGTCGCCGGCAAGGTGATCGTTCCAGACTTCGAGGTCGGTCTTGGTGACGCCGGCGTCGGCGGCGAGCAGGAACAGGATCGAGTGCGCCGACGGCAACAGCGAGAGTGTCAGCTCGGGCTCGGTGCCGATCGCGTTGAGGCCGGGCGTGTCGAGGATGACGAGTCCCTGCTGCAGCAGCGGATGCGGGAAGTTGATGATCGCATGGCGCCAGCAGGGGATGTCGACGCTCCCCTCGTCGCTGCGCTCGAGCACCGACAGGAGGTCTTCGTCGGTCTCGCGGTAGAGCCCGTACTTGCGCGCGAGCGCGATCGGGACCCGCTTGATCTGCGACACCCGCGCGAGCGCCTCGGCCATGCGCTCGGCGGCGCCGAGGTCGAGCGGGAAGGTCACCCACTCGTCGGCGTATTCCTTGAACTCACCGACCGATGCGTCCTTGAGGCGGGTCTCGATCGGGAGGAGCCGGATCGACGGCGGGCGCGATGGATCGTAGAGGAGCTCGGTCGGGCACATCGTCGTGCGACCGGCCGACGACGGCAGCATCCGCTGCCCGAAGTCGGCGAAGAAGATCGCGTTGATGAGCTCGGACTTGCCGCGCGAGAACTCGGCGACGAACGCAACGACGAGCTTGTCCTCCTGCAGCCTTTCGAGCAGGTGCTGGACTTTGACGTCGATCTGGGCGTCGGCGAGGTCCTGCTGCTCCAGCCAGGCGTGGAGCGCCGAAATCCCGGCGGACAGCCGGCGGCGCCAGTCGGCATATGCCTCGAAGCGGGCGACGAGGTCGCGGGAGTGATCCATGCGGGTGATGGCGCTTTGTCCTTTCCCGGCCGGAGGGTCTGACGGCGACGCCTGCAGCACGAGTCTGCATGGCGAAGCACGCCGCGTGCCATTGCCGGTCAGCGGGGCTGGCAGCGGGCGCAGTAGAAGGACGACCGTTGCCCGATGCGGACCACGCGGATCGGCACGCCACAGACGCGGCACGGCAGCCCGTCCCGTCCGTAGACGTAGTGATCGAGCTGGAAGTAACCTTCGCGGCCGTCCGAGCCGACGTAATCGCGCAACGTCGTGCCGCCCTTCGCGATCGCTTCCGAGAGCACGTCGCGGACGCTCGCGACGAGTGCCGCCAGCCGGACCCGCGAAACGCGCCCCGCCGGCATGGTCGGGCGGATGCCGGCGCGGAACAGCGCCTCGCTCGCGTAGATGTTGCCCACCCCGGTCACGACCCCGTTGTCCATCAGCACGAGCTTGATCGCGGCCCGGCGCCCGCGCGTTGTGCGCCAAAGGTAGTCGGCGTCGAACGCGGCGTCGAATGGCTCGGGTCCGAGCGACGCGAGCAGCGGATGACGCTCGACCGGAAGCTGCACCCACAGCATCGCGCCGAACCGGCGCGGATCGCGATAGCGTAGAACGGTGCCGTCGTCGAAGCGGATGTCGACGTGATCGTGCGCGCCGCGCGGCGGCGGTTCGCGCCAGATGCGCAGAGACCCGGTCATGCCAAGGTGCACGAGCAGCGCCGCCGGACCGGTGTGCAGCAGCAGGTACTTGCTGCGCCGCTCCACCGACACTATCGTCGCCCCGCGCATGCGCAGGTCGAGGTCGTCAGGAACCGGCCAGCGCAGGCGACGGTCGTATACGATGACCCGCGAAACGCTACGGCCGCACAGGTGCGGCGCAATGCCGCGCCGGGTGGTTTCGACTTCAGGCAGTTCGGGCATGGCGAAGGGAGCGGCGCGATCGCGGGCGGGCTTCCCGGACGCGCGGGGGCAGCGAATCCGAGGTCGGCGCTCCGACTATACTAATCGCCGTCCCGGGATCGTCCGGGACCGAAGGTTCATTCGTCGATGATCCCATTCCGGTGGTTTTCGCTCGCCGTCGCGGCGGCGCTGTTCACTGTCGTTTCGCCTGCGCTCGCCGAAGGCGCGGCGCCGGGTCCCGCGGCGAACCCCGCGCTCAGCACCGATCTCTTCTATCGGATGCTGCTCGGCGACATCGCCCTGCAGCGCGATCATCCGGACGTCGCCGCCAAGGCATACATCGATGCCGCACGCGATGCGAAGGATCCGCGGCTCGCGGCGCGCGCGACCGAGATCGCGATCGCGAGCCGCGATCGCAACCTCGTCCAGGACGCGGCGTCGCTGTGGGCGCGACTCGCGCCCGACGCCGAGCGTCCGAAGCAGGTGCTGGCGGCACTGGCGAAGGGCGGCAATCGTGGCGCGATCCCGCTCTCCGAGGCGAGCGAAGCGATGCGCGACCGCATTGCCCGCGTGCTCTCCGAGGCTGCGCTTTCGGGAGAGGGGGTCGGCGGGGTCTTCCTGCAGCTGAATTCGCTCTTCTCGCAGCGCGCCGACCCGCAGGCGACGCTCACGCTGATCACCGAGCTCGCGAAGCCCTATCCGAAGTCGCCGGAGGCGCACTACGCGGTGGCGCTCGCCGCGTACCGCGCCGGCGCGACCAGCGAGGCCGCCAACGCGATCGCGATTGGCGAAGCCGACCGCGCGCTCGAGCTCCAGCCGGGCTGGGACCGTGCCGCAGTGCTGAAGGGCGAGATTCTCGCGCGCAAGTCGCCACAGGCGAAGATCGAATGGCTGCGGTCGTTTCTCGCGAAGGAGCCCTACTCGAACGCGGCGGCCGGGGCGCTTGCGCAGATGTACATCGACGAGCACCGGCTTGCCGATGCGCGCGCGCTGATGCAGAAGTTGTGGGACCACGAGCCCGAATCGCGCGACCTCGAGTTCGCCGTCGCCGGCATCGCGCTGCAGATGAAGGACTACGCCGCGGCCGAGAAGCTGTTCACCGACCTGAAGAAGGCCGGCTACAGCGAGCCCGGGACGATGGACCTCTATCTCGCCGAGATCGCCGAGGACCAGAAGCAGTACGCGAAGGCGATCGAGCGCTACCAGGCGATCAAGGCGGGCGACCGCGCCTGGATCGCCAAGCTTCGCATCGGCGCGCTCTACGGTAAGGAAGGCAAGCTCGACGAGGCGAAGCGCTGGCTCAGCGGGCTCGACGCGACGACCGGCGAGCAGAAGATCCAGGTCGCCCAAGCCGAAGCCCAGGTGCTGCGCGAGGCCGGAGACGACGCCGGCGCCTATAAGGTGCTCGAAGGCGCGCTTGCTGCGCATCCCGACTCGCCCGACCTCATCTACGACCTTGCGATGGTCGCCGAGAAGCTCGACCGGGTCGACGAGGCCGAGACGCGGCTGAAGCACCTCGTCACGCTGAAGCCGAACGACGCGCAGGCGCTGAACGCGCTCGGCTACACGCTCGTCGACCGGACGAATCGCGCCAACGAAGGGTACGCGCTGATCGAGCGCGCGCACAAGCTCGCACCCGACGATCCGTTCATCCTCGACAGCATGGGCTGGGCGCTGTACCGGCTGGGTCGCCTCGACGAAGCCCAAGCCTACCTGCAACGCGCGCTGGACAGCCGCTCCGATGCCGAGATTGCGGCGCACCTCGGCGAAGTGCTCTGGCGCAAGGGTGATCGCGAGCGCGCACGCGCGCTGTGGAGCGCGCAACTGGCCGAGCACCCGGATAACGCCGTGCTGAAGGAAACGGTCCACCGCCTCGAGCCGCAGTGAGGTTCCGTGTCGCCGTGGCGGGGGTTGCGGCGCTTCTCGCCGTCGCGGGTTGCGCGAGCCTGCCGACGACGGTCACCGAGCAGTCCGCTTCGATCCCGGACCGGCCGTTCGCGATCGACGGCAGGCTCGCCGCGAGGCACGGCGCCGACGGCATCGCCGGATCGTTCACCTGGCTGCACGAGCCCGGCCACGACGCGATCGACCTCGCCGATCCGCTCGGCCAGACGATCGCCCGGCTCGACGGCAATCGCCGCGAAGTGAAGCTCGCGCTCGCGAACGGGTCGGTCGAGACGGCGTCCGACTGGCCCTCGCTCACCGAGCGCGGGCTCGGTGTCGCGATTCCGGTCGAAGGGCTGGCGTCATGGATCCAGGGCTCGCCGCACGCGGGGGCCTCGGCGAATGTCGCGCGCGATGCCGAGGGACGGCCGTCGGCGCTGTTCCAGGACGGCTGGGACGTTCGTTACCGCTACGCCGACGATTCGGCGCGGCGCCCGCAGCGTGTGACACTCGCGTATCCGGATTCGCCGCCGATCGATCTCACGATCGTTATCGATCGCTGGCGATGAATGACACGCTGACGGTTCCGGCGCCGGCGAAGGTCAACCTTTTCCTGCACGTCACCGGGCGTCGGTCCGACGGCTATCACACGCTGGAGTCGCTCGTCACGCTGATCGACTTCGCCGACGCGATCACGATCGAGACCCGCGACGACGGGCGCATCGTGCGCGGCGTTCCGACCCCCGGCGTGGCCGAGGCCGAGGACCTCGCCCTTCGCGCGGCGCGGGCGCTCCGCGAGGCGACCGGGACGAAGCACGGCGCGTCGATCGCGATCGACAAGCGGATTCCGATCGGCGCGGGGTTGGGCGGCGGGAGCTCCGACGCTGCGAGCACGCTGATCGCGTTGAACCGACTCTGGGGATTGCACCGATCGCGCTCCGAGCTCGCCGCGATCGGCGTCTCGCTCGGCGCCGACGTGCCGTTCTTCCTCGGCGATGGCGCCGCGATCGTGCGCGGGGCCGGCGAGGTGCTGACGCCCGTCTCGCTGCCGGCATGCTGGATCGCGCTCGCGCTGCCGCCCGCGTTCGTCGCGACCGCATCGATCTTCGCAGCGCCCGAATTGACACGGTCCGCGGCGTCCGCGAAAATAGACGTCTTTTCCGAAGGTTACGGGCGAAACGATCTCGAGGCTCCAGCGGCGGCGCGATTCGTCGCGGTGGCCGCGACGCTGGAAGCGCTGCGCGCGGTGGCCCCGCGGGCGCGAATGACGGGCTCGGGTGCAGCCGTGATCGCGGCATTTGCGACGGCCGCCGAGGCCGAGGTTGCGCTGGCCGTGCTTCCTGCGACGACGCCGGGACGCGTCGTGCGCACGATCGATCGACATCCGCTGGCGGCGCTCTCATGATGGGCGGCGCGCGAGCGGATTCGTGGAACGGATCGCGAGGGTTTCCGCTGGGGAGTCGCCAAGTTGGTTAAGGCACCGGATTTTGATTCCGGCATTCGAGGGTTCGAATCCTTCCTCCCCAGCCATTTCCGAATCGACCGATGGCCTTCGAGCGCATGCGAATCTTTACCGGCAACGCCAATCCACGCCTGGCCGATGCCGTCTGCCGGCATCTGAACATCAGTCTCGGTCGCGCCGTCGTCGGGCGCTTCTCCGACGGCGAGGTGATGGTCGAGCTGCTCGAGAACGTCCGCGGCCGCGACGTGTTCGTGCTGCAGTCGACCTGTGCGCCGACCAACGACAACCTGATGGAAGTGCTGGTGATGGTCGATGCGCTGAAGCGCGCGTCGGCCGCGCGGATCACCGCCGCCATCCCCTATTTCGGCTACGCGCGCCAGGATCGCCGCCCGCGCTCGGCGCGCGTCCCGATCACTGCCAAGGTCGTTGCCGACATGCTGTCGACGGTCGGCATCGACCGCGTGATGGTGATGGACCTGCACGCCGACCAGATCCAGGGTTTCTTCAACGTCCCCGTCGACAACATCTACGCGACGCCGATCCTGCTCGGCGACCTGTGGAAGCGCAACTACGACAACCTGCTTGTCGTGTCGCCCGACGTCGGCGGCGTCGTACGAGCGCGGGCGATCGCGAAACGCCTCGATTCCGAGCTCGCGATCATCGACAAACGGCGGCCGAAGGCCAACGTCGCCGAGGTGATGAACATCATCGGCGACGTCGATGGGCGCAACTGCGTGATCATGGACGACATCGTCGACACCGCGAACACGCTGTGCAAGGCGGCGACGGCGCTGAAGGAGCACGGCGCGAGGCGCGTCTTCGCCTACTGCACGCACCCGGTTCTCTCGGGCGGGGCGGTGCCGCGGGTCACCGAATCCGACATCGACGAGATCGTCGTCACCGACACCATCCCGCTCTCGGAGGAGGCGGCCGCCTGCCCGAAGATCCGCCAGCTCTCCTGCGCGCAACTCCTCGCCGAGACGATGACCCGGATCTCGAACGAGGAATCGGTCTCGTCGCTGTTCACCGAATGACCGAAGCCTTCGCCGCCGACCTCGCCGGACGGTCGGTGCTCGTCACCGGTGCGTCGACCGGCATCGGCGCCGCCGTCGCGCGGGCGTTCGCCCGGGCCGGCTGCCGCGTCGCGATCCACTACAACGCGAGTCTCAATCGCGCCGAGGAGGTCGCGGCCGACGTTCGTTTCGCGGGCGCCGAGGCCTTCCTCGTCGGCGGCGACCTGCGCCGCTCGGCGATCGCGCGCGAGGTCGTCGAGACGGCGGCCGCGCAGTTCGGCGGGCTCGACATCCTCGTCAACAACGCGGGCGGACTCGTTCGCCGCACCGCAGTCGTCGAGGTCGACGACGACTACTTCAGCGAGGTCGTCGATCTCAACGCGCGGTCGATGGTCGCGGCGAGCGCGGCGGCGATTCCGCACATGCGCAAGGCCGGCCGCGGCAGCATCGTCAACGTGACGTCGATCGCCGCGCGAACCGGCGGAGGCGGGGGCTCCGTCATCTACGCTGCCGCCAAGGGCTTCGTCTCGACGTTCACCCGCGGTCTCGCGAAGGAGCTCGTCAAGGACGGCATCCGCGTGAACGCGGTGTCGCCGGGGGTTATCGCGACCCCGTTCCACGAGCGCTACTCGACGCCGGCGATGCTCGAGTCGTCGAAGTCGTCGATCCCGATGAACCGGCTCGGCAGCCCGGACGAATGCGCGGGCGCATTCGTGTTCCTCGCGTCGGATGAGCTGTCGGGCTTCGTCACCGGGCAGATTCTCGAAGTCAACGGCGGCCAGGTAATGCCATGAACGCGCCGGGAGATGCCGCGAAACCGGCCGAGGGTTCGCGCGTCGCACTCGAGGCCCTCGGCCGGGGCCTCACCGGACTGCACAGGAGCCTCGTCGAGCGCGCGCGGCGCGACTTCGAGCGCGAGCAGCATGCCGTGTTCGGCGCCGGCGAATTGCTGCGGCTCCTGACGACCGACCCGCATTTCGCGTGGCTGCGCAGTCTCTCCGAGCTCATCGTCGATCTCGACGTTTTTCTCGAAGTCGCCCCCGGACCCGGCGACGACGACGCGGCGGCGATCCGCGCCGAGGTCGAGCGCCTGATCGCTCCTGCTGCGGGCGCCGAGGGCTCGCTCGGCGAGCGCTACCGCGAATACGTGCTCGACGATCCCCAGGTCGCGATCGCGCACGCCGAAGTGAGGCAGGCGCTGCTGCGCCTTCCCGACCCGCGCGACGTCGACGAGGCCGCGGTACTCCACGCCCGCCACCAGTTCCGCGAGGCGAGCCGGCACCACTCGTGATTCGCGGCATCGGCGGTGACCGCCGGGTCGTTTCCTGCTAGAATCATCGGCTTCGCGCGCGGATCCAACCGCGCACCGACCATGGCGGACGACCGGCATCGACCCGGAAGGCCGCAGACCACCTCCCGGGGAGTCGCCACAATGGCCACGATCGAATTCACCGCATTCGCCCGCACCACCGAAGGCCGCGCCGCGGCGCGCCGCATGCGCCGCGTCGGCAAGACGCCAGGTGTCGTCTATGGCGGCTCGGGCACCCCACAGCCGATCGAGCTCGACCACAACGCGCTCTTCCACGCGCTGCGCAACGAGGTCTTCCACTCGTCGATCCTGTCGATGAGGTTCGACGGCGCGGTCACGCGCGTGCTGCTCCGTGACGTGCAGATGCACCCGTTCCGCAACGAGATCCTGCACGTCGATTTCCAGCGCGTCGACGAGACGAAGAAGATCCACATGAAGGTGCCGCTACACTTCGTCAACGAGGCGGTGTCGCCGGCCGTGAAGACGCAGGGCGCGATCATCAGTCACGTGCTGACCGAGCTCGACATCGCGTGCCTGCCGAAGGACCTTCCGGAGTTCATCGAGGTCGACCTCTCGGAGCTCGACACCGGGCATTCGCTGCACGTCTCCGGCGTCAAGCTTCCTCCGGGCGTGACCGCGGTGACCCACCGGCGCACCGGCGACCCGGTCGTTGCGACTGCGGTGGTGCCGAAGGCCGTCGTCGAGACCGAGGAAGTTGCGGCGGCCGAGGGTGAGGCGGGGGCCGCGGCGGCACCCGCTGCGGCGGCGGGCGCCGAGGTCAAGGCGCCCGATGCGAAGGCCTCCGACGCCAAGGCGCCCGAGAAGGGCGGCGACAAGAAGGAAGCCGGCAAGGACAAGAAGTAACGCCGGGGTCCGCCCCGCGCGCGAGTCCGCATGCCGATCCGAATCGTTGCGGGGCTCGGCAATCCCGGCCGAGGCTACGCGGCAACGCGTCACAACGCGGGCTTCTGGTTCGCGTCGAAGCTCGGCGGGAAGCTCGGCGCGACGTTCTCGCACGAGGCGAAGTTCGCCGGCGACGTTGCGCGCGCGGGCGCACTTCGATTGATCATGCCGACCACGTTCATGAACGAGTCCGGGCGCGCGGTTGCCGCGCTCGCGCGCTTCTACGGCGTTCTCCCCGCCGAGATCCTCGTCGTCCACGACGAGCTCGACCTGAAGCCCGGTGAGGCGCGCTTGAAGCAGGGCGGCGGGCACGCGGGGCACAACGGGTTGCGTGACATCGACGCCTGCCTCGGCAGCGCCGATTTCTGGCGCCTTCGCCTCGGTATCGGCCACCCGCGCGACGGCGACACACCCGAGCGCGAGGTGATCGGTTACGTGCTGAAACCTCCACCCCCGGCCGAGCGCGATGCGATCGACGCCGCGATCGATCGCGCGCTGGCACTCTGGCCCGACATCGCGGCCGGCAACATGGAGCTCGCGATGCAGTCGCTGCACGCGCGGCCGCGTGACCCGGGCAGCGCCGACCGATGAGCCTTCGCTGCGGCATCGTAGGGCTTCCCAACGTCGGCAAGTCGACGCTCTTCAACGCGCTGACGAAGGCTGGAATCGCCGCCGAGAACTATCCGTTCTGCACGATCGAGCCTAATGTCGGCATCGTCGAAGTCCCCGACCTGCGCCTCGCCGCGCTCGCGGCGATTGCGAAGCCGCACAAGGTCGTCCCGGCGACCGTCGAGTTCGTCGACATCGCCGGGCTCGTCGCCGGCGCGTCGAAGGGCGAGGGCCTCGGCAACCAGTTTCTCGCCAACATCCGCGAGACCGATGCGATCGCTCACGTCGTGCGTTGCTTCGAGGATCCGAACGTGGTCCACGTCGGGGGCAAGGTCGATCCGATCGCCGACGTCGAGACGATCGACACCGAGCTCGCGCTCGCCGACCTCGCGACGGTCGAGCGGCAGATCGCGAAGGTCGAGAAGCCCGCACGCGCGGGAGGCGACAAGGAAGCCCAGCGAATCTACGCGGTACTCGCCAGGATCCGCGCGGCGCTCGATGATGCGAGGCCTGCGCGCACGGTTGCGCTCGACGCCGCCGAGCGTGCGCTTATCCGGCCGTTCTTCCTTTTGACGCTGAAGCCGACGCTCTACGTAGCGAACGTCGCCGAGCACGGTTTCGAGGGCAATCCGATGCTCGACAAGCTGCGCGAGCGCGCAGCGGGCGAAGGCGCGCCGGTCGTCGCGATCAGCGCGGCGATGGAGGCCGAGATCGCCGATCTCGAATCCGCGGACAAGGCGATCTTCCTCGCCGACATGGGGATGGAGGAGCCCGGGCTCGACCGGCTGATCCGCGCGACGTACACGCTCCTCGGACTCCAGACCTTCTTCACCGCGGGGCCGAAGGAGGTGCGCGCGTGGACGGTCCTGCGCGGCGCAAGCGCGCCGCAGGCGGCGGGGGTCATCCACACCGACTTCGAGCACGGCTTCATCCGCGCCGAGGTGATCGGCTACGACGACTACGTGGCACTCGGCGGCGAGCACGGCGCGAAGGAGGCCGGGAAGATGCGCCTCGAAGGGAAGGACTACGTCGTGCGCGACGGCGACGTGATGCATTTCAGGTTCAACGTCTGATGCGTCGTCTCGTGTCCGTCGCGGCGTGCGCGGCCCTCGCCGCCTGCGCGACGCTGCCGCTCGCGCACCCGCCGAAGATCGACGTCGTCGGCGTCGGGCTCGATCGCGTCGTCGGTCCGGACGCATACTTCAGCGTCGTCGTGTCGGTGTCGAATCCGGACGATCGCGAGGTCGCGATCGACGCGCTCGATGTGACGCTCTCGATCGAAGGGCAGAAGATCGCGCAGGCCGAGCTGAAGACTCCGGTGCGCGTTCCGGCGCACGCGGGCGCGACCGCCGAGCTGACCGCGCACGCCGGCATGGACGCGGTGCTCCTCGCCGTCGCGAAGGCGATGCAACTCGGCATGCGCGGCGGGCCGACGGGCAGCGTGCCGTCACTCCACTACGCGATCGATGGCCGCGCTCGGGTCAACGGCGGCGCGAGTGTCCCGTTCTCGAAGAGTGGCGACGTCGGCAAGCAGGCGCCGAAGGCGCCCGCTGCGTCTTCGCGCTGACGGCGTTCCGCCTGCAGGCACGACACCGGACCGAGCATGGTAACGGACCGCAACGGAAGCGAGGCACGAGCGATGCGCTTCACGAAGATGGAAGGCCTCGGCAACGATTTCGTTGTCGTCGATGCGACGAAAACGCCGTTCGCGCTCGGGCCCGACGAGATCCGCCGCCTCGCCGATCGCCGCTTCGGCGTCGGCTGCGACCAGGTGCTCGTCGTCGAGCCGGCGCGCGAGGGCGCCGACTTCCGCTACCGGATCTTCAATGCCGATGGCGGCGAGGTCGAGCAGTGCGGCAACGGCGCGCGCTGCTTCGTCGTCTATGTCCGCGAGCACGGCTTGACCGCGAAGCGCGAGATCCGCGTCGAGACCACCGTCGGCGTGATCGTGCCGAAGCTCGAGGACGACGGCGAGGTGATCGTCGACATGGGCGTGCCGCGCTTCGCGCCCGGCGACGTTCCGTTCGCCGGTGGCACGGGGGCGGCGAGCGAGCCGCTCGACGTCGACGGCACGATCGTCGACGTGTCGGTGCTGTCAATGGGCAATCCGCACGCGGTGCAGGTCGTCGCCGACGTCGACGCGGCACCGGTCGCCGCCCTCGGTCCGCGCATCGAGAGCCACCCGCGCTTCCCTCGGCGCGTCAATGCAGGGTTCATGCAGATCGTCGATCGCGCTAACATCCGGCTGCGCGTCTGGGAGCGCGGTGCGGGCGAAACCCTCGCGTGCGGAACCGGAGCCTGTGCGGCAGTCGTCGCCGGCATCCGGCGCGGCCTGCTCGACGCCGAGGTCCGAGTGTCGACGCGTGGCGGAACGCTCGCGATCGGCTGGCGCGGTGAGGGCAGGCCGGTGACGATGAAGGGGCCGGCGCGAACGGTCTTCGAAGGGGAGTGGCGCAGCGCGTCTGCGCCGGTCTGATCGCAACCGACGAGGCGGCGAGCGCGCCGCGATCGAACACCAATAGGCCACGAGGTATCGAGGATCGGATGGAAGCGAGCGCCGTCGCCGAGTACCTGAAGCAGCACCCGGAATTCTTCGAGGATTACGCCGACGTCTTCGCCGAGATGTTCGTCCCGCACCCTCACGGCGGACACGCGATTCCGATCGCCGAGCGGCAGATCCTGGCGCTGCGCGACAAGTCGCACGAGCAGGAGCGAAGGCTCGCCGAGCTCGTTCAGAACGCGAGCGACAACGAGGCGATCACCGAGAAGCTGCACCGGACGACGCTTGCGCTGATTTCCGCACGCGATCTCGAGACGACGATCGCTGTCCTGGTGCACAGCCTGAAGGAAGACTTCGCGGTGCCGCAGGTCGCGATCCGGCTCTGGCGCGATGCGTCGACGGCCGCGCTTCCTGAGCTCGCGCCGACGCCTTCCACGCTGCACGAGTTCGCCGAGGGCCTGCGGGCGCCGCTGTGCGGGCCCGCGATCCGCGACGAGGCGCGCGCATGGTTCGAGGGTGAGAACGACTCGATGAGGTCGTACGCCTACCTTGCGCTGCGGACCGAGGCCACGTTCGGCATCCTCGCGCTCGCGAGCCCCGAGGCGCAGCGCTTTCACCCGGCGATGGGAACGATGTATCTATTGCGCCTGGGCGAGCTCGCGAGCGTCGCCATTGCGCGCTACCTCGCGCTCGACTAGCGTTCCGCCATGCCGCAGGCCCGCATCGCAACCGCCAATGCGGAAGCGCTTGCGGCCTTTGCCGCCGGACTCGCGACGTGCGCCGCGCACACGCGCAAGGCGTACCTGCGCGACGTGACCGTGCTCGTCGAGCTCGCCGGCGTCGCACCGGTGGCGACGCTGACGCGCGCGCAACTGATGCGCCACGTCGCAGCGCTTCACGGCCGCGGGCTTTCGGGGCGCAGCCTCGCGCGGATGCTGTCGGCGTGGCGGGCGTTCTACCGCTTCCTGCTCGAGCGCGATCCTTCGATGAGCGCCGATCCGGCTGCCGGGATACGTCCTCCGAAGTCGCCGCGCCGATTGCCGTCCGCGCTCTCACCCGACGAGGCGGCGCGGCTCGTGACGGTGGATGCTGCCGATCCGCTTGCCGTGCGCGATCGCGCTCTGCTCGAGCTCGCGTACTCGTCTGGGCTGCGTCTCGCCGAACTCGCCGGGCTCGACGTCGCAGCGTGCGACCTCGAAGCCGGCGAGGTGCGAGTCCTCGGCAAAGGGGCGAAGGAGCGCATCGTTCCGGTCGGCTCCGCGGCGCGCGAGGCGATCCGCCGCTGGATGGAATCGCGCGCGAAACTCGCCGACGCCGGCGAACGCGCGGTATTCGTCGGGCGCGGCGGACGCCGGCTGTCGCCGCGGGCGATCGAGCAGCGGTTCGCGCAATGGGCGGTACGGCAGGGATTGCCGCGGCACGTTCATCCGCACATGCTGCGGCACTCGTTCGCGAGTCACGTGCTGCAATCGTCGGGCGATCTTCGCGCCGTGCAGGAGATGCTCGGTCACGCGTCGATCGCCAGCACGCAGGTCTACACGCACCTCGATTTCCAGGCCCTCGCGAAGGTTTACGACGCGGCCCATCCGCGCGCCCGCCGCGGCGGGCGCGGCGGGCGTGCCTCAGGCTCCGGCGGTTCGCGGTAACGGCGGCACGGCTCGGGTGTTTTCCGACCCGCGCGCGCCATGCCGCTACTCGACGTGCTCGCCGTGGAGGCTCACGTCGAGGCCCTCGCGTTCCTCCTCCTCGCTGACGCGCAGACCGATCACCGCGCCGATGATCTTGAGGAGGATGAAGCTGCCGACGCCGCTCACGACGAGCGTCGTGACGACCGCTCCGAGCTGCGTCAGGAAGCTCCCGTCGACGCCGCTGATCTCGCGCACGTTGAACACGCCGGTGAGCAGCGCGCCGATGATGCCGCCGATGCCGTGCACGCCGAATGCGTCGAGCGAATCGTCGTAGCGGAACCAGCTCTTGACGGTGGTCGACGCGAAGAAGCAGCCGACGCCGGCGGCGATGCCGATCGCGAGCGCGCCCCCCGCACCGACGAAGCCCGATGCGGGGGTGATCGCGACGAGGCCCGCCACGGCGCCCGAAGCGATGCCCAGCACCGACGGTTTCCCCTTCGCGAGCCATTCGGTGAACATCCACGCGAGTGCGGCGGCGGCGGTGGCGAACTGCGTGACGAACATCGCCATTCCCGCGCGCCCGTTCGACGCGACGGCGGAGCCCGCGTTGAAGCCGAACCAGCCGACCCAGAGCATCGACGCCCCGATCAGCGTCAGCGTCAGGTTGTGCGGGGCCATCGGCTCGCGGCCGAACCCGACGCGCTTGCCGAGGACGAGCGCGCAGACGAGCCCCGCGATGCCCGCATTGATGTGCACGACGGTGCCACCTGCGAAGTCGAGCACGCCCTTGCCCGCCCAGAAGCCCGAAGGCTCCCACATCATGTGCGCGATCGGCGAATAGATCAGCACCGACCACAGCCCGATGAACCAGAGGAGTGCCGAGAACTTCATCCGGTCGGCGAACGCGCCGCAGATCAGCGCCGGCGTGATGATCGCGAACGTCATCTGGAACATCATGTAGACCGACTCGGGAATCGTCAGGCCGAGGTGCGACACGGTGAGCTTGCCCGCCTCGTTCTCGTAGAGCATCCCGTGCAGGAAGAAGCGGTCGAAACCGCCGATCACCGGCCCTCCCGGCGTGAACGCGATGCTGTAGCCGATGACGACCCAGAGCACCGTGACGAGACAGGTGATCGCGAAGCTCTGCATCAGGGTCGCGAGCACGTTCTTCTTGCGCACCATGCCGCCGTAGAAGAGCGCGAGGCCAGGGATCGTCATCATCAGCACGAGCGCGGTCGAGGTCAGCATCCACGCGGTGTCGCCGGCGTTGATCTTGTCGGCCGAGACGAGCTGCGGCGACGTCGGTGCCGGGGGTGCCGCCGCCGGGGCCGCTGGCTGCGCGCTGTCCGCTGCTGCGGGTGAGCCGGCGGATGTCGCGGCCGGTTGCCCCTGGGTGGATGTCGCCCCCTGCGTCGCGGCGGCCCGGCCCGGGGAGTCCTTTTCCTGTGCGAAGGCGCGCTCCGCGCCGAGCGTGCCGAACACGAGCACGGCGCCGACGAACGCTGCGAGCGCGAACGAGGTGGTGAATCGCTTCATCGGAGTCTCCGTCACAGTGCGCTCGTCCCGGTCTCGCCGGTGCGAATGCGGATGACCTGCTCGACATCGACCACGAAGATCTTTCCGTCGCCGATCTTCCCGGTCTTCGCCGACTTCTCGATCGCCTCGATCGCGCGCTCGACGAGCTCGTCGCCCATTGCCGCCTCGATCTTCACCTTCGGCAGGAAGTCGACGACGTACTCCGCTCCGCGGTAGAGCTCGGTGTGGCCCTTCTGGCGCCCGAAGCCCTTCACCTCGGTTACGGTGATGCCCTGGACACCAATCGAGGACAGCGCCTCGCGGACCTCGTCGAGCTTGAACGGCTTGATGACTGCGCTCACCAGCTTCATTTCACGTTCTCCCGCTTCAGAAGGTTCGCTGCACGAACACGGCCTGGATCGAGCCGTGTTCCGGGAGGTCGCTTTGCATTTGCCGTGCCGCAGCGATAAAGTCGTTGTCACTCAACGTCTTGCACGATTCGCTCGACACAGGCTCGATTCACCGCAGCGGATGGCTGCACCATATGCGGGCAGACCGGGCTCGCGATGCACGTTTTTCGCGCGCCCACCAGGAGGCTGACGATGTTCAATTCCAAGACGATCGACGATCTCGCCGCACGGCTAGGGCAGGCCTTCGAGGCCTCGCCCGCGAAGGACGTCGAGAAGAACGTGAAGGCGCTCCTGAAGAGCGGCCTCTCTCGGCTCGATCTCGTCACGCGCGAGGAATTCGACCGGCAGATCGACGTGCTGAAGCGCACGCGCGAGAAGGTCGAGGCGCTCGAGGCGCGCGTGGCTGCGCTCGAGGCGCGCGGCGCGCCCGATGGCGCGCCGCCTCGGTCGAACGGCTGATCGCGCGCGACGCGATCCTGCGCGATTCTCGCGCAGTCGGGCCGCCGTCGCGGTCCAAGTCCGCGCAGGGAGGGTCGCGTGGCCGTCGCCTCGGTTCGAACGCGCGGGCTGTGCGGCGTCGACGCGCCTGAGGTGACGGTCGAGGTGCACGTCGCCGGCGGTCTTCCCGGGATCAACATCGTCGGCCTGGCCGACACCGAGGTACGCGAAGCACGCGACCGCGTCAGGGCGGCGCTTCAGAACGCGCACTTCGACATTCCCCCACGCAAGGTCACCGTGAGCCTTGCGCCCGCCGACTTGCCGAAGGAATCGGGGCGATACGACCTGCCGATCGCGCTCGGCATTCTCGCCGCGACCGGCCAGCTTCCCGCGGACGACCTCGCACCGTACGAGTTCGCCGGCGAGCTCGCGTTGACCGGAGAGCTGCGCGCGATCCGCGGCGCGCTCGCGATGGTCCTCTCGGCGCGTCACGACGGGCGCGCGTTCGTGCTCCCCACGGCGTCGGCGGGCGAGGCGTCGCTCGTCTGCGATGCAAAGGTGCTGGCCGCGCCGACGCTGCTCGCGGTGTGCGCACACCTCACCGGGCAGTCGATCCTGCCGGCGCTCACCGCAGCAGCGCCGCCGATTTCATCGACGCGAGGTCCCGAGCTCGCCGACGTGCGCGGCCAACCAGGGGGTAAGCGCGCGCTCGAAATCGCCGCCGCGGGAGGGCATTCGCTTCTACTGATCGGGCCGCCCGGAACAGGCAAGTCGATGCTCGCGCAGCGCCTCGTACCGCTGCTGCCGGCGATGACCGACGACGAGGCGCTCGAAGCCGCGGCGATCGCGTCGCTTGCCGGGCAGTTCCGTCCGGGGCGCTTTCGCGAGCGACCCTTTCGCGCGCCGCACCATACGGCGAGCGCCGTGGCTCTCGCCGGGGGAGGATCGGTCCCGCGGCCGGGCGAGATCTCGCTCGCTCATCACGGCGTGCTGTTCATGGACGAGCTCGCGGAATGGGATCGATACGCGCTCGAAGTACTTCGCGAGCCGCTCGAGGCGGGCGTCGTGCACATCTCGCGTGCGGCGAGGCAGAGCGAGTTTCCGGCTCGCTTCCAGCTCGTCGCCGCTATGAATCCTTGCCCCTGCGGGTGGCTCGGTCACGCCAGCGGACGATGTGGATGCACGGCGGAGCGCGTCGCACGCTATCGGCGTCGCATCTCGGGTGCCCTCTACGACCGGCTCGACATCGCGATCGAGGTCCCGTCGGTGACCGCGACCGAGCTTGCGAGGCGCGCGCCGCACAAGGTCGCACCGAACGTACCCGGCGAACGAGACGCACCAGCCGTTTTAATCGACGATGACAGCGCCGACCCGACAACGAATTCCGTGCGCGCCCGCGTCGTCGCCGCTCGCGAGCGGCAGCTTCGCCGGCAGGGCAAGCCGAACGCGCGCCTCGAAGCGCCCGAGCTCGACCGCCACGCCCGCCGCACGTCGGAGGCCGAGCGCGTCTTCGCGAGCGCGATGTCGCGGCTCTCGATGTCGGCACGCGGCTACCACCGCGCGGTCAGGGTCGCGCGCAGCATCGCCGATCTCGCGGAGCGCGACACGATCGACGCAGCACACGCGGCGGAGGCGATCGGCTATCGCCGCATTCTCGCAGGCGGCTGATCGCTCTAGGAGTCACGGCGTCCGCGGCCAGCGGTCGCCGCTTCCGTCAGTCCACATCGCATGAACCCGCCACGCGATACGAATCGTGAGATCAATCTTCGCCGGTGCTGTTCTGGTTGAGCATCACCCTGTTGTCGGTCAGCGTCGAAGCTGCGACGCCGGACTAAGAGCTCGCTGGAGCGTGGACCTATGTATCGGTCGATACGGTACGTCCCGATGCCAGCAGGACGCCGATGTACGGGGCGAACCCGCAGGGATTGGTAATCTTCGATGGTCACCGGCATTACGCGCTCGTGAATTCGCAAGTCGACGTGCCCAAGTACCCCGCCAGGGACTCCATGTGCGGCACCCCCGACGAATCCCGGGCCACCGTCCAGGGGTCGATCGCCCACTTCGGCACGGATACGATCAACGAGGCGGACAATCTGCCTCGCGTTACCCGTGTCCCCTGCTCGATCCTCGGCGTCCTCGACAATTCGCGCAGCGGCAACTTCGGACTCGGGCGCTCTTCTGGTACAACGACATCGAGGAGGGGTTCAACCGCTCGACCTGGTCGACACACGGCGTGATCGACGACTACTGGCGCAACGACGACGAGCTCGACGTCACGATCGGCTATGTCGCCGACGCGCTTGCCGGCGAACCGGACCTCCTCGACGTCGTCGCGCGCTTTCGCCGCGGCGTGAAGCGCTGACGCGGGGACGAGCGTCGAGGCGCGACTGCGTTCGTCGTTGATTCCGTTTACGCCTCCGTGCCGCGCCCGCCCCGACATGACCTCACAGCGACCTCGACTCCGGCGGGGCGCATCGCTGCCGCTGCGCTGGTAGCGCTCGCCGTGGCGATGGGCATCGGGCGGTTCGCCTTCACGCCGATCCTGCCGATGATGCAGGACGATTTCGGTCTGCCGACGCAGCAGGGCGCGTTGCTCGCGACGCTCAATTACCTCGGCTACCTCGCGGGCGCGACGGCTGCGATCTGGCTGCGGGCGCGCGGCACGACGATCGTAGCCGGCGGGCTCACCCTGATCGGCGCAACGACGCTCGCCATGGCTGCGGCGTTCGGCATGTGGTGGTGGTGCGCGCTGCGCTTCGTTGCCGGAGTCGCGAGCGCGTGGGTGCTGATCTACGCGTCGACGTGGGCGCTGCAGACGCTCGCGGCGCGCGGCCGGCCAGCGCTCGGAGGGGTGGTGTTCTCGGGGGTCGGCGCCGGCATCGTCGTGTCGGGCATCGTGTGCCTCGCGCTGATGACCGTGCACGCCCGCTCGGCCGCGGCGTGGACGACGCTCGGTGCGCTCGCCTTCGCCGGCACTGCCGTGGTGCTGCCGGCTTTGCGCGCGTCGCCGCCCGGGGGCCCGGTCGCGAGCGCACCGAAGTTCGCCATCGCGGAGGCTGGGCGCGAATTCTGGCGGCTCGTGCTTTGCTACGGCTGCTTCGGCTTCGGATACATCCTGCCCGCCACGTTCCTCCCGGTGATGGCGAAGTCGATGCTGGGCGACCCGCGCCTCTTCGGCTGGGCCTGGCCGGTCTTCGGACTCGCCGCGGCGGTCTCGACGCTCCTTCTGTCGCGCGGCGGAATCGCCGGACGCCCGCGTACGACCTGGATCGTGGCGAACCTCGTGATGGCAGTCGGAGTCTGCATGCCGCTGGCGAGCCCGAGCCTCTACGGGGTCATCGCTTCGGCGCTCGGCGTCGGCGGGACCATCATGGTGATCACGATGGCGGGCATGCAGGAGGCGCGCCGGGTGGCCGGCGCGCACGCCGCGAACTACTTCGCTGCGATGACGACTGCGTTCGCAGTCGGGCAGGTGCTGGGCCCGCTTGTCGTCGGAGCGCTCGCGCGCAATCGAAACGGCTATGCATACGCGCTGTCGATTGCCGCGGTCCTGCTCGTTGCGAGCGCCGTTCTCCTGTCGAAGAGCTGCGACAGACTCTTCGCCCCCCCGCCGCGCGTGACGCAGTAATGGTCTTCGGCGGGCCTCGCTGCGTCCGCCGCGCGCGCATCGCCGGGTGGCCGCCCGCGCATCGCCGCGTCGTGCAGTTCGGGTGCTGCACTGCGGTATGATGCCCGGCTCGCATGAACGCGCAAGACCAACCTGCAGCGCTCGCGCTGGACGTGGGCACAGGGCAGCCCGTCGCCGACGCGCAGTCGATCGAGCAGGCGGGCGGAACGCCGTCGCCGGGCGAGGCCGGCGCCGCCCGGCTTCGCGAGATTCCCTACAACTACACGTCGCTCTCCGATCGCGAGATCGTCATTCGCCTCCTCGGTGCGCCGATGTGGGCGCTGCTAGAGGAGCTTCGCGGCGAGCGACGGACCGGGCGCTCGGCGCGGATGCTCTTCGAGGTGCTCGGCGACATCTGGGTCGTCGAGCGCAATCCGTACCTGCAGGACGACCTTCTCGACAATCCGCGCCGTCGGCGCCTCCTCGTCGGCGCGCTGCGCCACCGGCTGCGCGAGATCGACAAGCGCCGCGTCGCGAACCGCGACGGCGACGATGTGCGCGATGCGAACGTCGTCAGGCTCCTCGAGGCGGCGCGCGCCGCGGTCGACCGCTTCGAGCGCTGGTTCCCCGAGACCGCCGAGCTCCGGAAGCGCGTGCGGCGCACGCTTGCGCGCTACACGCGGCGCGACAACATCACTTTCGACGGCCTGCAGCGCGTGTCGCACGTGACCGACGCGACCGATTGGCGCGTCGAGTATCCGCTCGTCGTGCTCCACCCCGACAGCGAGGACGAGGTACGCGGGCTCGTCGAGGGCTGCATCGAGCTCGGTCTCACGATCATTCCGCGCGGCGGCGGCACCGGCTACACCGGCGGCGCGATTCCCCTCGATCCGCGCTCGGCGGTGATCAACACCGAGAAGCTCGAGCGGATGTCCGCGGTCGAGCGCGTGATCCTGCCGGGTTGCGCCGAGCCGACGCCGACGGTCGATTGCGGTGGCGGTGTCGTCACGAAGCGCGCGATGGATCTCGCCGAATCGCAGGGGCTCGTCTTCGCCTGCGATCCGACGTCTGCCGACGCGTCGTGCATCGGCGGCAACGTCGCCGTCAACGCCGGCGGCAAGAAGGCAGTGCTGTGGGGCACGGCGCTCGACAACCTCGCGTCATGGCGGATGGTTACGCCCGACGCGCAGTGGCTGGAAGTCGTGCGCATCGGCCACAATCTCGGCCGGATCCACGACGCGCGCGACGCAACGTTCGAGCTTCGCTGGCTTGCAGGAGACGCGCATACGCCGGTTCGCAGCCAGACGCTGGTGATCCCGGGCCCCGCGTTTCGCAGGCTCGGCCTCGGCAAGGACGTCACCGACAAGTTCCTCGCAGGGCTTCCCGGCGTGCAGAAGGAAGGCTGCGACGGCATCATCGTCAGCGCGCGCTTCGTGCTGCACCGGATGCCTCCGGCGATCCGCACCGTCTGCCTCGAATTCTTCGGCGAGGCGCGCGAGTCGACTCCGGCGATCGTCGAGGTCAAGCGCCACCTCGATGCATTGGGCGAGCGCACCGGCGACGCGCGCGTCCTGCTCGCGGGCCTCGAGCATCTCGATCACCGCTACGTGAAGGCGGTCGGCTACGCGACGAAGGCGCGGCGCCACGGTCTGCCGAAGATGGTGCTGATCGGCGACATCGTCGGCGAATCGGACGACGCGGTCGCGAAGGCGGCCTCCGAGGTCGTGCGGCTCGCGAACGCGCGCGGTGGCGAGGGCTTCGTCGCCGTCTCTGCCGACGCACGCAGGAAGTTCTGGCTCGACCGCGCGCGCACGGCGGCGATTGCGAAGCACACGAACGCCTTCAAGATCAACGAGGACGTCGTGATCCCGCTCGACCGCCTCGGCGACTACACCGATGGCGTCGAGCGACTCAACATCGCGATGTCGATCGGCAACAAGCTGAAGCTCGCCGACCGGCTCGCAGCGTTCCTCGCGGCTCCCGACGCGGAGCACCTGTGGCGTCCGGGGAGCGAGGCGCGTCCGTCCGCCGACGAGCTCGCCGAAGCGCTCGCCGACGCGCGCACGCTCGTCGCCGACGTGCGCCACCGCTGGCAGGATCTTTTGGACCGGCTCGACGAGACGTTTCCGGCGCTCCAGCGCCACGCCGACGTGGTGTCGTGGAAGGCCGAGCTGAGGTCGCCCCTCGAGGCGATCTTCGCCGGGCGCAGCTTCGCGCCGGTGCTGGAGCGTGTCAACGCGATCCATGCCGAGGTGCTGCGCAGTCGCGTGTTCATCGCGCTGCACATGCACGCCGGCGACGGCAACGTGCACACGAACCTGCCGGTCAACTCGGACGACTACGCGATGCTGCGCGAGGCGAGTGCCGCAGTCGCGCAGGTGATGGCGCTGGCGCGGAGCCTCGGCGGCGTCATCTCGGGCGAGCACGGCATCGGAATCACCAAGCTGGAGTTCCTCACCGACGACGAGCTCGCGCCGTTCGCCGAGTACAAGCGCCGCGTGGATCCGAACGGCCGCTTCAATCGCGGCAAGCTCCTGCGCGATCCGGCGCTCCCCGCCGACCTCGGCAACGCCTACACGCCGTCGTTCGCATTGATCGGCCACGAGAGCCTGATCCTCGAGCAAAGCGCGATCGGCGGCATCGCCGACTCGATCCGCAATTGCCTGCGCTGCGGCAAGTGCAAGGCGCCGTGCGCGACGCACTCGCCGCGCGCGAACCTCCTCTACAGTCCGCGCAACAAGATTCTCGCGACGTCGCTCTTGACCGAGGCGTTTCTCTACGAGGAGCAGACGCGGCGCGGCGTCTCGCTGCGCCACTTCGACGAGTTCGGCGACGTCGCCGACCACTGCACGGTCTGCCACAAGTGCTTCAATCCGTGCCCGGTCGACATCGATTTCGGCGACGTGTCGATCGCGATGCGCAACCTGCTGCGCGAGGAGGGGCGAAGGAAGCTCCATCCGATGACGGCGGCGGCGATGTTCTTTCTCACCGCGACCGATCCGGCGACGATCAGGGTCGTGCGCAAGCTGATGATCGAATGGGGCTACCGTGCGCAGCGCCTCGGCCATGCGATCCTCAGTCGAACCGGCCTGACGCGCGCGCAGACCGCGCACCCCGCGTCGACGACCGGGACGACGCCGGTCCGCACGCAGGTGATCCACTTCGTCAACAAGCCGATGCCGTCGGGCCTCCCCAAGCGGACCTCCCGCGCGCTCCTCGACATCGAGGACCCGTCGGTGATCCCGATCATCCGCGATCCTGCGAAAGTCACCGACGATTCGGACGCGGTGTTCTATTTTCCCGGCTGCGGATCCGAGCGACTGTTCTCGCAGGTCGGTCTCGCGACGCAGGCGATGCTCTATCACGTCGGCGCGCAGTGCGTGATGCCGCCCGGCTACCTGTGCTGCGGCTACCCGCAGACGGCGGCCGGCCACCACGACAAGGGCGGGCGGATCGTCACCAACAACCGCGTGCTGTTCCACCGTGTCGCCAACACGTTGAACTACCTCGACATCAGGACGGTGATCGTCTCCTGCGGCACCTGCCTCGACCAGCTGGAGAAGTACGAGTTCGGGAGAATCTTCCCGGGCTGCCGCCTGCTCGACATCCACGAATACCTGCTCGAGAAAGGCGTTCACCTCGAAGGCGTGACGGGCGTGCGCTACATGTATCACGATCCGTGTCACACGCCGATCAAGGCCTACAAGCCGCTCGATGTGGTGAGCGGCCTGATGGGCACCGACGTACCGTTGAACGACCGCTGCTGCGGCGAGTCGGGCACGCTCGCCACCTCGCGCCCCGACATCTCGACGCAGGTCCGCTTCCGCAAGGAGGAGGAGATGCGTCGCGGCGCTGAGGCGCTGCGCGCCGATGGTTTCGCGGGGAACGTGAAAGTGCTGACGTCGTGTCCGTCGTGCCTGCAGGGTCTGAAGCGCTTCGACGCCGACGCCGGCACCGATGCCGACTATATCGTCGTCGAGATCGCGCGCCGCTTACTTGGCGAGGGCTGGATGGCCGACTACGTGGCGCGGGTCAACCGCGGCGGCATCGAGCGCGTGCTGGTCTGACGGGCCGGCCGGACTGCCAGCGCGGCGCTCCGGAGCGCCTGCCGTCGCGCCGGAACCCCGTTGTTGCGCGTGCGTACTGCGTCCGAAAGGCGCCCTGACATCTCCGTTGGTCGCCATCTGCACCATCGCCGGCATCGCCGGCGGCATCGGCGCCGGAACGAAGTAGAGCGCGAGCGAGAACGCCACGGCGACTGCGGCCCACGCAAGGGCGACCCGACCCTCCGGTCGTTGTCTCCAAAAAGACTCCGCGGCGACCGCGAGACAGGCGATGAGCCGGGCCGCTCGGAAACCGGCCGCCGCGGGCGGAGGAAAGCGGGTCGTTGCCATCGGGGTTGCGTCATGTTGCGCTGTGAGTTCCATGACGCCAGTGTGGGGGCCGAACGCGCGCTGCGCAGCCGACAAATGGCGCCGTGCGGCGCCGATTATTCGCACCGGCGTTTCCCGTTCGCCACGGTGCGAGAGCCGCCGGTCGGATCGCGCCGCCCGCGAACCCGCAGGCCGATACTCGATATGCTATAAGCATGAAACCTGTGTCATTCGCGGCTGATAGCAGTTTCCACGAGTGAGCGCAGGTATCGGACGGTTTCTGGAGACGGAGATGCCCGAGTCAGTCGAAATCGTCGCCCCACCTGAGCACGCGCTTCCCGAAGACGCTGCGGCGCCCGCGCTCGCCTGGAAGGACAGCGCGGCGGCGGCGCGGTGGATGAAGGAGCTTCCGCTCTCGAGTGTAGGACAGGCGCATTCGCTGCTGCTCGGCCAGCTTTCCGCGCTTGCGACCGCCAACCTGCCGGCGCGCGAGCGGGCGACGATCGCCGAGCTCGCACGCGATCCGATCGCGCATCTGCACACCGAGCTCGCGCGGCGTTTCGCCGGGCGCCCGCAGCCCGCCGGTGAAGGCGAGCGCGAGGCGGCCGATCAGGCGATCGCGCTGTGGCAGGCACTCTGGGTGCATTACTCGGCATGCCTGAAGCCGCTGCTCGAGGGCGAAACCGAGCTGCAGGGAGTCAAGGCGAAGCTCCTGCAGCGCGCGCTCTACGTGGGCAAACAGCTGATCGCCGTCCACGGACTCGCGCGGAGGAAGACGCCCGCGTCGTTGTGGCAGGAGCTGCACGCGTACTACCGGCTCGCCGAAATGCTCGAATGCACGACTGTGGCGGTGTCCGATCCGCTGGTCCCGGACGCGGCGGGCCTCTGCTGCTTCTCGATGTACAGCCACGCGCTGCTCCTGGCGCTCGCCGACCCGTATGCGATGTCGGTGCGGGAGATCGAGCTTGCCGATCGCTGGCTCGGACTGTGGGCGCGCAAGCTCTTCCCCTATGCGCAGCAGCGCGACACCGAAGGGTCGCGGGTGATCGTCGATCTCGAAGGAGAATCGGGAGCGTTCGTCGCGCCGGCGCCGCCTGCCCAGCCACGGTCATCGCTGCGCTACGGATATCCGGCGAAGCTCGCGTCGAGCGTACGCGGCAGGATCAAGCGGATCGCGCAGGGCGCGACGCCCGAGTCGCTGCAGCTCGGCAGCGACGTCTCGAGCTCCGACGCCGCGGCACTTCTCGCCCACCTCGATGCGCAATGGTCGAGCGTGCCCCGCGACGCGCAGCGTACGAAGTCGCGCGCGGTCGAGCTCGCGTCCGGTGGTCCACAGGCGGCCTATTTTCGCCTGTGTGGCCACGCGTTCGCGCGTCAGGACCCGCTCGGGCGCGACAACGATCACCCAGCGCAGTATCTGCACAGCGTCGGCGGCATCAGCGACTTCGACCGCCGCCGCGAGGAGGCTGAGCGAAGCTGGCCGTGGGAGAAGTGGTACGGCGCGCTCGCGTGGCGCGAGGCGCGCGTGCGCCACGCCGGCGGCAGCAGCTATCGCTGGTTCCTCGATCAGCTCGTCGTCGCGCGCGAGGATGGCCGCGCGCGTCTCGGCTGGGTCGCTCGCGTTGCCGACGAAGGCGAGCGCGAGCTCACGCTGACGGTGCGCATGTGGCCGGGCGATCCGAAGACGCTCGTGCTGCGCCAGCGCCATCAGGACGGGACCGAGGATCCGCCGACTCCGGCGGTGCTGCTCGACGAGTCTCCGGAGGAGCCGGCGTCACTCGTCGTGCTCCCGCGCGCGTTCGCGCCGAACCGCGTGCTGCACCTCGGCGAATCGGGAAGCGACCGCGCGTACCGGCTGCTGAGCATCCTCCAGCGCGGTGCGGATTTCGAGCGGGTCGCGTTCGAGGCGGTCGACACGAGCTGACCGCCCGCCCGACGTCGCACCCCGGGTCGACGGTCCCGACCCGATCGACGTAAGCTCGCGGGTACGATGACCAACCGACTCGCGAAGGCCACGAGCCCCTACCTGCGCCAGCACGCAGGCAATCCGGTGGACTGGCGCCCCTGGGACGACGAGGCGCTGGCGCTCGCGAAGCGCGAGAACAGGCCGATCCTGCTTTCGATCGGCTACTCGGCCTGCCACTGGTGCCACGTGATGGCGCATGAGTCCTTCGAGGATCCGGAGGTCGCGGCGTTGATGAACGCGCTGTTCGTCAACATCAAGGTCGACCGCGAGGAGCGTCCCGACCTCGACCAGATCTGCCAGACTGCGCACGCGCTGATGACGCGCCGACCGGGCGGCTGGCCGCTCACCGTCTTCATGACCCCGGGCGGCCTTCCGTTCTTCATCGGCACCTATTTCCCGAAGGAATCGCGCTACGGGATCTCCGGCTTTCGCGAGCTGCTGCCGAAGGTCGCTGCCGCGTTCCGCGAGCACGGCGACGAGATCGCGAGCCAGGGCGATGCGCTCGCCGATGCGCTCGCGTCGCTCGAAGCGGCTGCGCAGGGCGCCGTCGCACTCCCCGCCGGTGCGCCGGACGCAGCGCTGGGAGAGCTCGAGCGAAGCTTCGATCGTGTGCACGGCGGCTTCGGAGGCGCGCCGAAGTTTCCGCACGCGGCCGAGCTCGAGTTCTGTCTGCGTGCCGCTGCGACGAAGCGAAGCGCGAGCACACGCGAGATCGTCGCTACGACGCTCGGGCGCATGGCCGCAGGCGGCATCGCCGATCAGCTCGGCGGCGGCTTCTGCCGCTACAGCGTCGATGCCGAGTGGTCGATCCCGCACTTCGAGAAGATGCTCTACGACAACGCGGCGCTCCTCGCGCTCTACGCGGATGCCGCGCGCGCGCTGCCGGATGCAGGCCTCGGCGCCGTCGCGCGCGACATCGTCGGCTTCCTCGTGCGCGAGCTCCGCGCCGTCGACGGCGCGTTCCATTCGAGCCTCGACGCCGACAGCGAGGGCGAGGAAGGGCGCTTCTACGTGTTCGGCCGCGACGACGCGCGCGCAGCGATGTCGGGTACCGAGTGGGAGGCCGCGGCCCCCCATTATGGTTTCGACGGCCCGCCCAATTTCGAGGACCGCGCGTGGCTGCCGCGCGTCGTGGTGCCGGTCGCCGACGTCGCGACGCGGCTTCGCACGATACTCCCCGACGTGCAGACGCGCATCGCGGGTGCGCGCGCCTCGCTCTTCGCGCTGCGCTCGACGCGCGTGCGGCCGGCGCGCGACGACAAGATCCTCACCGCGTGGAACGCGCTCGCGATCGGCGCGCTGGCCCGAGCCTCGCGCGCGCAGGACGAACCCGCGTGGGCGGACCTCGCGATCGCCGCGCTCGACCGGCTGGTCGAGACGGCGTGGTCCGATGGGCGGCTCCTCGCGACGCGGCTCGATGGCGACGTCGCGCTCAACGCCTACCTCGATGACTACGCGTTCCTGCTCGCGGCACTCGTCGAGGTGATGCAGGCGCGCTTTCGCGCGGGCGACCTGGCGCTCGCGCTCGCCGTCGCCGATGCGCTCGTCGACCGCTTCGAAGATCGCGAGCAGGGCGGCTTCTGGTTCACGAGCCACGACCACGAGCGCTTGTTCCACCGCACGAAGCCCGCGCACGACAACGCCACCCCTTCCGGCAACGGCATCGCGGCGCAGGCGCTGATCGCGCTCGCGCACCTCACCGCCGAGCCTCGCTACCAGGATGTCGCGGAGCGCACGGTGCGTGCGTTCGCGCCGGGCCTCGCGCAATCGCCCGGCGGCCAGTCGAGCCTTCTCGTCGCGCTCGAGCGGCTCCTCCATCCGCCGTCGACCTTGATCCTGCGCGGCGAGCCGGCGCTGACCCGCGCGTGGCAGCGCTCCCTCGAGCGCAGCTATCGGCCCGAGCTGATGATCGTCGATCTCGGTGACCGCGAGCCTCCGGCGCGACTCGCCGGCGTGAGCGCCGCAGCAGTCGAAGGCGCCGCGGCGTGGCTCTGCCACGGCTTCGTCTGCCGTCCTCCGGTGACGACGCTCGCCGCCATCGAGGAATCGCTCGCCGCAGCCTAGCGCGGTTGCGACATCGGGTACCATTTCGATTCGGGGGCGGCCGCCCCCGGGACAGTCGCGCCCAATCACAATGGAGTCTTCATGAACACCCGCACTGATGGCGCCCGTCGCGCCACGACCCGCTCGCAGTTCCGCTTCCCGATCCGCGGAGCGGCCATCGTTTTGGGCTTCTCGGCACTCGCCGTGGCTTCGGCCGCGGCTGCCGACCAGCTCGAGGACATGATGAAGAAGGAAGGCTGCAACGCATGCCACTCCGAAGACAAGAAGATCGTCGGGCCGTCGTACAAGGATGTTGCGGCCAAGTACCGCGGCAATCCCAAGGCGGTCGAGATGCTGGTCGAGAAGGTAAAGAAGGGCGGCTCCGGAGTCTGGGGTCCGATTCCGATGCCGCCGAACTCGCCGCGTGTTTCCGACGCCGACATCAAGAAGATGGTCGAGCTGATCCTGGCGCTGAAGTAAGCGCGACGATCGTGTGATACGCTGCTGCCTGCGTGCAGGAGAGCGCGCCGGGCAGCGTGCCGGTGCCGCCGAAGGCGTAACCCCGAAATCGCTCAGGCACCAGGACCGCACGCAGCGCAGCAAACGATCTGGAGAGCGGTCGCGGCGAGCGCCGCGGCCCACCGAAGGGGCAACGGCCGCTTGATCGGACGGCGGCCGCAATCTCTCAGGTAAAAGGACAGACGGGGCGACGCGGAGCAATCCGCGCCGCCCCGTCTTCGTTTCTACCGGGAGAACGGCAATGTCGAAAGCCACCGTCCTCAATCGCCTGCACCGCGCAGCGGGCGCGCGCATGGTCGATTTCGGCGGCTGGCAAATGCCGGTCTCCTACGGCTCGCAGATCGACGAGCACCATGCGGTGCGGCGCGACGCCGGCATGTTCGACGTCTCGCACATGCGCGCGGTCGATGTCCGCGGCGAGCCTTCCACGCCGCGCGATCTTCTGCGCTACGCCCTCGCCAACAACGTCGACAAGCTCAAGACTCCGGGCAGGGCGCTCTATTCGTGCCTGCTTCGCGGCGATGGGGGCGTGCTCGACGACCTGATCGCGTACTTCATGCGCGAGGACTGGTTCAGGCTGGTCGTGAACGCCGCCACCACCGACAAGGACCTCGCGTGGCTGTCGGGGCTCGTGCGCGAGCGTGCGCCGCAGGTGTCGCTCCAGCCGCGCGACGACCTCGCGATGATCGCCGTGCAGGGCCCGCAGGCGCGCGCGAAGACCTGGGGGGCGATCGCCGGCAGCGAAGCCGTCACCGCGCCGCTCGCGCCGTTCACCGCTGCCACGATGACGTCGGCGGACTTCGGCGAGCTCTTCGTCGCGCGCACCGGCTATACCGGCGAGGACGGTTTCGAGATCACCGTCCCGGACGTGCATGCCGAGGCGCTTTGGAGCGCGCTCGCCGATCAAGGGGTGACGCGCTGCGGGCTCGGCGCGCGCGACACGCTGCGCCTCGAAGCTGGCATGAACCTCTACGGCCAGGACATGGACGAGCGCGTGTCGCCGCTCGAATCCGGGCTCGGATGGACCGTCGATCTCGCGAGCCCGCGCGACTTCTCCGGCAAGGCTGCGCTCGCCGCGGCGAAGCCTTTGCGACGCCTCGCAGGTCTTCTGCTTTGCGACGAAGGGGGAGTCTTGCGCGCGCATCAGTGTGTGTACACCGATTCGGGCGCCGGCGAAGTGACGAGCGGCACCTGGGCGCCGACCCTCGAGCGCTCGATCGCGCTCGCCCGCGTCCCGGCGGAGGTCGCCGCCGGGACGATGGTGGAAGTCGAGGTTCGCGGCAAGCGCCTCGCGGCGCGCGTGGTGAAGCCGCCCTTCGTGCGCCACGGCGTGGCGCTGGTTTCGTAACCGGGAGCTCTCTCGATGAACGTTCCGAACGATCGCAGGTATGTCGACAGCCACGAATGGATCAGGCCCGAGTCCGACGGCACGGTCACCATCGGTATCACCGACCACGCGCAAGCGGCGCTCGGCGATCTCGTCTATGTCGAGTTGCCGAAGCCGGGTCGCAAGGTCGCGCTGAACGAGGCATGCGCCGTCGTCGAGTCGGTGAAGGCGGCAAGCGACGTCTATTCGCCGCTCGCCGGCGAGATCGTCGCGTCGAACGACACGCTCACCGCGAAGCCCGAAGCGGTGAACGAGGACGCCTACGCGGCGTGGCTCTTCCGCCTTCGGCCCGACGATGCGGCTGCGGTCGCGGGGCTCCTCGACGCCGCGGCCTATTCGAAGCTGATCGCCGAAGCATGATCCGCGACTCGTCGCTCGCCGCGCTCGAGGATCACGTCGGGTTCCTGCGCCGACACATCGGCACCGATTCGCTCGAGCAGACCGAGATGCTGCGCGAACTCGGTTATGCCTCGCGCGAGGCGCTGATCGACGCCGCGGTGCCAGCGGAGATCCGGCTTTCCGGCGCCTTGCCTCTTGCGGCGCCGCTTTCCGAGGCCGAAGCGCTTGCGCGGCTCGCCGCGATCGCGGCGAAGAACCGGGTGATGAAGTCGCTGATCGGCCAGGGGTATTACGGCACGCACACGCCGGCGGTGATCCTGCGCAACGTACTCGAAAATCCCGGCTGGTATACGGCGTACACGCCGTATCAGCCCGAGATCTCGCAGGGGCGGCTCGAAGCACTCCTCGTGTTCCAGACGATGGTCTGCGACCTGACCGGGATGGCGGTCGCCAACGCGTCGATGCTCGACGAAGCGACCGCAGCCGCGGAGGCGATGACGCTCCTGCGCCGCGTATCGAACGCAACCGGCATGCGCTTCTTCGTCGCCGAGGACGTATTCGCGCAGACGCTCGCGGTCTTGCGCACGCGCGCAGCGCCGCTCGGCATCGAGGTGGTGACGGGGCCGGCGTCCGCGGCCGCCGAAGCCGGAGCGTTCGGCGCGCTGCTGCAGTACCCCGGCGGCGACGGCGAAGTGGCCGACCATCGCGCGCAGGTCGATGCTGCGCATGCACGCGGGACGCTCGTCGCCGTGGCCGCCGACCTGCTCGCGCTGACGCTGCTCGCTCCTCCCGGCGAGTGGGGCGCCGACGTCGTCGTCGGCTCGTCGCAGCGCTTCGGCGTGCCGATGGGCGGTGGCGGTCCGCACGCGGCATTTCTCGCGACGCGCGATGCCTGCAAGCGCTCGCTGCCGGGGAGGCTCGTCGGCGTCTCGGTCGACGCTTCCGGGCGGCCCGCCTACCGGCTCGCGCTGCAGACGCGCGAGCAGCACATCCGGCGCGAGAAGGCGACGTCGAACATATGCACGGCGCAGGTGCTGCTCGGGGTGATGGCGGCGATGTACGCCGTCTATCATGGCGCGGAAGGCCTCACGCGCATCGCGCGCCGCGTCGAGCGACTGACCGCGATCCTGCGCGCGGGGCTCGAATGCCGCGGCTTCCGCACGCGCAACGTGCACGCGTTCGACACGCTGACGCTCGCGACCGGCACCGCGACCGGTGCGATCCATGCGCGCGCGCGCGCCGCCGGCTACAACCTGCGCGACGTTGGGCCCGACGCGATCGGAATCTCGCTCGACGAGACAACGACGCGCGACGACGTCGTCGCGCTGTGGCGCGCGTTCGACGGCGCGCAGGCGGTCGATGGCGCGCAGGCGATCGATGGCGCGCGGGCGGTCGATGGCGCGCGGGCGATCGATGGTACGCAGGCGACCTCCGACGGGCGAAGCGACGCAACCGCGGCGGAGATCGACACGCTCGATGCGGTGGCGGCGCCCGGGCTTCCAACCGCACTCGTCAGGCGCTCACCGTTTCTCACCCACCCGGTCTTCGCGAGCCACCGCTCGGAGACCGAGATGCTGCGCTACCTGCGAAGCCTCGCCGACCGCGATCTTGCGCTCGACCGCACGATGATCCCGCTCGGCTCGTGCACGATGAAGCTCAATGCGACTTCGGAGATGCTGCCGGTGACCTGGCCCGAGTTCGGCGCGCTGCACCCTTTCGCGCCGGAGGACCAGTCGCGCGGCTACGCCGAGCTCGCTGCCGACCTCGAGCGGATGCTCTGCGCGGTCACCGGCTACGACGCGGTGTCGCTGCAGCCCAATGCCGGCTCGCAGGGCGAATATGCGGGTCTCCTGATGATCCGCGCCTTTCACGCCAGCCGCGGCGAAGCGCAGCGCGACGTGTGCCTGATCCCCGCGTCGGCACACGGCACCAACCCCGCGTCAGCCCATCTCGCGGGGATGCGCGTCGTCGTCGTCGACTGCGACCGCGACGGGAATGTCGACCTCGCCGACCTGGAAGCGAAAGCCGCTTCACACCGCGACGATCTTGCCGCGATCATGGTGACCTACCCGTCGACGCACGGTGTGTTCGAGGCTGGCATCGTGCGCCTGTGCAAGATCGTTCACGCGCACAGCGGTCAGGTCTACGTCGACGGCGCGAACTTGAATGCGCTGGTCGGCCTCGCCGCACCGGGTAAGTTCGGCGCCGACGTCTCGCACCTGAACCTCCACAAGACGTTCTGCATTCCGCATGGCGGGGGCGGCCCCGGCGTGGGACCCGTCGCGTGCCGCGCGCACCTGGCGCCGTTCCTGCCGGGGCGACCGGACGGCGTGCAGGTTGCTGCCGCGCCGCTCGGCTCGGCGTCGATCCTGCCGATCTCGTGGATGTACATCGCGATGATGGGCGCCGAAGGGCTCACCGCTGCAACCGAGAGCGCGATCCTCGCCGCCAACTACGTCGCGAAGCGGCTTGCCCCGCACTACCCAGTGCTCTACAGCGGACGGGACGGTCTCGTCGCGCACGAATGCATCCTCGACCTGCGCCCGCTCAAGGCGTCCACGGGCATCGAGGTCGAGGACGTTGCGAAGCGCCTGATCGACTACGGCTTCCATGCGCCGACGATGAGCTTTCCGGTGCCGGGGACGCTGATGGTCGAGCCGACCGAAAGCGAGTCGAAGGGGGAACTCGACCGCTTCGTCGACGCGATGGTTGCGATCCGCGGCGAGATCCGCGCGATCGAGCGAGGGCGCTCCGATCGCGCCGACAATCCGCTGAAGAACGCGCCGCACACGGCGACGGCGATCGCCGCAGACGACTGGACGCACGCCTACACGCGCGAGGAGGCCGCGTACCCGCTTCCGGGAATGGCGGAGCGCAAGTACTGGTGCCCGGTCGCGCGCGTCGACAACGTCTACGGCGACAGGAACCTCTTCTGCAGTTGCGTGCCGGCATAGCGGAACCACTTTTTGCAGCGGCGTGTCGGTATAATCGAAGCCTTTTGCGGGATGTCGATGCGTTCGTTTCTGTCTGTCTGCGCGCTCTCCGTCGCGATGAGCGCGCCCGTGATCTCTCCCGCGGCATTCGCTGCCGCGGGTCCGGCTTCCGCACCAACTGCTGCGCCCACTCCCCGGAGCGTCACGAGCCCGGCGGCAACATCGGCCCTGCCCAATCCACTCGCCGGAGCGGCGAAGTCGTCGGACGCGACCGCTGCGCTTCCCGATGTCGCGCCGCCGCTCTTGATGCCGCTACCGCAGGTTACCGGCGCGCCGACTCCGCCCGGCATCGATGCCGCGGCGTGGACGCTCGTCGACACGCTTTCGGGAACGATCATCGCCTCATCGAACGCCGACGTGCGGCGTGCGCCGGCGTCGCTCACCAAGCTGATGACGGCCTACCTCGTGTTCCAGGCGCTGCGCGCGAAGTCGATCACGCTCGCGCAGGAAGCGCCGGTGTCGGAGAACGCGTGGCGCACCGGCGGCTCGCGGATGTTCATCGAGCCGCGCAAGCCGGTGACCGTCGACGAGCTCCTTCACGGCGTCATCGTGCAATCGGGCAACGATGCGACGGTGGCCCTCGCCGAGCTCGTCGCCGGCAGCACGGCGGTGTTCGTCCAGCGGATGAACGACGAAGCGGCGAAGCTCGGCCTCGCGTCGACGCACTACGCCGACGTCAACGGCCTGCCGAGCCCCGACCACTACTCGACGGCGAACGACCTCGCGCGGCTCACCGTGGCGCTGATCCGCGACTTCCCCGAGTACTACCCGATGTTCGCGATCAAGGAGTACCGCTACAACAACATCACGCAGTCGAATCGCAATCGCCTGCTGTGGAGCGATCCCTACGTCGACGGCGTAAAGACCGGCCACACCGACGACGCTGGCTTCTGCCTCGTCGCGTCGGCGAAGCGCGGCGAGCGCCGACTCGTCTCAGTCGTACTCGGCGCCGAGTCGGATGCCGGGCGCACGGCCGAGAGCCAGAAGCTTCTCAACTGGGGCTTCCAGGCCTTCGATACCGTCGCACTCTATCAATCGGGCAAGCCGGTGACGAGCTTGCGCGTGTGGAAGGGCACCGAGCGCGAAGTGAGCGCCGGCTTTCTCGCCAACCGTTACGTGACGCTGCCGAAGGGCAAGGCCTCCGAGCTGCAGCTGACGATGCATTCGACGCAGCCGCTGATCGCCCCGGTGCTCGCCTCGCAGCAGGTCGGCACCGTCGACGTCGCGCTCGAAGGCCAGAAGATCGCGAGCTTTCCGCTGATCGCGCTGCAGGCCGTGCCGATCGCGAGCATCTTCGGGCGCGCGGTGGATACCGTGCGCCTGTGGTTCAGTCACCGCTGATGGGAGACCACCGATGATCGAAGCTGACCGGATCGCCTTCCTGAACGGTGAATTCGTCGCGCTCGGCGAGGCGAAGATCCCGGTGCTCGACCGCGGTTTCATCTTCGGCGACGGCGTCTACGAAGTGATTCCGGTCTACGCGCGCCAGCCGTTCCGCATGGCGCAGCACCTGACGCGGCTGCAGCACAGCCTCGACGGAATCCGGCTCGCCAATCCGCACTCCATCGCCGAGTGGGAGCGGCTTGTCGGAGCGCTCGTGTCGCGCCAGCCGTTCGCCGACCAGGCCGTGTACCTGCAGTTGACACGCGGCGTCGCAAAACGCGATCACGCCTTCCCGCAGGGAGTCTCGCCGACGGTGTTCATGATGAGCAACCCGCTCGTGGTACCGACCGCCGAGCAGGTCGAGCGCGGCGTCGCGGTCGTCACCGCGCAGGACAACCGGTGGCTGCGCTGTGACCTCAAGACGACATCGCTCGTCGGCAACGTACTGATGCGCCAGCTTGCCGCCGATCGCGGCGTTGTCGAGACGGTGATGTTCCGCGACGGGCACCTGACCGAGGCGTCGGCGTCGAACGTGCTGATCGTCCACGCCGGTGCGATCGTCGCTCCGCCGAAGGACAACCTGATCCTCCCCGGCATTACCTACGACGCCACACTCGAGATCGCCGGCGACGTCGGATTGCCGGTCGACGTGCGACCGGTTTCGCACGCCGAGGCGCTCGGCGCCGACGAGATGTGGCTGTCGTCGTCGTCGAAGGAGGTGCTCGCGGTCACGCGCGTCGACGACAAACCCTTCGGCGGCGGGAAGCCCGGCCCGGTGTTCCGCCGAGTCTGGGAGGCGTTCCAGCGCAGGAAGCCGCACTGAGGGGTCAGGTCCGAGACCTGGTCCCATCAAAATGGCACCGTAGTCCCGTAACGGCGGTGGTGGAACACAAGGCCGCGGCCGTGCGCGCGATCGACGCCGACCACTTCGCCGATGAACAGCACGTGGTCGCCGGCGGGGTGCCGCGCGTGATGCCGACACTCGAGCCAGGCAACGCAGCCGTCGATCAGCGGCGCACCGAATTGCCCGGGCCGATGCGGGACGCCGTCGAACCGGTCTGCGTGCGGCCGTGAGAAGTGGCGGGCGAGCGCCGCCTGGTCGGCCGCGAGCACGTTGATCGAGTACCAGGCAGCACGCTCGAACGCCGCCAGGCTCGCCGAGCGTAGCGCCAGGCTCCACGTGACGAGAGGAGGCTCGAGCGAGACCGCGTTGAACGAATTCGCGGTGAAGCCGACGTAGCGCCCGTGCTCGCCGCGGGTGCAGACGATCGCGACGCCGGTCGCGAATTCCGCGAGCGCGTCGCGCAGCCGCCGCTCGTCGATCGGTGGCGGCTCTTCCGCGGCGGGCGCGTCGGTGGTCATCGAATGGTGCAGTCGTCCGGCTGCGCAACCGGTACGGCGCCGATGGTAGGGGCAGGGCCTTGCGGGTGTCAAAGCCGCGGTCTTGCTAAACTTGGGCGTCATCGTCGCGTGCGCACAGCCATGGCCGGTTCCCTCGAACGGATCATCGAAAGACGCTATCAGGGTCGCGGCCTGCCGGTCGCGGTGGTGCTCCCGAACGGCTCGCGAATCGAGCTCTCGCCGGGGGCGGAGGTCGACGTCATCGCGCGGAACTTCGCCGGCCTGCGCGCGCTCGCCTCGCCGGCAATGGGGCGCCTCGCGCGCACCTACGTGCGCGGCGACATCGATTTCACCGGCAGCGCGAAGCGCATCCTCGGCATCGCCGAGACGATGGTGGGCTCGATCGCGCATGGCGGCGAAGGTGCGCGCGGCAAGGCGCTCGCGTGGTTTCATCGCCACCGCAGCAACAAGGCCAATATCCAGCACCACTACGACGTCTCCAATGCGTTCTACCGGATGTGGCTCGATCCGCGGATGGTCTATTCGTGCGCCTATTTCCGCAGCACCGACGATTCACTCGCCGATGCGCAGGCGCAGAAGATCGACCACATCTGCCGCAAACTGAGGCTCTCGCCCGGCGAGCGCTTCCTCGACATCGGCTGCGGTTGGGGTGCGCTCATCCTGTGGGCGGCGAAGAACTACGGGGTGACGGCGACCGGCATCACGCTGTCGCAGAACCAGTACGACCACGTCTGTCGCGAGATCGAGGCGCAGGGCCTCGCCGGACGGGTGAAGGTCGAGCTTCGCGATTACCTCGACCTGCCCGACACCGAGGCGTGGGACAAGATCGCGAGCGTCGGCATGTTCGAACACGTCGGCCCGCGAAATTTCGACCGCTACTTCGGCAAGATTGCGCGCATCCTCGTCCCCGGCGGCATCGTGTTGAACCACGGCATCACGCACAATCAGCTCGGCGCCGCCGCACTTGGCAGCGGCATCGGCGACTTCGTCGAGGAATACGTGTTCCCGGGCGGACAGCTCGCGCACATCTCGACGGTGATCGAAGGTGCGGCCGCGCAGGGGCTCGAGGCAATCGACGCCGAGGCGCTGCGCGAGCATTACGCGAAGACGCTGTGGCATTGGGTCGAGCGCCTCGAAGCCCATTCCGACGCGGCGCGCGCCGAGGTCGGCGAGGAGCGCTACCGCATCTGGCGCATCTATCTCGCGGGATCGGCCCACGCGTTCGATCGCGGCTGGCTTTCGCTGTGGCAGGTGCTGGCGGGCAAGCCCTATGCGGACGGCAGGCTGCCGCACCCGCTCACGCGCGAATACATGTACGGTCCGCGCCGAACGGCGGGCGCCGCGGCTGCTCCCGGCACGACGCGTACGGCCGGCGGCATCGCTGCGAAGGCCGAGGGGGCGTCGACGACCGGTGCGGGAACGTGAATCCGAACGCGCCGGCTCCGGTCGCGGCGCAGGTGAGCCTGCTCGAGTTTCCGTGCACCTTCCCGATCAAGATCATGGGCCGCACCCGTGACGGCTTCGCGCAGGCGATTCTCGACATCGTCAGGCGCCACGTCCCCGACTTCGACGGCGCGACGCTCGAGATGCGAAGCTCGTCCGCAGGCAACTACCTGTCGCTGACCGCAACGATCGAGGCGACCTCGCGTGAGCAGCTCGACGCGCTCTATATCGAGCTCGTTGCGCATCCGATGGTGGCGATGGTCCTCTGACGCGTCCGCGGTCGCCGAAGATTTCATCGGCTCGATCGCTCGCGGCCGGCGCTCCGGCCCCCGCGTCGCGCCCAGGGGAACACGCGGCGGCGGGTCGATCGTGCTGCAGAAAAATCAATACTGAATATTTGCTGTAGAATGAGCCAATGGAAGCCCCGGTCACGGCAGCCGCCACCGACGAATCCGCGGTGCTCAGCCGAGCGACGGTGCGCGCCGCGCAGCTCCTCGGGCTGTCGCAGCGCGCGCTCGGGCGTTCGCTCGGCATTTCGGACGCGACGGCGTCGCGCCTCTTCTCGGGCAGGTATCTGCTGTCGCGCGATCGCGCAAAGGAGTGGGAGCTGGCGCTCCTCTTCGTGCGGCTTTTTCGCTCGCTCGACGCCCTCTGGGGCCATGGCGACGCTGCGCGCGCGTGGCTCGCGAGCGACAACGTTGCGCTCGGTGCGGCGCCCGCCGAGCTGCTCGGCTCGATCCAGGGTCTCGTCCGTGTCGTCGAGTACCTGGACAGCGCGCGCGGTCGCGTCTGAGGCCATCACCGCCCGCTTCGACCTGTGGCGGGCAGTCGAGGCGCAACACGTCGCGGCGACGATGGCACTGACCGACAGCGTCGACGAGCAGCACGTCCTCGAGCGCCTGCTCGAGGAATCGAAGCCGCCGGTTCCCGCCGCGGCGAAGCGGCTGCACTGGCTGCTCTTCACGCCGTTTCGCTATCCGCCGCCGTCGGGAGGCTCGCGCTTCAGGGGCCCGAATGACCCGGGCGTCTTCTACGGCGCCGATGTCGTGCGCACGGCCTGCGCCGAGCTCGGTTACTGGCGCTGGCGGCATCTTCGCGACAGTCCGGCGCTCGCTTCGATGCCGACGAAGCCGCAAACGGTGTTCCGCGCACAGATCGCCGCGCGCGTCGTCGACCTGAGGGTAAAGCCATTCAATACCGGCCGCGTACTGTGGACACACTCCGACGATTACCACGCGTGCCAGTGCTTCGCGCGCACGGCGCGTAGTGCCGAGGTCGCGGCGATCCGCTACGAATCCGTGCGCGATCCGCTTCACGGCGGCTGCGCGGCCGTGCTCGCTCCAGCGGCCTTCGCCCGCCCGGCGCCCCTCGACCAGCAGACGTGGCTCCTGTCGGTGACGTCCGACCGCGTCGTCTGGCAGCGCACCGGGGTGATCCGGGCGCAGGAGTTCGAGTTCGACACCGCCGGCTGGGCGCAGCTGCGTGCGCACGCAGCGGGTACCGGGGCGCGCCGGCGATGACGATCGCGATCAGGCGCCTCGGGCCGACGCCTTACGAGCCGACCTGGCGCGCGATGCAGGAGTACACGCTCGCGCGGAGCTCGGCGAGCATCGACGAGATCTGGCTCACCGAGCATCCACCCGTCTATACGCTCGGGCTCGCCGGAAGGAGTGAGCACTTGCTACGCGCCAACGGGATCGCGGTCGTAAAGAGCGACCGCGGCGGCCAGGTGACCTTTCACGGTCCCGGTCAACTCGTCGCCTACCTGCTGCTCGACCTCAGGCGCCGGCGCCTCGGCGTCCGCGACATGGTGAGGCGTATCGAGAGCGCGGTGATAACATGGCTCGCTGGCCTCGGCGTCGAGGCTTGGGGCAAGGTGGCCGCCCCTGGCATCTACGTTCGACGCGACGGTTTCGAGGCCAAGATCGCGTCGCTCGGCTTGCGCGTGCGCAACGGCTGCAGCTATCACGGCGTCGCGGTCAACGTCGACATGGATCTCGCTCCGTTCTCCGACATCGATCCCTGCGGCTATCCAGGCCTCCGGGTGACCGAGCTCGCCGCGTTCGGCGTGGTGCGTAGTGTCGCGGCGGCGGGCGAAGAGCTCGCTCCGATCCTCGTCGACGCGATGGAGCGAAGCGCGCGAGCGGAAACGACGACATGACTGCGATCGACGATAGCGCTACGACCCGGACACCGGAGCGCGTGCCGTCTGCTTTGGCGCCGGCCAACGCGGCGGGCATCAAGCACAAGGGCGGCGGCAAGACCGACCGAATTCCGGTCAAGGTGGTCCCTGCCGAGACGCTGAGGAAGCCCGACTGGATCCGCGTTCGCGTCGGATCGTCGCCGCGCTTCCACGAGATCAAGAGCATCCTGCGCGAGCACCGGCTGCACACGGTCTGCGAGGAAGCGTCGTGCCCGAACATCGGCGAGTGTTTCGGCAAGGGCACGGCGACGTTCATGATCATGGGCGACCTCTGCACGCGGCGCTGCCCGTTCTGCGATGTCGGTCACGGGCGGCCGATGCCGCTTGACGCCGAGGAGCCGGCGAACCTCGCGAAGACGATTGCTGCGCTGAAGCTCTCTTACGTGGTCATCACGAGCGTCGACCGTGACGATTTGCGCGACGGCGGCGCGGGCCACTTCGTCGCATGCATCCGCGCCGTGCGCGAGCAGTCGCCGCGCACGCGGATCGAGGTGCTGGTGCCGGATTTCCGCGGTCGCCTCGAGCGCGCGCTCGACGTCCTTGCCGAGGCCCCCCCCGATGTAATGAACCACAATCTCGAAACGGTGCCGCGGCTCTACCGCAAGGCGCGCCCCGGCGCCGATTACGCGCACTCGCTCAAGCTGCTGCACGAGTTCAAGCGGCGCCATCCGGAGATCCCGACGAAGTCCGGCCTGATGGTCGGCCTCGGCGAGACCGACGACGAGATCGTCGCGACGATGCGCGACATGCGCGCGCACGACATCGACATGCTGACGATCGGCCAGTACCTGCAGCCGTCGAAGAGCCACCTGCCGGTCGAGCGCTACGTGCATCCCGATGCGTTCCGTGCGCTCGAACGCGAGGCGTATGCGATGGGCTTCCGCCATGCGGCGGTCGGTGCGCTTGTGCGCTCGTCGTATCACGCGGACCACCAGGCCGAGGGCATCGTCGCCGCAGCAGACTGAGCTCGCGCCGGGGCGCTCGTGTCGGGGCGTTCGCGTCGGGGCCTGGCTTGGGGCGTTCGTGTCGGGGCGTGGCTCGGGGCGCGCCGGCCGCGCTCTACACCGGCCGCAAGCGACCGAACTCTCGCGACGCCGCGCCCCAAGCCGCCCCTCCGTTGCGGTGCCGTGCCACGGCTCCGGCCGCGCCGACGATGCGATGCCGTGCCGTGCCCCGAGTCGGCCGTCGGAAGCGGTACTTTCGAACCATCGATGCTGGATCGCAGCGAGCCGCGATCGACCGCTCCGGTGCGACGTGAGGCACTCGTCGTGGCAGGCGCGTGGACACATCCCGAACCCACGCGTCCCGATCGCGCCGCCACCGAACCGAGGTGCGCGGCCGACACACTCCGAACCCCGCCGTCCTACGGTGGCGTCGCGCTCTTCGGCCACAGAAGCCAGAGCGTGCCGTCCTCGCGCATCGCTCCGGCGTGCGCGCCCGCTTCGTCGCCGAAGCCCCAGAAAAGATCGATTCGCAGCGGACCGCTGATTGCCCCGCCGGTATCCTGCGCGAGCACGAGCCGGCGCAGCGGCTCGCCGGAGAGCGGGTCGGTCGTCGCGAGCCATACCGGCGTGCCGAGCGGGATCGAGCGACGATCGACGGCCACCGTGCGTCCGGCGAGCAGCGGCACGCCGAGGCTGCCGATTGGGCCGTCGATCATCGCGTCGAGCGAGCCTGGCGCTGGCGGCGGGACGAGACGGAAGAACACGTAGCTGGGATTGGCTTCGAGGAGCGCCGGCAACTCGTCGGCATGCGCCCTGCCCCACGCACGGATCGACTGCATCGACGCCTGGTCGGCGGGCATCTCGCCGCGGTCGATCAGTACGCGCGCGATCGATCGGTACGGCTGTCCGTTCTGGTCGGCGTAGCCCACGCGAAGCATGGTCCCGTCGTCGAGACGGATACGTCCCGAGCCCTGAATCTGCAGAAAGAATGCGTCGACCGGATCGGCGACCCACGCGAGCGCCCTGCCCCGCGTGTCCGCGCGTCCGGCGTCGATGTCGGCGCGCGTCCAGTATGGGACGACGCGCTTGCCGTCGAGCCTTCCGCGCACGCGCTTGCCGGTGAGCTCGGGGTAGAGGCTCGCGAGGTCCACCGTGAGCAGGTCGTCCGGCGGCGCGTAAATCGGCGTCGTGTAGGGCGCCGCCCGCGTAAGCGAACCGGCGATCAGCGGCTCGTAGTAGCCGGTGACTCGCCCGGTATCGCTGCCGTCCGACGAGGTGATCCGCCACGGAGCGAGGCTCACTTCGAGGAATGCGCGGATCGCAGCTTTGTCGTCCATCCGTATGGCGTTCGCGCGCGTGCAGACGTCGCGCCACGCGTCGATCGTCGTCCCGCGAGCCGAAAGGGCCCTGCATGATTCGAGAAAGGCCGGCCAGGCGGCCGCGACGTCGTCGTCGTGCCACCCGGGAAGGGCGTCGAACGTCGACGGCGCGTAGATCGCGTGCGGCGCGATCGGCGGCGCCACCGGCGGTTGCACCGGAGCAACCTGGCAACCGGCGAGCGCGACCGCCGCGGCGGTGGCGAGCGCGCGCAGCACGCGCCGTGCGCGAAGCGCGCGCGGGCCACGCAGCGCGGGCGCGGTCGTCGATATCCGCGCCGGCTCGCTCAATGGAGTGTGCGGGGGATCGACAGCGTGAAGAGCGGGATCGCAGCGTCGAACTCGGTGCCGTCCTCGGCGACCATCCGGTAGCTGCCGTGCATCGTTCCGACGGCCGTCGCGATGCTGGCCCCGCTCGTGTACTCGAAGCTCTCTCCGGGCTTCAGTACCGGTTGCCTGCCGACGACCCCCGCGCCCCGCACCTCCTGCACCTGGTGGTCGGCATCGGTGATGAACCAATGCCGGCTGACGAGCTGGGCGGCGACGGTCCCGGTGTTGGTGACGGTAATCGTGTAGGCGAACACGAATTGCCCCTTGCCTGGGTCCGACCGGGCTTCGAGATACGTGGATGTCGGCGTTACCGAGATCGCGTACCGCTTGTCGTCCGTCATGCCTTCATTCCGTGCGCCATCGGCCCCGTTTTCTGCGATTATAGTGGGCGATGAAACGCAACTTCCGGATCGCTCCCTCGCTGCTGTCGGCCGACTTCGCCCGCCTCGGCGACGAGGTGCACGCGGTGATCGACGCGGGCGCCGACCTGCTGCACTTCGACGTGATGGACAACCACTACGTCCCGAACCTGACGGTCGGGCCGTTGGTGTGCCAGGCGATCCAGCCGCACTGCACGATCCCGATCGACGTGCACCTGATGGTGAAGCCCGTCGACCGCATCGTTCCGGATTTCGCTGCGGCGGGCGCGTCGATCATCAGCTTTCACCCGGAGGCGTCCGAGCACGTCGACCGCACGATCGGACTGATCCACGAAAGCGGTTGCCGTGCCGGGCTGGTGTTCAACCCGGCGACCCCGCTCGACTGGCTGATGCACGTGATCGATTCGCTCGACCTCGTGCTAATCATGTCGGTCAATCCCGGATTCGGCGGGCAGGTGTTCATTGCGCATGCACTCGAGAAGCTCAAAGCCGCGCGCCGGCTCGTCGACGCCGCGCACGAACGGACCGGGCGCGAGATCCTGCTCGAAGTCGACGGCGGCGTGAAGATCGACAACGTCGGGGCGATCGCTGCGGCGGGCGCCGACACCTTCGTCGCCGGAAGCGCGATCTTCGGCAGCGTCGACTACCGCGCGACGATCGCCGCGATGCGCGCGCAGATCGCCGCCGCACAATCTGCGGCACGGCCTGCCGCGTGAGCGCCGGCGGCGATCTGCGGACCCGAGGATCCACCGGATGATGACCGAAGCGGAGTTCCGCGCCCTGGCGGCGCAGCACTACAATCGTATTCCGCTGACGCTCGAGTCGTTCGCCGACCTCGACACGCCGCTCTCGCTCTATCTGAAGCTCGCGCAGCAGCGCTACACGTTCCTGCTCGAATCGGTCGTGGGCGGTGAGCGATTCGGAAGGTACTCGTTCATCGGATTGCCGGCGCGCGTGCGCATCCGCGTCAGCGGCTCGCAGGTCGAGGTCGAGGACCGTGGCGCGGTTGTCGAGCGCCACGAAGGCGATCCACTCGCATTCCTTCGCGGCTTCCTCGGACGCTTTCGCGCGGCGCCGCAGCCAGGCCTGCCGCGCTTCTGCGGCGGGCTCGCCGGCTACTTCGGCTACGACACCGTCCGCTGTATCGAGCAACGGCTGGACGAGCGCAGGCAAGCGCCCGGCGATGCGCTCGCCGATCTTCCCGACATGCTGCTGCTCCTCACCGACGAGCTCGCGGTGATCGACAACCTCTCGGGCAAGATCCACCTGATCGTCTACGCCGACCCGGGCGAGCCGAACGCGTACTGGAATGCGCAGGACCGGCTGCAGCAGCTGAGGCGCAAGCTGCGGGCGCCCGCGGCGATCCCCTACCAGACGGCCACCGCCGTCACCCGCGCGGAAAGCGAGACCGGCGCCGAGGCGTTCCAGGCCGCGGTGCGTCGCGCACGCGACTACATTGCCGCCGGCGACGTCATGCAGGTCGTGCTGTCGCAGCGGATGAAGATGCCGTTCGCAGCGTCCCCGCTTTCGCTGTATCGCGCGCTGCGCTCGCTCAATCCGTCGCCGTACATGTTCTATTACGACCTCGGCGACTTTCACGTCGTCGGCGCATCGCCGGAGATCCTCGTGCGCAAGGAGGGCGGAACGGTAACGCTGCGCCCGATCGCCGGCACGCGCGCGCGAGGCGCCACGCGCGAAGCCGACGAGCGCCTCGCCGAGGAGCTCCTCGCCGATCCGAAAGAGCGCGCCGAGCACGTGATGCTGCTCGACCTCGGACGCAACGACGTCGGCCACGTCGCAGCGATCGGCAGCGTGCGCGTCACCGAACAGTTCGAGATCGAGCGCTACTCGCACGTGATGCACATGGTGTCGAACGTCGAGGGGAGCCTTCCGCCAGGCGTGTCGGCCCTCGACGTACTTGCCGCCGCCTTCCCCGCCGGGACGGTCAGCGGCGCGCCGAAGGTGCGCGCGATGGAGATCATCGACGAGCTCGAGCCGACCGCACGCGGCATCTACGCGGGTGCCGTCGGCTACATCAGCTTCCACGACGACATGGACCTCGCGATCGCGATCCGCACCGCGGTCGTTCGCGACGGCATGCTCTTTGTTCAGGCCGGCGCCGGCATCGTTCACGATTCGCTGCCCGAATCCGAATGGCAGGAGACGCTGAACAAGGCGCGTGCGGTGCTGCGCGCGGCGGAGATGGTCCAACTCGGGCTCGATTCGGAGCCCTGAGCCAGTCGGCGCGATGGTGAGCTGGTCCGAGCTCGGCATCCTCGCGGCCGTGGCCTGCGTTGCGGCGTTCGTCTGGGACAGCCTGCGCGTGCGCGAGGCCGCCAACGACGCGATGAGGCGCGCCTGCGAGGTGCGTCGGCTCTTCTTCCTCGACGATACCGTGGCGCTCGAGTCGATCGCCCCGGCGCGCGACGACGAGGGGCGCATGACGCTGCGCCGCCGGTACCGCTTCGCCTACAGCGACACCGGGCACAACAGGCGCCGCGGCGAGATCACGCTGATGGGTCGGCGCGTCGTTGCGCTCGAGCTCGAGGACGAACCGCTCGAACCCAAGCCGGCTGGCACCGCGCCGTACCGCGACGAGCCGGTGGTCGCGGAGTCGTCGGACGCCTCCGGCGGTGTCCCCGGGCGCGATTCGGTAAACTGACCGGTTCGGGTGCCCCATGCTGCTGATGCTCGACAACTACGACAGCTTCACCTGGAACCTGGTCCAGTACCTGGGTGAGCTCGGCGCGAGCGTGAAGGTGGTGCGCAACGACCAGGTGTCGCTCGACGACATCGAGGCGCTCGCCCCCGAAGCGATCGTGATCTCGCCGGGACCCTGCACACCGAGCGACGCCGGAATCTCGGTGCCGGTCGTGCGCCGCTTCGCCGGGAAGATCCCGCTTCTCGGCGTCTGCCTCGGCCATCAGGCGATCGGGCAGGCGTTCGGGGCGAGGATCGTACGCGCGCAACGCGTCATGCACGGCAAGCTCTCGTCGATCGTGCACGACGGCCGCGGCGTCTTCGCGGGGGTGCCGTCGCCGTTCGCTGCGACCCGCTATCACTCGCTCGCGATCGAGCGCGCGAGCATGCCGCCAGAGCTCGACGTCACCGCGACGTCGGAGGACGGCGAGATCATGGCCGTGCGCCACCGCGAGCTCGCGGTCGAGGGGGTCCAGTTCCATCCGGAGGCGATCCTGACCGAGCACGGAAGGAAGGTGCTCGCGAACTTCCTCGCTGCGGCGGTTTAAACTTCGCGACGCCATGACGATCACGCTCCAGGACGCACTGCAGCGCGCAATCGAGCACCGGGAGATCTTCCACGACGAGATGCTCTCGCTGATGCGCCGGATCATGAGCGGCGAGGTCTCGCCGGTGATGATCGCCGCGCTCACGATCGCCCTGCGCGTGAAGAAGGAGACAGTCGGCGAGATCGCCGCCGCAGCGCAGGTGATGCGCGAATTCGCGACCCGCGTCGAAGTGCCCGATCCGGAGAACCTGATCGACGTCGTCGGCACCGGTGGTGACGCATCGCACACGTTCAACATCTCGACAGCGTCGATGTTCGTCGTCGCGGGGGCCGGCGGGCGCGTCGCCAAGCACGGCAACCGCTCGGTCTCGTCGAGCTCGGGCAGCGCCGACGTGCTGGAAGCGCTCGGTGCCAACATCATGCTGAGCCCGGCAGAGGTCGCCGCGTGCATCGAGAAGTGCGGTGTCGGCTTCATGTTCGCACCGACCCACCACGGCGCGATGAAGCATGCCGGGCCGGTGCGCCGCGAGCTTGGCGTGCGCACGATCTTCAATATTCTCGGGCCGCTCACCAACCCGGCCGGTGCGGCGAACCAGCTCGTCGGCGTGTTCCACCCCGACCTCGTCGGCATCCACGTGCGCGTGCTGCAACGCCTCGGCAGCAGGCGGGCACTGGTCGTCTGGGGCAAGGACGGCATGGACGAAGTCTCTCTCGGCGCGGCGACGATGGTGGGCGAGCTCCGAAACGGCGAGATCCGCGAGTACGAGATCCATCCCGAGGATTTCGGGCTGCACATGAAGTCGCACCGCGGGCTCAAGGTTTCAGGCGCGGCCGAATCGAAGGAGATGGTGCTCGAAGCGCTGTCGGGGGTCGAGGGGACGCCGCGCGAGATCGTCGCGCTGAACGCCGGCACCGCGCTCTACGCCGCCGGCCTCGCCGATTCGATCGATGCCGGCATCGATCGCGCGCGCACGGTCATCGCGAGCGGGAAGGCGATGGAGAAGCTCGAGGAGTTCGTCGCGGCCACGCAATCGGTCGCAGCGTGAGCTCGGACGACATCCTCGCGCGGATTGTCGCCGCGAAGCGCGACGAGATCGAGGCGGCGCGAGCGGCGCATCCGGTCGCCGACGTCGAGCGCGCGGCACGGGAGGCTTCTCCGCCGCGCGGCTTCGCCGCCGCGCTCGCCGCGAAGATCGCCGCAGGGCAGCCTGCGGTGATCGCCGAGATCAAGCGCGCGAGCCCGAGCCGAGGCGTGTTGCGCGAGAGCTTCGATCCCGCAGCGATCGCCGCCTCCTACGAGCGCGGGGGGGCGGCGTGTCTCTCGGTATTGACCGATCGCGGCTTCTTCCAGGGTGCACCCGAGCACCTCGTCGAGGCGCGTGCCGCGTGCCGGCTCCCGGCGTTGAGGAAAGAGTTCGTCATCGACGACTACCAGGTGGCGGAATCGCGCGCGCTTGGCGCCGACGCGATCCTCCTGATCGTCGCGGCGCTCGACGACACGACACTCGCCGCGCTCGCCACGAAGGCGCGCGCGCTCGGGATGGACGTGCTGGTCGAGATTCACGACCGTGCCGAGCTCGAGCGAGCGCTCCCACTCGACCACGCGCTGATCGGCATCAACAACCGCAATCTGCGCAGCTTCGTCGTATCGCTGCACACGACGCTCGAGCTCCTGCCCCACGTTCCTGCCGGGCGTCTCGTCGTCACGGAGAGCGGCATCGTCGCACAGCGCGACGTCGCCCAGATGCGCCGACACGACGTCAACGCGTTCCTCGTCGGCGAGGCGTTCATGCGCGCGCCCGATCCCGGCGCCGCGCTCACCGCGCTCTTCGGTTGAAGCGATGTCCGCGATCGGTGCCGAGCACGTGAGCAAGCACTGGTCGACGGCCGAGGGCGTCGTGCGCGCCGTCGACGACGCAACGTTCGCGTTCGACGCAGGGACGCTCAACGTGCTCCTCGGCCCGTCGGGCTGCGGCAAGTCGACGACGCTGCGTCTCGTCGCCGGTCTCGAAGAGGCCGATGCGGGCCGCATCACGATCGGCGGTCGTGACGTGACCGGGCTGCCCCCGGCGAAGCGCTCGATCGCGATGGTGTTCCAGAGCTACGCGCTGTTCCCGCACCTGACGGTCGCCGAGAACATCGTATTCGGCCTCCGCGTGCGCAAGATCGCCGGCGCCGAGCTCGACGCACGCCTCGCGCGCGTCGCCGACCTCCTCGGACTGAAGGCGCTCCTTCAGCGCAAGCCTTCGCAGCTCTCGGGCGGCCAGCAGCAGCGCGTGGCGCTCGGTCGCGCGATCATC
>JAICXH010000024.1 GCA_025981645.1 Burkholderiales bacterium
GACTCCCTCTCCCGGCACCAAAGGGTTGACGGCTCCACGATCGTGACCCAGCCGCGGCGCTCGATTGCGATGTCGACAATTCTTACACTGGTCCTTATAGGGTAATCGTAACGCGCTGTTTTACTGAATAAAAATTTCTGGCCCGCGGATTGCTGTCTACCCATCAGCGAACCGGCTGAACTGGAGAAAGCAAACATGCTACGCCTCGCGCAACGCAGCCTTCCCGCCGTCGCGGCGGCCCTAATGATGATCGCCGGCACGCCGGCGCAAGCGGACATCATCTTCACTACCAGCGGAACCACGACCGGTGGGTCGGTTGCCGGGACCGCCGACTTCAACATCGGCGCGACGACGATGACCCTGACGCTGACAAACACCACCACGTCGATTACTTCGATTGCGCAAGTTCTGGACGCGCTCTCGTTCACCCTCGTGGGTGGTTCCGGGCTCAGCTTGACGAGCGTCGCAGCGAGCGGGTTCGTCGACTGTACCAGCGGCACGTGCGTCAGCGCGGCTTCGTTCCTCGACTACACGAACACGCCGCCGAACAGTCCGTCGACGCTGACGTCGCCGTACGACTGGTCGTACGCGTCGGGTCTGCTCGCCGCGGGCAACGGCTCGTTCAAACCTGCCGGGGTAGTGAACAGCGGCATCAGCAGCGCCGATGGCCTTCCGAACAACCAGCACAACGACTATCTGCTCGGTCCCGTCACGTTCACGTTCGGCTTCACGACCGCCCCGACGAACATCGCGGCCGCAACGTTTTACTGGGGTACGACGCCCGAAACGACGGTGGGCTCGAGCTCGTCCAGCAGTTCCAGTTCGTCCAGCAGTTCCAGTTCGTCCAGCAGCTCGAGTTCGGGCGGCGGCGGCGCCAGCAATGGCGGCAACATTCCGGAACCCGCGACGCTCGCGCTCCTCGGCCTTGGTCTCGCAGCGATGGGCATCGCGCGTCGGCGCCGCGCCGGGCGCGCCTGACCGGCAGGGACTTCGCGTAAACTTCGGAGCGTGCGCCCTACCCCGCTCCGGACTTGAAACCCTTCAGTAACATCGACCCGGGGCCCCGCATGGGGCCCCGTTCGTTTCATCGATGACCCCGTCCGAACACCCGCCGCAGGCGGTTCTCGATATGCCTGCGGCCAGGGGCGCCCACGCAGCGCCACAAGCGCCCGCGTCGGCGACCTTCGCGTTGACGGCGCTTGCGGGCTTCATCGCGTACATCGCGAGCCTTGCCGTCCTTACCCTGTACAGGCCGTTCGCGGATGATGCGGTGTCGGGGGCGATGTTCGTCGTCGGCGTGACGACGGCCGCGATCTTCGCAGTCGACCTCGTGTGGTATCGAGTATGGCGGCGCGCGACGACCGGTCTCGATCTTCGCGCGTCGGATGCGTCGGTGTCGCGAACGGCGGTCAAGTACGTCGGCCTCGTGGCGTCCGTAGCGCTGGTCGGCCTGGCGTACTGGCTGTTCCCCGAGTATCGCGACCCAAAGTACGCGCCCTACTTCGAGCTGCTGCGTCGAACGGTCGTGCCCTGGCTCGTTCTCGCGATTCCCTATTTCTACCTGATCGACGGCCGGATGCGCGAGCCGCGCGACGGGTACTGGCACCTTGGCATGGCGGTATTGCTGAAATGGGATCGAGTCGACCGCGCGGTCCTCGTCCAGCATCTGCTCGGCTGGACGATCAAGGGCTTCTTCCTGGCGCTGATGGTGACCTTTTTCTGCGGCGACCTCAGGTGGCTGTCGCTCATCGACTTCGGGGCCATGTCATCGTTCAGGCTCCTCTACGACTTCCTCTATCGGGGCGTCTACCTCGTCGACGTCGGCATCGCCACCCTGGGCTACGTGATGGCGTTCCGTATAACCGACACGCATCTGCGCTCGGCCGAGCCGACGATGCTGGGCTGGCTCGTCGCGATCGTCTGCTACGAGCCGTTCTGGTCGGTCATCGACCGCAGCTATCTGCCGTACGGGACCGGCCATCCGTGGGGTGCGTGGCTGGCGATGCATTCCACGCTGTACGCGGTCTGGGGTACCGGAATCCTGATCCTGAGCGCGATCTACGTCTGGGCCACGGTCTCCTTCGGTGCGCGCTTCTCCAACCTCACACACCGCGGGATCATCACGAGCGGTCCGTACCGCTACACGAAGCACCCGGCCTATCTCGCGAAGAACCTCTCGTGGTGGATGATCTCGGTGCCGTTCCTGCCACGCGGAACCCTCACAGACACGGTCGCACGCTGCGCGATGCTGCTGCTCGTCAACCTGATCTATTTCATGCGGGCGCGAACCGAGGAATGGCACCTCTCGCGTGATCCGACGTACGTCGCGTACGCGCTGTGGATCGAGCGGCGCGGAGTTCTTCGCTTCATTCGGCGGATCCCCCTCCTGCGCTTCGCGGGCTACCGGCCACCGCTGGCGCCGACCGTCGCCTGAGGGAGGCGCCGAAAACGCGACGGAGCGGCATACCTGCCGCCCCGCCCCGATCGGGAACTCCGTAGCCGATTCCTACCTGGTCACCTGAATCTGCGTCGACGCCACGTTCCCGGCTGCGTCGGTCGCAGTGACCTTGATCGTGTGGGTGCCGGACGCGACCTTTTTCACGTTCCAGGTGTAGCCGAGCGATCCGCCCGTCACCGTGGTTCTCAACCCGCCGTCGATGTAAAGCTTCTGCGTGATCCCCGCTGCGCCCGAGTTGTCGGTCGCGCTCGCGGTGATCGAGACGTTTCTCGTACCGATTACGCTTCCGTTGGCCGGACTCGTGATCTTGACAACCGGTGGCGTCGTGTCAGCCGCGACCGCAGCGCTCGTCCCGTTCGAGACGTTCACGGACACCGGTGCCGAGACCGTCGAGTTGCCAGCCGCGTCATAGGCCTTCGCCGTCAGCGACACGGTTCCGTTCCCCGCCGTCGTCGTGTTCCACGCGAGACCGTACGGTGCCGTATTGCCGCTGGCGACGATCGCGCCATTGACCATCAGGCTGACCTGCGTCACGCCGACGTTGTCTGAAGCGTTCACGCTGACGGTCACCGTACCCGACACGGTACCGCCGGTCGGCGATGCGATCGACACGGTCGGTGGCGTCGTATCGACCGACGACGTCGTCACATTGGAGACGTTCACCGTCACTACGGCCGAAGTCGCCGTGTTGCCGGCTGCATCCGACGCGATCGCCGCGAGCTTGACCGAGCCGTTCGGAACGCTGGTCGAATTCCAGGTGAACTGGTACGGAGCCGTCGAGTCGGCGGCGATCACCGTTCCATTCACCGCGAGGCTTACCTTGGCCACGCCGACGTTGTCGGAAGCGTTGACGCTGATCGTCACACTGCCCGAGACGGTGCCCCCGGTCGGCGACGCGATCGAAACCGTCGGAGGGGTCGTGTCGGCGACGGTCTTGGGAGCAGCGATCGCGGCCTCCACGGCTCCGGCAGCGTTGACCTCGCCATAGCCGTAGTAGATGTCGAGGCCCGGTGCGCCGAGGTCCTTCGCCGTCGACTCGAGCGTCGAATCGACCTGGTTCGCGGTGAAGTCGGGTCGCGCCGACAGAATCAGTGCCGCCGTGGCGGCGACGATCGGCGTCGCAAAGGACGTCCCCCAGCAGTTCCAGTAGCCGCCGGTCCACGCAGTCGAGATGATGTTGTTGCCCGGGGCCGAGATGTCGACGAACGAGCCGTAGGTCGAGAAGCTTGCAAGCGTATCGCCCTGCTGCAGCGCCGACACGACCATCATCAAATTGGTTGGCGTCGTGTTGTCGATCGCCCCTGTATTGCCCGCCGCGACGTAGAGCACGCCACCCTTCGAGCGCAGGTAGCTCGCCGCGCTCTGGATTGTCGAGCTCGCCGATGCGCCGACGTAGCTCAGGTTCTCGACGCGCGCGCCATGGTCGGCCGCCCAGGTGATCCCTTGTGCGACGGTGCTCCAGTACGCATAGGCGCTCGGATTGGCGATCACGACAGGCATGATCTTCGCGCCGCCGGCGACGGACGCGACGCCGATCGAATTGTTCGTCGCCGCGGCTGCGGTTCCGGCCACCGCGGTACCGTGACCGTTGGTGTCGGCGGTATTGCTGCTGTTCGCGTAGAAGTTCCATCCCGGAACCATCTGCGTCGCGAGGTCCGGATGGCTGCCGTCGACGCCGGTATCGAGAATCGCGATCACGACGCCCTTGCCCGTCGAATAGTTCCATGCGGTCGGCGCGCCGACGTCGGGGAGGTGCCACTCGCTCGAATAATACGTATCGTTCGCCGTTCCGGCGGCCTGGACGACGCCGTCGACCTCGGCGAACTTGATCTTCGGGTTGTTCTGCAGGCGCTTCACCATCGCCTGCTCGTTCCCCGGGGGAACGTTGACGACGTGCACCGTGGTCCCGTTCAGCTTGCCGATCGTATGACCGCCGCTGGCGGCGAAGATCGCCTCGGCGTCCGCGTCGCTCACGTCGCTTTTCGGCGCGACAAGAATGTGGCCGCGGGCGAACGCGGCCCCGTGCGCGAGACCCGTCGCGCTCTGCGCGCCGGCGCTCATGCTCCACGCGAAGGCCACGACCGCCATCAGGATCACCATGGCGAAGCGGAGCGACTGCGACGGCACGGCCGTCATCGCCGCGCGCTGCAACGGCTGCAGCCGACCGGCGACGGAGCCCCTCGCGGAACGTGTCGGGAATACCTGCGAATGCATGAGACTGCCTCCAGAGCGGTGATCGGGCTCCGCAGGCCTGCGACGACGAGCGGACCGCATCGCGAACTGCGCGATGGAATCCGTACCGCCGGGATTGAACGCTGCACGCACCGCCGAAGCATCGGGTCGGCGCAGTGAGCTACCAGTCCGGCAGTCCCGCTGTCGTAGAACCCGTAGGGTCCGTTAGACCGGAAACTTTGCGTCCCCGGCTTTCGCCGGGTTTGCCCTTGTACAGACCAACTTCCGATATGACGCTGGCATTGTAACGCGAGAACCGGAGTCGGACGCAAGCATCGCGGTGCGACCGAATGATAATGGCGACGAACGGTCGTTGCGCATCTGCAACTGCGAAATAATTCGCAGGAATTGCCATTGCGGCATCATTTGCACGATGTGTAGTGCACATGATGCGCGCTGACACGATGAACGCGTACGGAATGAACTCGAACACGATGAACATCAACGAACCGAGCAGGACCTACGCGCTCGCCGATTTCGATTACGCGCTGCCTCCCGAGCTGATCGCGCAAACTCCTGCGCCGGAGCGCCGCGCAAGTCGGCTCCTCCACGTCGCGCCGCGAAGCGCAGGCGCACCGCAGCTTGACGACCTCACGTTCGCCGACCTGCCGACGCTGATCGCTCCTGGCGACCTGATTGTGCTCAACGACACCCGCGTCATCCGCGCACGCGTGAGAGGGCGCAAGCCGACGGGCGGTGACGTCGAGATGCTGGTCGAGCGCGTCATCGGTGACGACACCGCGATCGTGCAGATGCGCGCGAGCCACCTGCCGCGCGCCGGAGGGGTGGTGTTGCTCCCGGCGAACGCGCGGGCCACGGTGATCCGCCGCGACGAGCGATTCTTCGAGCTCCGCTTCGAAGGCACCGGACCGTTGGCCGCATGGCTCGAGGCGCACGGGGAGGTGCCGCTTCCCCCCTACATCGAGCACGCCCCCGACGCTGCGGACGCCGAGCGCTACCAGACCGTGTACGCGCGTGCACCGGGGGCCGTCGCGGCGCCCACGGCGGGACTTCACTTCGACGCGGCGATGCTCGACACGCTGGGCGCGAAGGGTGTCGGGATCGCCTACGTCACGCTGCACGTCGGCGCCGGAACCTTTCAGCCAGTGTCGAGCGACGATCTCTCGCGGCACCGGATGCACGCCGAGGTCTACGATATTCCGCGCTCGACCGCCGAGGCGATCGCCGCGACGCGAGCGCGAGGCGGCCGCGTGATGGCGGTCGGGACGACGACGCTGCGCGCCCTCGAGGCGGCTGCGGTGCCAACTGCGCGCCGTCCCGTCGATGCAAATTCGCTCGGCGTGCAGGCGCCCGGCGCGGCGGCACCGATTCGCGCGGGCCACGGCGAGACGGCGCTCTTCATCACGCCGGGCTACGTCTTTCGCGTCGTCGATCGCCTGCTGACCAATTTCCACCTGCCGCGCTCGACGCTCCTGATGCTGGTGAGCGCATTTGCGGGCTATGAGGCGATGCGCGAAGCGTACGCGCATGCGGTCGCCAAACGCTACCGCTTCATGAGCTACGGCGACGCGAGCCTGCTGGAACGCCCGCACCTCTGTCGGCACGTCCGTGAGGCTGTTCAATTGTCGCCATGAAGCGACAATTTCGGCGAAACGGAGGCCAACCACAATACAACTGAGATCAAATCGCGCCTTTCGGCCAATATAGATTGGCAAAACCTTCACGATCGGCTACTGTGCGATTCATCCGTTTTCTGCGGCGCCGGTGCGTGATCGGCTCGACGGCGCCCTTCGATCTTGCTTCGTTCAGCGCTGCTCCGCTCGGGCGCAGTGGCGATGGTCGCCCTCGCGCTCGCACTGCCCGCCCACGCAGCGCGTGTCGGTGTGCTGTCTGACGCGTTCGCCGCCGCGACGGCGGCCAACCTCGCCGTGCAAATCCCGGGTAACACCTACACGGGCGTCGACGTCTCGCAGACGACGCCCTCGCTCGCGAGCCTCACCGCGAGCTTCGACTTGATCCTGCTGTACGAGGACGGCGTGTTCGGCAACTCGACGCCGGTCGGTAACGTCGTCGCCCAGTTCGCTCAGGCCGGCCACGCCGTGATTCTGGCGACGTTCTACGACCAGGATCGTTCCGACGCGACCAATGGCAGCACGGTTCCACACGGCTGGGGTGCGCTCGAGGCGCTCGACCCCGACACGACCGATGGCGTGGGAACGGCCTATGCACTTCGCACGCTCGATCCGACGAGCATCGTGGCGAGCCCGCTTACCGTCGGCGTGACCTCGCTCGCCGCACTGCGTGGCAACCCGGGACCGTATGCCGGCGGCAATCAGGCGAAGCCGGGAACGTTTGTCGTCGCCACTTGGGCGCAGCCCAATGCGCTCGGCCTGCCGGACCCGGCGATCGCCTATCGGATCACCGGCGACGCCTGCGTGATCCAGATCGGCATCGCCGTCGACTACCCGGTGCTCACGACGTTCAACACGCTCGGCACCGACTTCAGCGGCAACTACTATCAGGTGTGGGCGAATGCGTTCGCCTTCGGCGCGACCGGTTGTCAGGTCGCGATCGGCCCGGGCAACCCCGCGCAGATCGCCCTCGGCTGGCCGAACCGCGCAAGCCTCGACTACTGGCGCGCAGGCTTCTCGTTCGCGATCACGCTCGACGGCAAGTCGATCCAGGCCGGATTCGGCCCCTCGCTCGTCCTGCACACCAATCCCGACGGGTCGATCTCGACCTAGGCGTCTGCCGACATCGCCTTGGAGTTCTCGCTGATCGCACGCGACGGCGACGCGCGCCGCGGACGCCTCACGCTTGCACACGGCACGGTGGAGACTCCGGTGTTCATGCCGGTGGGTACTTACGGGACGGTAAAGGCGATGACACCCGCCGAACTCGAGACCGTCGGCGCACGTATCGTGCTCGGCAACACCTTTCACCTCTGGCTGCGACCCGGTCTCGACGTCATCGCCGCTCATGGAGGGCTGCACCGCTTCATGGGCTGGCCGGGCCCGATCCTGACCGATTCGGGCGGCTTCCAGGTGTTCAGCCTCGGGGCATTGCGCAGGATCACCGAGGACGGCGCGGCGTTCGCGTCCCCGATCAACGGCGATCGCCTGATGCTGACGCCCGAGAAGTCGATGGAGATCCAGCGCGTGCTCGACTCCGACGTGGTGATGGTGCTCGACGAGTGCACGCCATGGCCGGTCGCCCAGGACGACGCCGAGGCCTCGATGGAGCGATCGCTGCGCTGGGCAGCGCGCTCGAAGGCAGCGCACGCCGGCAACGCCAACGCACTCTTCGGCATCGTCCAGGGCGGGATGTACGCCGACCTGCGCGAACGCTCGATCGAGGGGCTGGTGACCACCGGCTTCGACGGCTATGCGATCGGCGGTCTGTCGGTCGGCGAGCCGAAGGAGGAGATGCTGGCGACGCTGGCGCATACGGCGGCGAGGCTTCCCGTCGAGCGGCCGCGCTACCTGATGGGAGTCGGCACGCCGGAGGACCTGGTGGCCGGTGTGACCGCCGGCATCGACATGTTCGACTGCGTGCTGCCGACCCGCAATGCGCGCAACGGCTGGCTGTTCACGCGTACGGGGGACCTGCGCATCCGCAACGCGCGCTTTCGCGATGACACGGGACCGGTCGATCCTTCGTGTTCCTGCGACAGCTGCCGCAATTTCTCGCGCGCGTATCTGCACCACCTGCAGCGGGTGAACGAGATCCTCGGCGCCCGCCTCGCCACCGTTCACAACCTCCACTACTATCTGACGCTGATGCGCGAGATGCGGGAGGCGATCGAGGCCGGCACACTGCCGGAGTGGACCGCCCGCTTCGCCGCGGACCGCGCCCGCATGCTAGACTAATCGATTGAATCGATAGCGCCTCCCCGGGGCGCCATCCGTGCGTCCGCGGCCCTCATCCGGCCCGCGCGCGGCCCGATGCAGTGCTGTCATCGTCACCGGAGACTCCGACGTGCTGATTTCTCCCGCTTACGCGCAGGCGGCCGGCAACGCCACCCAAAGCGACACGCTCCTCACCTTCCTGCCGATGGTCGCAATCTTCATCGTCTTCTACTTCTTGCTGATCCGTCCGCAGCAGAAGAAGCAGAAGGACGCCCGCGCGATGCTGGCGTCGCTGGAAAAAGGCAACGAGGTCGTCACGGCCGGCGGCATCCTAGGGCGCATCGTCAAGCTCGACGACCAGTATGCGACCGTCGAGGTCGCGCCGAACACGCAGATGGTGGTGCAGCGCTCGTCGATCTCGCAGCTCCTGCCCAAAGGGACGCTGAAGGGCCTCTGACCGCGACCATGAACCGCTACCCCGCCTGGAAGTACGTCATCATCGCCATCGCGCTGGTGGTGGGGTTCCTCTACATGCTGCCGAACTTCTTCCCGGAAGTGCCGGCGGTCCAGGTGTCGTCGTCGAAGTCGAACGTCAAGATCGACACTGCGCTCCTCGCCACCATCGAGGACACGCTGAAGGCCGCGAAGATCGAGTACCGGGGCGAGGAGCTCGACCCGGTCGGTATCAAGGTCCGCTTCAACGACTACGACGCGCAGTTGAAGGCGAAGGACGTCCTGCAGGCGAAGCTCGGCGACAACTACATCGTCGCGCTCAACCTGCTGTCGTCGTCGCCGCACTGGCTCACCTCGATCGGCGCGCTGCCGATGTACCTCGGCCTCGACCTGCGCGGCGGCGTGCACTTCACGCTGCAGGTCGACATGAACGGGGCGTTGAAGAAGGCCGCCGACCGTTACACGACCGACATCCGGTCCTTGATGCGCGAGAACCGGATCATCTACTCCGGAGTCGGCCGCGAGGGCAACAGCATCGTGCTGCGCTTCAACGACGCCGCGCAGCGCCAGAAGGCGCGCTTCGAGATCGCGAAGAACTTCCCGGACCTGCAACTCCAGGAGCAGGATGCCGCCGGCGGCGACCTGCGCCTCGCCGCGGCGCTGTCGGCTCCTGCGCAGAAGCGCATCCAGGAAGGCGCGGTACAGCAGAACATCACGATCCTCAGGAACCGTGTCAACGAGCTCGGCGTCGCCGAGCCGATCATCCAGCAGGCGGGCTCGGACCGCGTCGTCGTGCAGCTCCCGGGTGTGCAGGACACGGCGCGCGCGAAGGACATCCTCGGCCGCACGGCGACGCTCGAGATCAGGATGGTCAACGAGGATCCGAGCGCGCTCCAGCAGGCGCTCGCCGGCAGCGTTCCGTTCGGCAGCGAGCTCCTCTACGATCGCAGCGGCCAGCCGGTGCTGGTGAAGAAGCAGGTCGTGCTGACCGGTGACCGCATCAGCGACGCGCAGTCGGGCTTCGATCAGCGTGACGGCTCGCCCGCGGTCCACGTCGACCTCGACGGCACCGGCGCGCGCATCTTCAAGGAGGTCACGCGCGAGAACGTCGGCAAGCGGATGGCGATCCTGCTGATCGACCGCGGCAAGGCGGAGGTGATCACGGCGCCGGTGATCCGCGAGGAGATCGGTGGCGGCAAGGTACAAATCAGCGGCCACATGTCGTCGCGCGAGGCCAACGACATCGCCCTGCTGATGCGCGCCGGTGCGCTCGCCGCGCCGATGGAGATCGTCGAGGAGCGCACGGTCGGACCGTCGCTCGGCAAGGAGAACATCGCCAAGGGCTTCGACTCGGTCAAGTACGGCTTCCTCGTGCTGGCCGCGTTCATCTGCGTCTACTACCTGCTGATGGGCGTGATCTCGGCGACCGCGCTCGTCATCAACCTGATGCTGCTGGTGGCAATCCTGTCGATGCTGCAGGCAACGTTGACGCTGCCCGGCATGGCTGCGATCGCGCTCACTCTCGGCATGGCGATCGACGCCAACGTGCTGATCAACGAGCGCATCCGCGAGGAGCTGCGCTGGGGCTCGACCCCGCACGCCGCAATCCAGGCCGGCTACGAGCGCGCGTGGGGAACCATTCTCGACTCCAACGTCACGACGATGATCGCCGGCATCGCGCTTTTCGCCTTCGGGACCGGGCCGGTCAAGGGCTTCGCCGTCGTTCACGTGCTCGGCATTCTCACGTCGATGTTCTCGGCGGTGTTCGTGTCGCGCGGAATCGTCGCGCTGATCTACGGGGGTCGGCGCAAGCTCGACAAGATCTCGATCGGGCAGGTGTGGAAGCCAGCGGTGGCCGGCGCGGCGAACGCGCCGGTTGCAGCGCGCGGCGGGAGCGCTACCACGACCGCGGACATGATCGCCGCAGCGACCCGGGCGGGTCCGGCGAAAGGGGTGAGCGCGAGCACCGGCGCCAGCGCCAAGGCGGGGCCCGCGAAGGGAACCGCAGCGGCGAAGCCCTGAGCGGATCGCGCAGGCGCTGATCTTACCGGACGAAGACGATGGAATTTTTCCGCATCTCGCGTGACATCCCGTTCATGCGCTACGCGCTGATCTTCAACGTGATCTCCGCGGTCACGTTCATCGCCGCCGTGGTGTTCCTCGCCGTCAGGGGACTGAACTTCGGTGTCGACTTCCGCGGCGGCACGGTGCTCGAGGTTCATTACGCGCACGCCGTCGACTACGCGCGCGTACGCACGGCACTCGACAAGATGGGGCTCGGCGACTCCACCGCGCAGAGCTTCGGTGCGTCCGACTCGGTGCTGATCCGGCTGCCGGTGCACAAGGGCGAGTCGAGCGCGAAGCTATCCGACCACGTGATGGCGGGCCTCAAGGCGGACGACCCGACCGCGACACAGCAGCGCGTCGAGTTCGTCGGTCCGCAGGTCGGCAAGGAGCTCTACCAGAACGGCGCACTCGCGTTGCTCCTGGTGTCGATCGGCATCGTCGTCTATCTCGCGCTGCGCTTCGAATGGCGCTTCGCGGTCGCGTCGATCGTCGCGAATCTCCACGACGTGGTCATCATCCTCGGCTTCTTCGCATTCTTCCAATGGGAGTTCTCGCTGCCGGTGCTCGCTGCCGTGCTCGCGGTACTCGGCTACTCGGTCAACGAGTCGGTGGTCATCGCCGACCGGATTCGCGAGAACTTCCGCAAGATGCGCAAGGCGACCGTCACGCACGTCATCGACAGCGCGATCACCAGCACACTGTCGCGCACGATCATCACCCACGGCTGCACGCTGCTGATGGTGCTGTCCATCTACTTCTTCGGCGGTGACACGCTGCACCATTTCTCGCTGGCGCTCGCGATCGGCATCTGCTTCGGCATCTATTCGTCGGCGCTCGTCATGGCATCGCTTGTCATGTGGCTCGGCGTTTCGCGCGAGGATCTGGTGAAGCCAGAGCGCAACCGGGGCCTCGCCGGTGACAAGATCCTGCCCTGACCCGCGCTCTTCCCGCGCGCGAGCGTCGCGCGGGTTGCGGACCGCGCGCGGACGCCAACGATGACGGCGGCGGGCTTCCTGCCGCACTGGCCTCCGGCGGTCAACGGCTTCATGGTGTTCGGGCTGCTGCTGCTCGCCGGACTCTGCGGCGGCCGCCTCGCCGCGACGACGCGCGTGCTGCCGGCGATCACCGGCTACATCGCCACGGGCTTTCTGCTCGGCCCCGGCGGCCTCGGCTGGCTCGACGAGTCAATGCTCGCGCAGGCGCGAGTCATTGCCGAGTTCTCGCTCGGTCTCATCGTCTTCGACCTCGGGCGCCGCCTCGACCTCGACTGGGCGCGCCACGACCGCTGGCTGCTGCCGATGGGGCTCGCCGAAAGCGTGATCTCCTTTGTCGCGATGTTCGCGCTGCTGCACCTTCTGGGCGGCATCGACACGCTCGAGGCGGCCGTGGCGGGAACGGTGGGCATCGCGACGGCACCCGCGGTCGTGCTGCTTGTCACCTATGAGCTCAAGGCCGACGGGCCGGTGACCCGCCGCATGCTGTGGCACGTCGCGCTCAACAACATCGTCGCGGTGCTCGGCATCACGGTGCTGCTCCCCTTCATCGAGGCGCGCGCCGAAGGGGCGTCGTGGAACCCGGTCGCGCGCTCGCTGTGGATCGTCGCCGGGTCGTTCCTGCTCGGTTACGTCGCGTTCCGTGTGCTTGCGCTTCTCGCGCGCTGGTTCGGCAAGTCGCCGGGACCGCAGTTCATTCTCACCGTCGGCGCGATCATCGTCACCGTCGGCGCCGCGCAGGCGGGACGGCTTTCGGTGCTCCTTGCGCTCCTCGTTCTCGGTGTTTGCGCGCGCAATCTCGATCGTGACCATCGGCTGATCGACGTCGACTTCGGGCGCGCGGCCCAGCTCTTCTTCGTGTTCCTGTTCGTGCTCGCCGGTGCGGCGCTGCGCACCGACCAGTTCGGGAGCATCGCGTGGCTCGGCCTCGCATTCGTCGTGGCGCGCGCGATCGGCAAGGCGGCGGGGCTCTTCGCGCTCGCCTGGCCCGCGCACATTTCGCCGCGACAGGCGGCAACTCTGGGCCTCGCGCTGACGCCGATGCTCGGGCTCTCGATCGGCATGACACAGCCGATCTACGCCGTCGCACCTGAATTCGGCGCGCGCCTCACCGCGGTCGTTGCATCGGGTGTCGCCATCCTCTATCTGCTGGGTCCGATCGCCACTCGCTATGCGCTGCTGCGCGCAGGCGAAGGCGAGCCCGCGGCGCGCGACTGACCCGATCGTCGCCGTCGACGACCGAACCGATGCCCGCCCTCGATTTCACCGCCTCCGATGCGCTCACCTTCGGCGTCGAGCTCGAGCTGCAGCTCGTCAACACGCGCGACTACAACCTCGCCCCCGACGCCGACGACCTGCTGCGCCGCGCGACCCGCGACGCCCCACCCGGCGAGCTGAAGCCCGAGATCACGCAGAGCATGGTGGAGATCAACACGTCGGTCCACCGCCGCTATGCGGAGCTGCTGACCGAGCTGCACGCGACGCGCGACGTGCTCGCTGGGCATGCACGCAAGATGAATGTCGCGATCGCCGGCGGCGGCACGCACCCGTTCCAGAAATGGAGCGAGCGCAAGATCTACCCGACCGAGCGCTTCCTCTCGGTGTCGGAGAAGTATGGCTTCCTCGCGAAGCAGTTCACCGTGTTCGGCCAGCACGTCCACATCGGCTGCGCGAGCGCCGACGATGCGATCTACCTGACGCTCGCGCTCGTCCGCTACGTGCCGCACTTCATCGCGCTCGCCGCCTCGAGTCCTTACTATCAGGGGGTCGACACTGCGTTCGACTCGTCGCGCCTGTCGGTGGTGAACGCGTTTCCGCTGTCGGGAACCATGCCGTTCGTGCGCTCGTGGCGCGAGTTCAACCACTACTACGACCGCATGTTCGGCCTCGGTATCGTCGCCAGCATGAAGGATTTCTACTGGGACATCCGGCCCAAGCCGGAGTACGGCACCGTCGAGGTCCGCGTCTGCGACACGCCGCTCACCGTCGACCGCGCGGCCGAGATCGCCGCATTCGTACAGGCGCTCGCGAGCTGGCTGTGGGAAGCGCGGCCCGAGGTCACCGCGGACATCTACGTCACACACAGCTACAACCGCTTCCAGGCATGCCGCCACGGCTTCGCCGGTACGCTGGTCGATCCGGTGTCGGGCTCCTCGCGCCCGCTCGCCGACGATCTGCGTGAAACCTTCGACCGTCTCGCGCCGCACATCAGCCTGCTCGGCTCGACCGACGCGTTCGCGGCGCTCGATCGCGTGCTCGCGGAAGGCAACGACGCCACGTGGCTGCGCCGTCAGTACGCCGCAAGTGGAACGCTTCCCGACGTCGTGCGCCATCAGGCCGCGCTGTGGGCCGCCTGACGCGCCCCGGCGATGCTGACCACCGCCCTCTATTCGCTACTCGCTCTCGACCAGACGGTCGCCGCACTCGCCGGCAGCTACGGGCCGTGGCTCTACGCGATCCTCTTCGCGGTGATCTTCGCCGAGACGGGACTGGTCGTGTTCCCGTTCCTGCCCGGTGACTCGATCCTGTTCATCGCCGGGACCGTTGCCGCCGCGGCCGGGCTCGACGTGCACCTGCTCGTGCTGCTGCTCGCCGCCGCTGCCGTACTCGGCGACTCGGTCAACTACGGCGTCGGTCACTACATCGGTCCGAAGGTCTTCGACGTGCCGCGCACGCGCTGGCTGAAGCGCGAGCACCTCTTGCGAACGCAGGCGTTCTACGATCGATACGGGGGCGTGACGATCATCATCGGCCGCTTCGTGCCGATCATCCGGACGTTCGCGCCGTTCCTCGCCGGAGTCGCCGGCATGCCGTATCGGCGTTTCCTGTCGTACAACGTGATCGGCGGCTGCCTGTGGACCTCGTTGCTCGTCTATGCGGGGTACCTGTTCGGCAACATTCCGTGGGTGAAGGGCAACCTGTCGCTGATCGTGCTCGCCATCGTCGTGGTGTCGCTGGTCCCTGCCGCGATGACGTTCGTGCGCGAGCGGCGCGCGAGCCGCGGCGACCGCGCGCGAGATTCGCGTTCGCGGTGACGGCGATCGGCCGCGTCGTTCGCGGAGGGTGATTGCGGCAAGCGACCGCAGCCGGCGACCGCAGCCGGCGATCGCATCGCTCCGGTACGGGGGGCGGGCAGAGTCGGAGCGCCCGCAGGCCGTGTGGGAGTGCCGGCCGTCGCGGGTGGCACGGCGAGCCTGCACTGATACAACGACCATTCCGGAAGCACACCTCGCGAAGCCGTGCCGGGCACCCGCAGGCCGGCGTTTACGGACTCCATGCCCGGAGGGCGCTCCGACTCTGCCCGGCCCCCCTACGCCCGATGCGGTTCGCGGACGAAAGCCTAGCGTCAGATTCGCCTTGCGAGTTCGGCCGCGAGGCCAACATAGGTGGCCGGCGTGAGCGTGAGCAGCCGCGTCTTCGCGTTGTCGGGAAGCGCAAGCCCGCCGATGAATTCGCGCAACGCCGTCGCGCTGATGCCGGTCCTGCCGCGCGTCAGCGCCTTCAACTGCTCATACGGCTCGGGCAGCCCGTAGCGCCGCATCACTGTCTGGATCGCCTCGGCGAGCACTTCCCAGTTCGCATCGAGATCGGCCGCGACGCGCGACGGGTCGGCTTCGACCTTGGCGAGGCCCTGCTTTAACGCAGCCCATCCGAGGAGCGAATGACCGATCGCGACGCCGAGGTTGCGCAGCACCGTCGAGTCGGTGAGATCGCGCTGCCAGCGCGACACCGGCAGCTTCCCGGCGAGGTAGCGTAGCAGCGCGTTGGCGACGCCAAGATTGCCCTCCGAGTTTTCGAAGTCGATCGGGTTGACCTTGTGCGGCATCGTCGACGAGCCGACTTCGCCCTCCTTCATGCGCTGGCGGAAGTATCCGAGCGAAATGTAGCCCCACAGGTCGCGGTCGAGGTCGATCAGCACGGTGTTCGCGCGAGCGAGGGCATCGCAGTACTCGGCGATGCCGTCGTGGGGCTCGATCTGTGTCGTGTACGGATTGAACTCGAGGCCGAGCCCCGCCACCATCTTCGCGGCGAGGCGCTCCCAGTCGACCTCCGGATACGCGACGACGTGCGCGTTGTAGTTGCCGACGGCGCCGTTCGCCTTGCCCTTGATCGGGACGCGTCCGAGTGCGGCGGTCGCGCGGTCGAGACGCGCGCAGACGTTGGCGATCTCCTTGCCGAGCGTCGTCGGCGTCGCCGCCTGACCGTGCGTGCGCGCGAGCATCGCGAGCCCGGCGTGCCGGTGCGCGAGCTCCTCGAGATCCTGTACGAGGCCCTGCAGCGCAGGCAGCAGCACGTCGCGCCGTGCGTCACGCAGTGCCAGCGCGTAGGCGAGGTTGTTGATGTCCTCGGACGTGCACGCGAAGTGGATGAACTCGGCGCCGCGCGCGACGGCGGCGACGGCGGCGAAGCGCTCCTTCAGCCAGTACTCGACGGCCTTGACGTCGTGATTGGTCCGCGCCTCGATAACCTTGACGCGCGCGGCATCGGTGAGTGAGAACGACTCCAGCGCCTCGCCGATCGCGCGCCTCGCGTCCGCAGGAAACGGCGGGAGCTCCCGGATCGCCGGTTCGTCAGAGAGCGCGACGAGCCACGCGAGCTCGACGCGCACGCGATTGCGGACGAGGGCAAACTCCGAGAAGTGCCCGCGCAGCGCGTCGAGCTTGCCAGCGTAGCGCCCGTCGAGCGGGGACAACGCAATGAGGCGCGCGTCCTGATCGGCATCCATCGCGGTCACCGCGGCGAGTCTAGCACGCGCGCAGATCCCGGCTGCCACCCATCCCGCGCGCTGTGCAGATGCGCCGCATTGCGGAACCTTCCCGGGTACCCGCAATCGAATGTCCTCCGGAAAAGGCCGCAGAGGCGGCGCTCCGAACCGCGAGGCCGACATGAACCTTCGAGGCAAGCAGGCTGCAATCGGCACCACGCTCCCGGGCCCGCTGATGGCTCTCGCCGGCGCGCTCGTGCTGCTCGCGGGCTTCGCCCATGCGGCCCCGGCGTCCGAGACCGTCACCGCGCTCCTCCAGGATTCCTCGACGGGCCCGTCGGTGAGCCGCATGGGGATCGTCCTCGACCGGCACACCGTCAAGGCAGGCGAAATCACGCTGAAGGCGATCAATCGCTCGAAGACGCTGGTCCACGAGGTTCTGGTGCTGCGCGATCCCGACAAGACTCCGCTGCCTTACAACAGCAAGAACGCCGAAGTCGACGAGCGCAAGATCCGCTCGCTCGGCGAAGTCGGCGACCTCCCGCCCGGGCGCTCGGGAACGCTCTCGCTCGTCCTCACGCCGGGCCAGTATCTGCTGTTCTGCAACGAGCCCGGGCACTACGCCGACGGCATGAAGACGACGCTCGTCGTGACGCCGTGAACTGCGCGGCATCGTCACCAGTCGTGACGCAGTGACGCGCGCAGCATCGACGCGCACCCGGACGCATCTGGTCGCGGGCGCGCGGCGAAGCGCGGTGCGGTCCTAGACCGACTGCTTGAGCTGCTCGAGGATCGCCGGATTCTCGAGTGTCGAAACGTCCTGGGTGATCGCCTCGCCCTTGGCGATCGAACGCAAGAGCCGCCGCATGATCTTGCCCGAGCGCGTCTTCGGCAGGTTGTCGCCGAAGCGGATGTCCTTCGGCTTCGCGATCGGCCCGATCTCCTTGCCGACCCAGTCGCGCAGCTGCTTCGCGATCTCGGAAGCCTCGCTGCCGCTTGGGCGCGGACGCTTCAGGACGACGAACGCGCAGATCGCCTCGCCGGTCATCTCGTCGGGCCGCGCGACCACTGCGGCTTCGGCGACGATCGGATTGGCGACGAGCGCCGATTCGACCTCCATCGTTCCGAGACGGTGGCCGGAGACATTGAGAACGTCGTCGATCCGGCCGACGATCCTGAAGTAGCCGGTCTTCACATCGCGGACGGCGCCGTCGCCGGCGAGGTACAGCCTGCCGCCGAGTTCATTCGGGAAGTAGGTCTTGCGGTACCGCTCGGGGTCACCCCAGATCGTGCGCAGCATTCCGGGCCACGGCCGCTTCATGACGAGCATGCCGCCCTGCCCATTCGGCACCTCCTGCCCGGTTTCGTCGACGATCGCCGCCATGATGCCGGGCAGCGGCAGCGTGCACGACCCCGGCACCAGCGGCGTCACCCCGGGAAGTGGCGCGATGAGATCGCCGCCGGTCTCGGTCTGCCACCAGGTATCGACGATCGGGCAGCGCGCGCGTCCGACCTCGTTGTAGTACCACATCCACGCCTCGGGATTGATCGGCTCGCCGACCGACCCCAGCAGCCGCAGGCTCGACAGGTCGTAGTTCGACGGGGCCGTGGCCGGCGCCGACGTGTTGGCCTTGATCAGCGAGCGGATCGCCGTCGGCGCCGTATAGAAGAGGCTTACACGGTGGTCGGCGATCACCTTCCAGAAGCGGCCAGCGTCGGGGAACGTCGGCACGCCCTCGAAGACGATCTCGGTCGCACCGCAGGCGAGCGGACCGTAGACGATGTACGTGTGCCCGGTGACCCAGCCGATGTCGGCCGTGCACCAGAAGACGTCCTTGTCCTTGACATCCATCACCCAGTCCATCGTCAGCATCGCCCACAGCAGGTAGCCGGCCGAGCTGTGCTGCACGCCCTTCGGGTGTCCGGTCGACCCCGACGTGTAGAGGATGAACAGCGGGTGCTCGGCATCGACCCACTCGGGCTCGCAGGTGTCGGGCTGGTTGGCGACGAGTTCGTGTAGCCAGATGTCGCGCCCCTTGACGACGTCGACCGCGGCCCCGGTGCGGCGATAGACGACGACGTGCTTCACCGTGTCGCAGCCGCCCATCGTGAACGCCTCGTCGACGACCGACTTCAGCGCGACCGGCTTGCCGCCGCGCATCTGCTCGTCGGCGGTGATCACGGCCACCGCGCCGGCGTCGATGATGCGCTCCTGCAGCGACTTCGCCGAGAAGCCGCCGAATACCACCGAGTGCGTTGCGCCGATTCGCGCGCAGGCCTGCATCGCCGCCACGCCCTCGATCGACATCGGCAGATAGATGACGACGCGGTCGCCCTTCTTGATCCCGAGCGACTTCAGTCCGTTGGCGAAGCGGCATACACGGTGATAGAGATCCTGGTAGGTGACTTTCGTCACCTTGCCGTCGTCTGCCTCGAAGATCAGCGCAATCTTGTTCGCATTGCCGTTCTGCAGATTGCGCTCGAGACAGTTGTACGACACGTTGAGCTGGCCGTCCTCGAACCACTTGTAGAACGGTGCTCCACTCTCGTTCAGCGTCTTCGTGAACGGCTTGTGCCACAGCAGCCTTGCCCGCGCGAGATCGGCCCAGAAGCCCTCGAAATCGCGCGCGGCCTTCGCGTGCATCGCCTCGGCATCGGCCTTCCTGATATTTGCCTGCGCGGCCCATGCGGACGACGGCTCGAATAGACGGTTCTCCTGCAACACGGACTGGATGGCTGACATCGCGATACCTCCTGGCAATTTCGCGGCACAGGCACGAGAATTCCTCCGGACGATCACGGCGGCCTCCTGCCTCCTGGCCGCAGTCTAGCTGACGTGCCGCGCCTCGCCAATGCGGGGGGCTCCGCGCGACACCCGATGGTAGACTGCCTCGATGAGCGTCACGGCCGGCCCGCCCGACACGGCCCGGCCCGGCACGACGAACCGAAGTGATCTCGCGGCCATGCGACGCGGCACTCGCCACGACGGCACACCCCTGACCACCGACACCGGGCGGCCGATCGAACTGCCGCCGGTCAGGACGCGGCTCGCCACCAAGTTCAATCTTCTGTCGATCGGGCTCATCGTCCTCACCGCAGTCGCAGTGACGGCGTTCGTGTTCTATCGCCAGTGGGTCGACGCCGAGCGCCAACTTCGCGTGCAGGGCGAGACGCTCGCGCAGATGCTTGCCGACCTCTCCGCGCAAGGACTGCGCGAACGCGACGGCGCTGGTCTTGCGCACATCCTCGAAAGTCTTCCCGAAGAGCCGAACTTCGCCTACGTCTACGTCCTCGACGCCGAACGGCACGCGGTCGCCGTTCGGTACCTCGCGCCGGCGCTACGCGATGGCGTGATCCCCGGGCTCGCCGCCGGCGAGCTACCGCCCCGAAGCGGCCCGACGCGCATCGTCGACCGCGCGTTCCCCGAAGGCCGATTCCTCGAGTTCGTGACGCCGGTGGTCGCACCGGGTGCCCGACTCGGGACGCCCGAGGCCAATGCCAACAATGCGCGCACCGCGGGCCTCGTCAATCGCGCCGCGCTGTTGCAGGCGCCTCTCGGCTACATCCGTCTCGGAATGAGCTTCGAGACACAGCGTGCGGTGCTGCTCGAGCAGATGCTGGGCGCGCTCGCCGTGGCCGCGGTGCTGATCGTGATGGCAGTCGTCGTCACCGTCATCCTCACGCGCCGGCTGGTGGCCCCGATGCACCGGCTGATGCGGGCGGCGCGCGCCGTCGGCGCCGGCCGTCTCGACGTGCGCGTACCGGCGCGCTCGTCGGACGAGCTCGGCCTGCTGACGCATACGTTCAATCACATGACGCAGCGCCTGGCGCGCTCGCAGGAGCAGGTCGCGAACTACCAGCGCACGCTCGAGGACAAGGTCGCGCAGCGCACGCGCGAGCTCGAGATCGCGACCGCGCACGCGTTCAAGCTCGCGCAGCACGACATCCTCACCGGGCTGCCGAACCGGTCGCTCCTCAACCAGCGGCTACGGCAGATCATCGCGCAGGCGCACCGCGACGGTACGCTGGTCGGCTGCCTGTTCCTCGACTTCGATCACTTCAAGCGCATCAACGACACGCTCGGCCACGATGCCGGCGACCAGCTGCTGCGCGCGATCGGCCAGCGACTCGTCGGCGCCACCCGCGAGAGCGACACCGTCGCGCGCCTCGGCGGAGACGAGTTCGTCGTCATCCTCCCGGGGCTCGACCCCGCGCAGGGCTCGCTCGAGGTGCTGGCGGTGATTCAGCGCATCCGCGAGTCGCTGCTCGCTCCGTTCCGGCTCGGCGACCAGACACCGACGCTCACCTGTTCGATCGGCGTTGCCATGTACCCGCTCGATGCGCACGACGCGGTCGCGCTGATCAAGCAGGCCGACACCGCGATGTACGCGGCGAAGGATGCAGGACGCAATGCCTGGCGCTTCTACGAGGCCGAGATGAACACGCGGCTGCAGCAGCGGCTGCAGCTCGAGACCGACATGCGCCGCGCGCTGATGGACGACGAGTTCTTCCTCGTCTACCAACCGCAGATCGAGCTGCGCAGCGGCCGCGCGTGCGGCGTCGAAGTGCTGCTGCGCTGGCGCGATCCCGAGCGTGGCATCGTCCTGCCGAGCGAATTCATCCCCATCGCCGAGGAATCAGGGATGATCCACGATCTCGGGGCACGCGTGCTCCGCGATGCATGCCGGCAGGTCGTGCAGTGGCATCGCCAGGACATCCCGCTACGACTCTCGGTCAACCTGTCGGTGCAGCAGCTCGAGCACGACGAGTGGCTGGCGACCCTCGAGGAAGCGCTGAAGGCGAGCAGCCTCGCACCGCACTACCTCGATCTCGAGATTACCGAGAGCGTGATCATCTCGCACCCCGAGCGCGTCGTGGCGACGCTGATGCGCCTGAAGCAGATGGGCGTGTCGATCACCATCGACGACTTCGGAACCGGCTATTCGAGCCTGTCCTACCTCGCGCGGCTGCCGATCCAGGGCCTCAAAATCGACCAGCGTTTCGTGCATGGCCTCGGCAAGCACCGCAACGACGAGGCGATCACGCAGGCGATCATCGCGATGGCGCACTCGCTGTCGCTGCGCTGCATCGCCGAGGGCGTCGAAACCGCCGCGCAGGCGGAGTACCTGAAAAGCCACGGCTGCGAGGAGGCGCAGGGCTACCTCTACACGCAGCCGCTGCCCGAGCGCGAGTTCAGGGCATGGTGGCGCGAGCGCGAAGACTCGCTCGCCGAGTCCACCCATCAGCGCGCGCTCTGGCAGTAGTCAGCCGCCGAGGAACAGCCGCCCTACTTCCGGATCGTCGAGCAGGTCGCGACCGCGTCCTGCGAGCGCCACGCATCCGGCGACGAGCACGTAGCAGAGGTCGGCGAACTCGATCCCCTTCCTCGCGTTCTGCTCGACCATGACGATCGTCCTGCCGTCACGCCGCTGCAAGTCGCCGAGGATGTCGAACACCATGTCGATGTAGCGCGGCTCGAGACCGATCGACGGCTCGTCGATCAGCAGCACCGCAGGATCCATGATCAACGCACGCGCGATTTCGAGCAGCCTGCGCTCGCCTCCCGAGAGCACGCCGGCGCGCTGCCGGCGCCGGTCGGCAAGCCTCGGGTAGCGCTCGAAGACGCGCTCGGCCGCGCGTCGCGCTGCGGCGTGTGTCGGCAGCAGGTACCCGCCCATCAGCAGGTTCTCCTCGACCGTCATGCCAGGGAACACCGAGTTGTCCTGCAGGACGTAGGCGACGTGCGCCGACGCGAGCTTGCGGTGGGGAGGAAGCCGGGTCACGTCGCGGCCGTCGACATGGATGCTTCCTGCCATGATCCGGGTGAAACCGTGGATCGAGTGCAGCACCGTCGACTTGCCGGCGCCGTTGGGGCCGATCAGGCACAGCGACTGCCCGCGCCCGACGCGGAGGTCGACGCCGTGCAGGATTTCCATCCGGCCGTAGCCGGCGACGAGTCCGTCGATCGCGACGAGCGGCTCGCCCGTGCAGAGCGCATCGAGCACGTCCACCCCTGGGCCCGCGCGCGCGAGCTCGTCAGCGGCCTGCTCGACTTCGTCGACCGACAGCACGACGTCGGTCGTACCCTCGCCGTAACCGCGGATGCGCGTCGTCGGGACGGACGCGTCGGTCACGTCGCGCCCAGGTAGGCATCGACGACCCGCGGGTCGTCGCGGATCGTCGCCGGCGAGCCTTCGGCGAGCATCTCGCCGTGCGCGAGACAGTAGATGCGCGAGGCGAGGTTCATGATGACGCGCATGTTGTGCTCGATGACGAGCAGGGTGATACCGAGCTCGGCATTGGCGCGCTTCAGGCGGTCGACGAGACCGTTGATCAGCACCGGATTGACGCCTGCCGTGGGCTCGTCGAGCAGCAGGAGCCGCGGCGCATTCATCAGTGCCATCGCGAATTCGAGGAGCTTCTGCTGCCCGAACGACAGGTCGCCGGCGGGAAGCATCCGCTTTCCGTAGAGCCCGACGAAATCCAGGAGCTGCAGCGCGCGCTCCGTCTCCGCCGCTGTCGACTCGCGAAGCATCGAGAGCAGTGTGTCGCCCGAGTGCGGCGTGCTGATCTGCATATTGCGCACGCAATCCATGCCACGGTAGACGTGCGTCTGCTGGAACGTGCGCACGATGCCGAGCCGCGCAACCTGCGGCACGCGCAGGCGCGAGATCTCGTGCCCGTCGAAGCGGATCGACCCCGAGTCGATCGGGTGCGTTCCGGCGATCGAATTGAACAGCGTCGTCTTTCCGGAGCCGTTGGGGCCGATGAGCCCGGTGATCGAGCCTTCCGGGACGTCGAGCGACACCTCGCGGTTCGCGACCACGCCGCCGAAGCGCTTGCTGACGCCGTGGACCTCGAGAAGCGTGCTCATGCTGCGGTCGTGCGCCGGCGCGCGACCCAGCCGAGGATCCCGGTGGGGAAGAACACGACGATGACCACGATCAGGAGTCCCATCGCGACGCGCTGCCAGCCGAGCAGCCACGTCCAGAACAGCTCCTGCGTCACGTGGAACACCACGGCGCCGATGACCGGACCCCACAGCGTGCCCTTGCCGCCCAGCACCGCCATCAGCACCATCCACACGCCGAACGTGGCGCCCGCGAATGCGAGGTCGTTGGGGTCGATGAAGCCGACGAGATTGCCGACCGGCCCCCCCGCCGCGCCGAGGAGCAGTGCGGCGATCGACCACGCGAAGACCTTGTAGCGCGTCGTGTGCAGGCCCATCGCCTCGGCCTTGTCCTCGTCGTCGCGGATCGCGTTGATCGCGAGGCCGAGCCGCGAGCGGTACAGCCTGCGCACCAGCAGGAAGGTCAGCACGGCAAGCGCGAAGAGCAGGTAGTAGAAGAACTTCGCGCGGCCGCCGATCGCGCCGGGGAAGAGCGGCGCCGCAATGCCCGAGGCGGCGCCGATGTACTCCCACGCCGAGGCGACATTGGCGGCGACGATGGACAGACCCAGCGTGGCAATCGCGAAGTAGTGCCCGCGGATCGCGAGCATCGCCGGACCCAATACCAGCGCCGACAGTGCCGCGGCGAGCGCACCTGCGCCGATGCCTGCGCCGAGTCCCGCGTAGTACGACAGTCCGGAGTCGCGCTGCACCAGCGCGCAGGCGTAGACGCCGACGCCGAAGAAGAACACGTTGCCGAAGGAGTTGTAACCCATCTGCCCGCCGTTGATGTCCCAGGTGAGCGAGAACAGGATCATCAGCCACAGGAATGCGGCCTGCGTCGTGATCGACGGAACGATCCAGGGCAGAGCGAGTCCGGTGACAGCAACCGCGATCGCAGCGGCGACGCTCCGGCCGGACTTCGTCATCGCAACGAGCGGCGCTCGCGCGCGAGCCACAGGTTGCGTCCGACGAGGATCACCACCAGAAGCATGAACACGAACGCGGTCTGGTATTCCGAACCGAGGACGAAGCCGGCGAGATCCTCGACGACGCCGAGGCCGGCGCCGGCGACGATCACGCCGGAAAGATTGCCGAGCCCGGCGACGATCACGATCATGAACGACCGCAGCGTATAGGTGAGGCCGAGGTAAGGCTGGATGAACCACGTCATCGCAACGAGGCCTCCGGCAGCGCCGCAGATGGCGCAGTTGATGGCGAACGTCGTCGCATAGACGCGATCGGTGTCGATGCCGAGCACGCGCGCCGCGCGCGCATTCTGCGCGGTGGCGCGGATCGCCTGACCCATCCGCGTGGTGCGGAGAAACGCGACCAGGAGCGCGCCGACGACGACCGCCGCTGCGAAGCCGACCAGATTGACTTCGGGGATGGTGATCATCCCGTCGGCGAAGAACAGACTCGGCAATCCGGAGCGCACAGTGCGGATGTCGGCGCTGAAGAGCTGGTTGGCGAGCTGCTGCAGCAGGATGCTGATCCCGAACGTCGCGAGAATCGACGTGAACATGTCGCGACCGACGATGCGCCGGATGACCGTGTGATAGAGCGCGACGCCAACGACGTACAGCACGAGCGCCGCCACCGGAATGCCGAAGACCGGCGCGATGCCGGCCCGATCGAGGAAGAACACGACGTAGCCGCCGAGCATCACGAACTCGCCCTGCGCGATGTTGATGATGTTCATGACGCCCCAGACGAGCGCCATGCCATAGGCGACCAGCGCGAAGATCGCACCGACCAGGATGCCGCTCACGACGAGCTGCACCAGAAGGACCGGCGCGTCGGCGAGGACCGTCAGGTTGGACATTGCTGCGTCACCCGGTACGCGACGCCACGCCGAACGCGCAGGCGATGTCCCGGCGCCCGCCCGGGCGCCGGGTGCAGCTCATGCGCGGACGCGCGCGGCTAGCGCTTGTCCCACTGCGGCGCCGGGAAGATCGGCTTGCCGGTCGCCCATTTCGCCGGTGCGACAACGACGTATTTCTGGTCCTGCACCTGATACATGACCATCGACTTGGCGATGTTCTTGCCGGTCGCATCGAACTTGATGGGCCCGTAGAACGTCATCATGTCGGTCGCGGCGATGGCGTCGCGCACCTTCGCGCGGTCGAGCGAGCCTGCGCGTGCGATCGCGTCGGCGAACACCTCGACCGTAGCTGTCGATTCGGCGGCCTGGTACGGCGGCTCGTAGTGGAAGGTCGCGTTGAACAGCTCGGCGTATTTCTGCGGATTGCCGAACCACCGGTCGCTGTAGGTCATCCGCGAATCCCATTGCGAGCCGCAGAACGCGTAGTTCGCATCCTTGCCGAACTTCTCGGTGATTTGGGCCGAATCGCAGTGGGTGAGCGCGAGCATCGGCACGTAGACCCGCTGCGCAGCGACCTCGCGAATGCCCAGCACGGCGCCCTTCTCATGGCCGGAGATGAACAATGCGTCGGGCTTCAGCGCCTTGACCTTGGTGAGCGTCGCCGTCATGTCGTTCAGGTCCGCCGGCAGCTTGTCGTCGATGACCACCTGCATGCCGTACTTCTTCGCGTCCTCCTCGACGCCGTCGCGGACGTCCTGCGAGAAGTTGTCGTTCTCGATCGCGATCGCGATCTTCAGCGACTTCGGATCGCGGCCCTCGCGTTTCGCCTCGTCGGCGAGGATCGAGACCGCCGCGCGAAGGTAGTAGTCGGACGTGTTCAGCGTGGCGAACAGGTACTTGTAGCCCTTGGTGAACAGCCCCCGATCGGCACCGTTGCCCTCGACCATCGGCACGCCGTATTTCTCGGTGATCGGCACGATTGCCTTGGTCAGTGCCGAGCCATAGGGCCCGAGGACGAAATCGACGTGATCCTGGCTGATCAGCCGCTCGACCAGCTGCGCGCCTCGCGCCGACGTCGATTCGTCGTCGTAATAGACGATCTTGAGCTGGTACGCCTTGCCGCCGACCTTGACCCCGCCGTGCTCGTTGATCACCTTGGCAGCGAGGTTGTAGCCGTCCTGGGTGTTCTTCCCGTTGACCGAATACTTGCCCGTCAGGGACACGGCAGCGCCAAGCGTGATCGTGTCCTCGGCTGCCGCGGTGCGCACGCCGGCGCCGACCGCGAGCGCCACCACTGCGCAGGCGGCCGCCAGCGTCTTCACTGAGCGTTGCATGGGTTCCCCTCCTCAGTCGGGTTTGTTGGAGCCCTGATTCTGCCACGCGCGCGTGCGGCAGGTGTCGATGTCAGCGAGGATCGAGGTCGCCGGGGGTGTCGACGTCGCGCAGAATCCCGGCATCGTCGACCTCGATGACCGCCACGCGGCCGCGATGGGCAGCGACGATCTCGCGGGCACCGGTGTCGCCGGACAGTGCGGCGAGTGCCGCGTAGTGGCGGCTCGCGAAGCCGACCGGATGGCCGCGCGTCCCCCGATACGCCGGGGCCGCAATGTCCTCGCCTGCGCCCAGCGCGGCGGCCACCGCGGCGATCGTCGTGCGGGCAACCCACGGCATGTCGGCGAGGGCGACGACCCATCCGTCGGCGCCGGCCGCCGCATCGACGCCACAGGCGAGGCTCGCGCCCATGCCAGCGCCGGCGTGCGCGCATTCGACGACGCGAAGCGGAAGCCCGGCGAGTGCGGCGGCGAGCACACGGTCACCCGGCCGTACGACGGCGACGACCTCGGTCAACGCCGACGTGAGTCGCAGCGCCGAAGCGGCGGCGACGCAGGTGCCGGAGGGGATACCCTGCGGAGCCTGCGGCATCACCGCGAGAAGCTTGCCGCCGCCGAATCGCCGAGCCTCGCCCGCGGCGAGCATGATCCCGACGATGCGCATCGTAGGCGCCGAGGTTGCGCGGACGCGCCCGGCGTCAGTCGGCGAGCAGCCTGAAGCGGCCGCCGCGGATCGTCACCAGCACTCGCGCCCGCTCGTCCATGCCGTTGTGGTTGGTCGGCGACATGTCGAACACGCCCTGGCAGCCGACCACCCCCTTCTCGCCTTCGAGCGCGTCGCGAAGCGCGATGCGGAACGCCTCGGTGGCGGGCTTCGCATGCTTCAGTGCGATCGGGATGGCACGCTCGAGCAGAATTCCCGCATCCCAGACATTGGCGCCGAACGTCGCGGGCTCGATGCCGAACGTCTTACGGTACTTCTCGATGTAGTCGAGCGCGACCTTCTTCGTCGGATTGGAGTCCGGAATCTCGTCGATGACGAGCATCGGACCGGCGGCGAGGATCGATCCTTCGACCTTGCCCTTGCCGAGCTTGATGAAGTCCTGTGTAGCGACCGCGTGCGTCTGGTAGATCGGGCTCGTGTAGCCCTGCTCGCGAAGCGTTGCCTCGGGGAGCACTGCGGGACCGCCGACCGCAGCAATCAGGATGGCATCCGGTTTGGTGGCGATCAGGCGCAGCACCTGCCCGACGACGCTTGCGTCAGTGCGGCCGTAGCGCTCGGCAGCGACGATGTGCACGGCATCCTTCTCGCCCAGCGCGCTGAACACCTTGAGCCAGTTGTCGCCGTAGGGATCGGAGAAACCGATGAAGCCCACGTTGCGCACGCCGTGCTTCACCATGTGCGCGAGCAGTACCGAGGCGATCAGCTCGTCGTTCTGCGTCGTTTTGAACACCCAGCGCTTCTTCGCGTCGAGCGGCTCGACGATCGAAGAGCTGCCGACGGTGGCGAGGAGCGGCACCTTGGCCTCGGCGATCACGTCGAGGATGGCGAACGCGTTGGGCGTCGTCGACGGGCCGATCAGTGCGTCGACGTGATCCTCCTGGATCAGCTTCTTCGCGTTCTGCACCGCGCGTGTCGGGTCGCCGCCGTCCTCGAGCGAGAAGTAGCGAACCCGCTCGCCACCGATCGTGTGCGGCAGGATCTGCCCGGTATTGCGCTGCGGAATGCCAATCGCCGACGTCGGGCCGGTGGCCGACACCATCAATCCGATCCTGATCTCGGCGACCGCGCTCGGTACGGCAAGCGCGAAGGCAAGCGCCGCGATTGCAAATCTAATCATGCTCGTACACCTCGGGTCGCACCGGCGGCCGGATGTCGCCGGTGAGGAACGAATCGTAGCAGGGGCGTGCCCAACGAACCGGGGGACGGGAAAGGCCGGTTACGGATCCCGTCCGGACTCGAATCGACCTGACGGAGGCACTCGATCATGCGTCGACGACTCTTCTTCGTGATGCCGGACCTCCCGAGCGCACGCAGGATGATGGATGACCTCCTGCTCGCCCGCGTGGACGAACGCCATATCCACGTCCTTGCGCGACGCGGGACCTCGATGATGGGCCTGCACGAGGCGAACCTGCTGCAGAAATCCGACGTCGTTCACGGCGCGCAGCTTGGACTCGGGATCGGCGCCGTCCTCGGCGTCGCGGTCGGCATCGCGCTGGTGACGACGCTGGTGCCCGACGAGCAGTGGCAGATCGTGACGGTGCTCGGCGCTGCCATCGTCGGCGCGCTGTTCGGGACATGGGTGTCGAGCATGGTCGGCAGCTCGACGCCGAACTCGCGCCTGCGCCAGTTCGGCCCGGCGATCGACGCCGGTCGCATCCTCGTGATGGCCGACGTTCCCGATCACCGCTTGAACGAGGTCCGTGATCGGATGCGCGGGCGCCACCCCGAAGCCGAAGATCGCGGGATCGACCCGCACATCCCCGCGTTCCCCTAATACACCGTACGCCGGACTAGCGGTCGAGCTCGGGATAGTGGCGAAAGATGCCGTCCTCGCTGTGCGGAACGCGCCGTTCCGACGCGAGATAGGCGGCGACCCGCGGCCGTGATGCGACCTCGGCATGCAACCGCCCGAGGCCCGACACGCGGCGCGCGATGCGCCGCATCGCCTGCGGGAACGCGTAGCGCAGGCCGTCGATCACCTGGAACATCGACAGATCGACGTAGGTGAGGCTGCCCCCGACGAGATGGCGCGGGCCGCGCGGGTTGGCGGCAAGCACGCGCTCGAAGTAGCCGAGGTACTTGGGCAGTCGCTCGTCGACGAAGTGGCGCGCGCGGCGGCGCGCCTCCGAGCGCTGATCCGCGTAGTAGAGCGACGACGCGATCGGGTGATGCGTGTCGTGCACCTCGGCGATGAGGTCGGCGACGGTGAGTTGAAGCTGGTGGGTCCACAGGCGCCCGGCGTCGGACCGCGGCGCGAGTCCGTGTCGCTCGCCGAGAAAGAGCAGGATGTTCGCGGTCTGGCCGACGATGCGCGTGCCCGCTTTCAGGAACGGGGGTGCGAACGGCGCGTGCACCTCGCCGTGCGACGCGAGCAGACTCTGCATCCGCGCGACGCCGCCCGCGCCGCGCGCGACGTCGACGTACGGTATGGAGGCGGCCTCGAGCGCGAGGCGCACGAATTCGCCGCGCCCCTGGATGCCCGGCCAGTAATGGAGCTCGTAGCGCACGTTCTCAGGAGCCGAAGAAGTCGCGGACCTTCTCGAAGAACGAGCGTGCGCGAGGGCTGTGTTCTCCGGGATCCTCCTGGTTGATCGCCTCGAACTCGCGCAGGATCTCCTTCTGGCGCGCGGTCAGCTTGACCGGCGTTTCCAGAGCGACGTGGCAGTAGAGGTCTCCGGTCACCGAACCGCGCACCGGACGGATGCCCTTGTTGCGCAGCCTGAACACCTGTCCGGTCTGCGTTTCGGGGGGGATCTTGAGACGTGCGTGCCCGTCGAGCGTCGGGATCTCGAGTTCACCGCCCATTGCCGCAGTGGCGAAGCTGATCGGCATCTCGCAGTGAAGATCCGCGCCGTCACGCTGAAACACCTGATGCGGCTTGAGGCTGACGACGACGTAGAGATCGCCGGGCGGTCCTCCGTTGGTCCCTGCCTCGCCCTCGCCGGTGAGGCGCACGCGGTCGTCCTGGTCGACCCCCGCAGGGATCTTGACTGACAGCGTCTTGTGGGTCTTGATGCGCCCGGCGCCCTGGCAGGTCGCACAGGGGTCCGCGACGATCTTGCCGGTGCCATGGCATTGCGGGCAGGTCTGCTGGATCGAGAAGAATCCCTGCGAGACACGCACCTCGCCGCGTCCGTGGCAGGCCGGACAGGTCTGCGGGCGCGTCCCCGCTTTCGCGCCACTGCCGTGGCAGGTCGCGCAGGCTTCGAGGGTCGGGATGCGGATCTTGATCTCGGCGCCCCGCGCGGCCTCTTCGAGCGAGAGCTCGAGGTTGTAACGCAGGTCGGCGCCGCGATAGACACCGTTCCCACGCCCGCCGCGCGACTGGCCGAAGATCTCGCCGAAGATGTCGCCGAAGGCGTCGGCGAAACCGCCGAATCCCTCCGCACCACGGGCCCCGGCTGCGCCGAAACCCATCGACGGATCGACACCCGCGTGGCCGAACTGGTCGTACGCCGCCCGCTTGCGCGAGTCGGTGAGGACCTCGTAGGCCTCCTTCGCTTCCTTGAACTTCTCCTCGGCGTGATGATCATCCGGATTTCGATCCGGATGATATTTCATCGCGAGCTTGCGATAGGACTTCTTGATTTCGTCTTCGCCAGCGTCTCGATTGACGCCGAGGACGGTGTAATAGTCGCGTTTAGCCATAGACGCCTGGGCGCATCCCCTCGCCACGTTTCCGCATACCGAAACGCCTGCACGAATGCCGGCAGCGCCGCGTCGCGGGACGGCGCGACGCGGCTACGTGCGGTCCGCTACTTGCGGTCCTTGACTTCCGTGTACTCGGCGTCGACGACTTTCTCTTCGCCGGCCGTGCCCGCGTCACCCGACGAACCGGCGCCCCCGGCGGACCCGCCCTGCCCAGCCTGCGACTGCGCCTGCGACTGCGCGTACATCGCCTCGCCGAGCTTCTGCGAAGCGGTACCGAGCGACTCGGCCTTCGCCTCCAGCGCTTCCTTCGTCGCGTCCTTGTCCTTCAGGAGCTCTTCGGCATCCTTCAGCGCCGACTCGATCGCACCCTTCTGGCTCGCTTCGACTTTGTCGCCGAATTCGGTCAGCGACTTCTTCACGCTGTGGACGAGCGCGTCGAGGCCGTTCCTCGCCTGCACGACCTCCATCAGCTTGCGGTCCTCGTCGGCGTGCGCTTCAGCGTCCTTCACCATCCGCTGGATCTCGTCCTCGGACAGGCCCGAGTTCGCCTTGATGGTGATCTTGTTCTCCTTGCCGGTCGCCTTGTCCTTCGCCGACACGTGGAGGATGCCGTTGGCGTCGATGTCGAAGGTGACCTCGATCTGCGGCAAGCCGCGAGGTGCGGGCGGAATCCCTTCGAGGTTGAACTGACCGAGGCTCTTGTTGCCGCTCGCGCGCTCGCGTTCTCCCTGCAGCACGTGGATCGTCACCGCGCCCTGGTTGTCGTCGGCGGTCGAAAATACCTGCTGCGCCTTGGTCGGAATCGTCGTGTTCTTCTGGATGAGCTTGGTCATCACGCCACCCAGCGTCTCGATGCCGAGCGAGAGCGGCGTGACATCCAGCAGCAGCACGTCCTTCACGTCGCCC
>JAICXH010000011.1 GCA_025981645.1 Burkholderiales bacterium
GCTCCTCGGCGACACGCTGATGCTGTCGCCGCTTCTGAAGAAGCTGCGCTCACTCCATCCCGGCGCGGAGATCGCGATGACGATGTCGCCGGCGATCGCGCCGCTCTACGCGACGAAGCCGTGGGACGTGCGCGCGCTGCCGTTCGATCCCCGCGGCGACCTCGGCCCGCTATTCGCGGAAGCGCCCTTCGACGTCGCATACGTGCCGGGCGACAATCGCTATGCGTGGCTCGCCGCGGCGATGCGCGCCCGCTGGATCATCGCGTTCGGCGGCGACCGCCCGGCCACGAAGAGCTGGCCGGTCGACGTCGAGATCGAGTACCCGCAACAGCCCGCGGCGTGGGGTGACCTCGTCGCGACGCTCGCATCGGGGCCGGAACCCGTGCCGTTTCGCGCCGGCGAATGGCGGGCGCCGCCGTCGGAGGCCTTCGATGCCCCGCGCACGCCTTATGCGGTGCTGCATGTCGGCGCGAGCTCGCCGCTGAAGCGCTGGGGAGCCGAACGCTGGGCGGCGGTCGCCGCCGCACTCGCCGCCCGCGGAGTGACCCCGGTATGGTCCGCCGGCCGCGGCGAGGAAGGGCTGATCGCCGCGATCCACGGCAGCGACCGCTTCGCGTCCTTCGCGGGTCGCCTCGACCTCGCGCAGCTCTGGCAGCTCGTCGAAGGCGCGCGGTTGCTCGTCGCGCCCGACACCGGGGTCGCCCATCTCGGACGCATCGTCGGCGTTCCCACCGTCGCGCTGTTCGGTCCGGGCTCGGCGCTGCTGTGCGGCGCTGGCGCATTCTGGCGCGACGCGCCCTACCGCGCCGTCACCGTCGACCCCTTTCCGTGCCGCGACCAGCCGCTCCTGTTCAAGCGCCGGATCGCGTGGGTGCGCCGCTGCGCGCGCACGCCGGCCCAGTGCCCTCGGCATCTGTGCATGCCCGCGATCGGCGTCGCCGATGTGCTGCGCGCGATCGATTCGCTGGTGTCGCTTGCCGCGGCGCCGAGTCCTGCCCCGGAGACCTGGCACCCGTGACCGACCCGTTTGCCGATGTTCGCGCCGCATCGATCGTCGCATTCCACGTCGCGGCCATCGCCGCGGGGCCCGCCGCCGACACACCGCCGCACACAGGCGGCAGCGGCAAGGAGGCGCGCGACGACACGTGGCTGCACATTGCCGCGAATCATCGATGCAACCATCTGCTGTGGAACGCTGAAGACCAGGCGCGGCGCACCGACGTCCCCGACTCGGCGATCGCGGCATCGAAGCGGGCGATCGACGGCTACAACCAGCTCCGCAACGATGCGGTCGAGCGCATCGACGAAGCACTGCTCGTGCGCATCGCCGAGGTGTCGGCGCTTCCAGGCGCGTGGCACAACTCCGAGACCGCGGGCTCGATCGTCGACCGCCTGTCGATCCTCGCGCTCAAGGTTCACCACATGCGCATCCAGGCGCAGCGAACCGATACGACGCCCGCGCATATCGCGTCGTGCACCGGGAAACTCGCACGCCTCGAGCTGCAGCGCGACGACCTCGCACGGTGCCTCGACACGCTGCTCGCGCGCGCCGCGGCGGGTGCGGCATTCTGGCGCGTCTATCGCCAGTTCAAGATGTACAACGATCCGGAGTTGAACCCCTGGCTCGGCCGGATGCCGCCGCGGTGACGGCCGCCGGGGCCGGCCGGATCGGCGCGTACTTCGCGCGCGCGCTGCTCGTGTTCGCGGCGGCGTACCTGTTCGTGCTGCCGACCAACGCGGCGACATTCGTGCGCTCGGTAGCATTCGCCGGAAGCGGCGTGCTGGCGCTCGCAGTGTGGCTGCGCTCGCGTCGGCCCGGCGCGACGCCGATCCCGTTCGCGGGGCCCGCGATCCTCGTTCCGCTGGCCCTCTGGGCGGTGTGGTCGTGGCTGTCGCTCGCCTGGTCGATCGATCCGCGCTATTCGCTGGATCAGCTCGAGACCGAGGTCGCCTACAGTCTCCTCGTCATGCTGATCTTCCACGTCGCTGCGCGCGATGCGGCGAGCGTGCGCGTGCTGATGGCGACCGCGCTCGCCAGCCTCGGCGTCCTCGCCGCGATCGCGATCGCGATGGAGATCGCCTGGGGAACGTGGATTCCCTACCGATTCCATTACGGCGTCGGCGCGTGGTCGACGTGGCTCGTGCTCGCAGCGCCGCTCCTGGTCTGCGTCGTCGCGCCGCCGCCGCTTGGTTTCGGCGGCGGCAGGACGCCGCTCGCGCTCGGAGCCGTCCTCGTCGTTCTGCTTCTCGCCACCGCCCGGCTCACCGGCAACCGGATGGTGTGGATCGCGCTTGCGCTCACCGTCGCAGTGGTGACGATCGCGGCCGGGCTCCGCTGGCACCGGCGCATGTGGCGCGGGCGGATTGTGCTGGCGGTCGCGCTGGTCGCGCTGATGGGCGCGTTCGCCGTCGGATTCGTCGACTCGGTCGTCGAGCGTGCGAACATCGCCTATCAGGGCGAAGAGAGCCCCGAGGCGACGCTCGCCAACGATCCGCGCCTGGCCCTCTGGGAGGACGTCGCGCAGCGGATCGAAGAGCGGCCGTGGACCGGTTACGGTTTCGGTCGCCGGATCCTCGCCCGCCAGCTCACGCGCGAGCTCGACAATCCGATGCTGGTCCACGCGCACAACGTGTTCGCGAGCCAGGCGCTGCAGAGCGGACTCCCCGGCCTCGCCTTCTTCGCGGCGACGCTCGCGGCACTCGCGCTGCGCTACCTGCGCTACCTGCGCTCGCGCGACCACGCGCTGGCAGTCGCGGGGTTGATCGGGCTCGCGATCGTCGTCGGCTTCGTCGTCAAGAGCCAGACCGACGATTTCCTCTACCGCAGCAACGCCAAGGAGTTCTGGGCGCTCGCGGCGATGCTGCTCGGCTACGGCTGCCGTCGCGAACGTGACCTTAGCGCCGTCGCGGGACGCGCAACGGCACCGCCACCGTCTCCGCTTCCGAATCGATTGGAATCGGCTTGACCGACGCGCCAGCCGGCGGTGCGTATTCGGGAATCCAGACCTGCAGGCGCGCGCGCACCTCGCCGTCGTCGGCGACGCGGTCGCGCTCGCACCACGCGACCAGCTGGCGGATTGCGTCGGGATTGGCCGGACGCGCCTGCGCGATGCGCAGCTTCGGGTGCGTCGTCGGCTTCGTCGTCTCCTCGGACGCGAGCGGCTCCTCGTAGAGCTTCTCGCCGGGGCGCAGGCCGGTGAACACGATCGCGATGCGGTCGGGATCGGCGCCGTACAGGCGAATCATGTCGCGCGCGAGGTCGACGATGCGCACGGGATCACCCATGTCGAGTGCGAGGATTTCGCCGCCCCTTCCCTGCAGGCCGGCCTGGAGCAGGAGCTGCGTCGCTTCGGAGAGCGACATGAAGAAGCGCGTGATGTCGGGATGGGTGACTGTCACCGGTCCCCCGCGAGAGATCTGCTCGGCGAAGCGCGGGATCACGCTGCCGGCGCTGCCGAACACGTTGCCGAAGCGCACGATCACGAACTGGGTGACGCCACCCTGCAGCGACTGGCACACCTGCTCGGCGACGCGCTTGCTCGCGCCCATGACCGATGTCGGATTGACCGCCTTGTCGGTCGACACCAGCACGAGCTTCTCGACCTTCGCGGCCACCGCCGCGCTCGCCAGCACGAAGGTGCCGTAGGTGTTGTTCAGCACCGCCTGCCACGCGTTGGTCTCCTCCATCAGCGGCACGTGCTTGTACGCCGCGGCGTGGAAGATCGCGTCGGGTTTCTCGCGCGCGAGCGTGTCCTCGACGAGCGCTGCATGCTTGACGTCGCCGACGACGGCGGCGACGCCGAGCTGCGGAAAGCTGTCGAGGAGCTCGGTGCGAATCTCGTAGAGGGCCGCCTCGGAGATGTCGAACAGCACGAGCCGCGCAGGACGGAAGCGCGCGATCTGCCGGCAAAGCTCGGCGCCGATCGATCCGCCGGCGCCGGTCACCATGATGACGCGGTTGCCCAGCCATTCGGCGATGCCCGCGTTGTCGAGCACGACGGGGTCGCGCCCGAGCAGGTCGTCGAGTTCGACGTTGCGCAGCATGGTGAGCGGCAGCCGGCCGGTCATGAGCTCGTCGTAGGCGGGAACCGTGAGCGCCTCGACGCCAGCGGCTGCGCACAGCTCGGCGACGCGCCGGCGCACGGCGTGGTTCGCCGAAGGAAGCGCGAGGATCACCTTGCGCACGCCGTAGCGGCGCGTCCACACCGCGAGGTCGCCGATCGGACCCAGCACCGTCGCGTGATGGAGCTGCCGGCCGTGCTTCGTGCGATCGTCGTCGAGCAGTCCGATCACCCGCCACTGGACGCTCCGTGCGAGCGCGTGCGTCAGCCGCTCGCCCGCTTCGCCTGCCCCGACGACGAGGACCGGCTCGCCGAGCGCCACGAGCGGGCTGTAGAGCCGATGCTCCTTCCAAATGCGGTAGACGAAGCGCGATCCGGCCATCAGGAAGATCAGCGCGATCGGATAGAAGACGAGCACGCTGCGCGGCACCGCAGTCTGCAGCTTCAGCATGACGAGCACGAGCGGAATCAGGATCGCGCCGAGGCCCGCGGCGAGCATGATCCGCTGCAGGTCCGGCAGGCTCGCGAAGCGCCACAGCCCGCGATAGAGCCCGAGCGAGAGGAAAATCGTCGCCTGCAGCGGAACGATCCAGACAAGCGTCGACCACATGTCCTCGGCGAACGGCTGGCGCAGGTCGAGGTTGAAGCGCAGCCAGTAGATCGCGATCCAGGCGATCGCGGTGACGCACACGTCGTGGACGAATGCGAGCGCAAAGCGCCAGTTGAAGGAGGGGGTCATCACCGGGGGGCGGTCTTGTCGTTCTTGCGCCAATGATAATCAATTGCCGCGAACAACATGAGCACGACAGCCGACCAGCCGGCGAGCGCCCAGCTGCCCGCATCGGGTGCGGCGTAGAGGCAGACGAGGGCGGTAGCGGCGGTGGCGATCATCAGTGCGGCATACACGGCGAGTGTTCCCGCGTGCCCGGCGCCGAGGCGGTTCAGGCGCTGATAGCAGTGGTCACGATGCGCCTCCCACACCGGCGCACCGGCAAGCGAGCGCCGCACGAGCGTGAACGTCGCATCGGCGACGAAGGGAAGGAACACGAGCAGCGGGAACCACGCCGGCCAGCGCGACGCGACGACGCCGTCGAGAGCGAACGCGGCGGCGAGGAAACCGAGGGGCACCGCACCGGCATCACCGAGGAACATCGACGCGGGCGGCCGGTTGACGGCGAGGAACGGCACGATCGCCGCGGCGAGCGCGAAGAGCGCCGGCGCCGCAGGCGCGTGGCGGGCAGCGACGCCCATCGATGCGAATCCGATCACTCCCATCGTCGCAGCCAGTCCGTCGCTGCCGTCCATGAAGTTGAACAGGTTCGATGCCCACACCACGATCACGACGATGCCGGCGACGGCGACCCACACCGGCACGTGCACGGACGTCGCGGCGGCGTTTCCGGCGAGCATCCAGCCGAGCCACAGCGCCGCTGCGGCGTGCGCGACGAGCCTGGGCACGACGGGTACTGCGCGCCAGTCGTCCCATGCCGAAACGACGACGAGCAGTGCCCACGGGACGAGCCACGCCACAACGCCGCCGGGGAACGACGGTGGAAACAGCAGCGCCGCCGGAATGAATCCGCTCCAGATCGCGAATCCGCCCGCGCGCGGAATCGGCCGCCCGTGGAGCGAGCGGGCATTCGGAATGTCCTGGGGCAGCGCGCCGCCGACGCGCACGAGTACGGCCAGCGCGGCCGCCGAGAGCAGCGCCGCCAGCGCGCCCGCTTCCCATACGGCGCTTGCCGTCAATCACCACCCCGGAGTCGGCCCTGGAGGCGCGGATTTTCGCTCAATCGGGGGAAATACCCGCAGGAAAGTGGCAGCGCGGGGCCGGTGCGGCGGGACTTTTCTGGGGAAAATGTCCGAATTCGTCTCGATCGGCCGGGTCAGATGCGGTGGCGGCTACACTTCCCGATGCTAATCAACCAGTTAAGCGACGAAGCTCCGACAGGCTGCGATGCCGGCCCGGCCGGGTCCGTGTTGCTTCGGCACAACAGCGCGCAAGAGGGGCCGAGCGCGCCGGCGAGTTGCCTTGCCAATGCTTTCGGCCGTTTGGCACAATGGCCTCAACTTCTCGCCAGAGTTGAGAAGGTTTCGATGGCAGGCGCAGTCGGCTGTTTCCTTGCCAAATTTTTCCGATATAGGAGAGTCTCAATGAAGAAGAAGCTCGTCGCTGTCGCAGTCGCGGGCATTCTCGGGATGCCGCTGGCTGCGCAGGCGCAGACCGCAAACGTCGTGCTTTATGGCCGGCTGAACCTGACCACTGAATTTATGAGAGGCCAGCAGGCCGACGGTTCCAACCCGACGGCGGTGCGCCTGTCGAGCAACTCGTCGCGCTTCGGTGTTCGCGGCGTCGAATCGCTCGGTGGCGGACTGAACGCCATCTTCCAGATCGAGTCGTCGATCAACGGCGACTCGAACGGCGGCAACCTCGGTGGTCGCGAGACCTTCGTCGGCCTGCAGGGCGACTGGGGCACGTTCAAGGCGGGGAACTTCCTGAACATCACCGACGACATGCACGGGATCTTCGGGAACGTGCCGACCTACCTCACGTCGGTCCTGTCGACGGCGGCACTGTGGGGGATGGACCAGTATTCGCGTGCGGCAGGCGGCTTCGACACGCGCAACCAGAACAACCTGCGTTACGACTCACCGTCGTTCAACGGCCTGACGTTCAGCGGCATGGTGTCGCTGTGCGATTCGTCGGGCACGTCCTCGTGCAACCCGAACGGTCACGATGGCGAGCTGCGTCACGGCTACGCGGTCAACGTCGGCTCGATCTACAACAATGGCCCGATCCAGGTCGGCGCGAACTGGGACCACAACCAGCAGTACCGTGGGGACGGCCTCGACGACAACGAGTTCACGCTTACCGGCGGTTACGACTTCGGTCCGGTGCGCCTCGCAGCCGTCTACGAGTACATGAAGTTCGACACGCCGACCGGCGACCTGAAGCGCAACTTCTGGGGCGTCAGCGGCACGATCCCCGCAGGCCCGGGCAAGATCTACGCGTTCTGGGGTCACGCCGGCAACGGCTCGGGCAGTGCGGCAGATGGCACGCAGGTCGGTGGTCTCGTGAAGGGTTCGGATACTGGCGCCGACCAGTGGGAGGTCTCCTACACGTATCCGCTTTCGAAGCGCACGCAGGTGTACGCGGGCTACGTGAAGATCAACAACAAGAGCAACGGCGGCTACATCCTGAACATCAACCCGTACCCGACCGCGGCGCGTGGCGCCGATCCGGGTGGGCTGGTGCTGGGCATGATCCACTTCTTCTGATCCAACGCCGTCGATCCCGGCTCGCCGGGAGTCCTGACGCAGCGGGCGCCTTCGGGCGCCCGTTGTGTTTTGCGCATCGCTGTTGCGCTCGCGAAACGTCAGCGCGGGTGCGAAGCGGCACCACCATTCGAGTCGGCCGAGATCAATGGGTCGCGATCGTCGGCATCGGATTGCTCGCAGTCGCTCGTTGTGCCACCAGGCGACGGGCGTACGTCGTCGCCGACGGCGATGGCCCGAATGCCGGGGCCAAGCCCGGCATTCAAGGGACCTTCGCCCGTTCGATGCCACGCCGTGAACGCGAGCAGCGACACGCGAGCACCGACACAGTGGCGCGATGGCGCGCAGGCGTTTACGATGCACCGATGATCGAGTCGCTGATCGTCGCCTTCGACCGCGCGCTCCATACGCTCACCAACGCGGTGACCGCCGCGCGTCCTACGCCGGCCTCCGGCGTTCCCGACGCCGAACTGGCTGTCGAGGACAGGCGTCGCGCCGCGGGGCTGATGCGGGTCAACCACACCGGCGAGGTCTGCGCGCAGGCGCTCTACTCGGCGCAGGCGTTCACGGCCCGCGATCGCTCGATCCGCGCGCGCTTCGCCGAGGCGGCGCGCGAGGAGGAGGATCACCTCGCCTGGACGCACGAGCGCCTCGACGAACTTGGCGCGCACACATCACTGTTCAATCCGCTTTGGTACGCGGGATCGTTCGCAATCGGGCTCGCCGCAGGGATCGGGGGCGATCGCTGGAATCTCGGCTTCGTCGTCGAGACGGAGCGTCAGGTCGAGGAGCACCTCACCGCGCACCTCGACCGGCTGCCGGCGAACGACGCACGCAGCCGTGCAATCGTCGAGCAGATGCGTGACGACGAGGCGCGCCACGGCGCGATGGCGTATCAGGCCGGGGGAATGCCGCTGCCGTTCCCGGTGCGCGGCGCAATGCGCGCCGCGGCCGACGTCATGCGCGCGCTCGCCTACCGCGCGTAACGCGTCCGCGTCCTGCCTCGTGAATCCGCCAGCGGCGCAACGCCGCGAGGCGCGCCTTGCGAAGCGCCGCGGCGATCGCGGCACTGCGATTGCCCTCCGCGCGGTCGGCCGCAGCGCCGCCCCCGGTGCCAGCCCCGACGCCGCGTGCGATCGCCGCGGCATCGACTGCGCGCACGGCGGCGAGCGCTCCGGCGAGCGCTCCGGCGAGCGCGCCCGCGGCGCGCGCGCCGCGTTCGCCGCGTTCGCCGCGCGACGTGGCGGTGATCTCGCGGCTCGCGCTCGCGACGATGTCGAGTCTTGCGGGCCGGCGCAGCGCGTCGACCGCGTGGAAGAGATCGAGCAGGGTCGCCGGGGTCGCGGCGGCCGGATCGGCGAGGACGTGCTGCCAGCGCGCGAGCGACCGCGCCGCATCGCGACACTCGGCGGGTACCCGAAGGCGCGCCGAAATCGTCTCGACGTGCCTCACCCGCGCGCGCGCGGAGCGCGGCGCGTGGCGCGGATCGGATCCGAACGGGCGGACGAGGATCGCATAGCGTGCGGCGAGCGGCAGCGCGTGCTGCGCCGCGCGATCGAGGGTCCGCGCCAGCGCGCGCGCCGCGGCGGCGCCGCGATCGAGCTCCGGAAGAAGCACGGCCAATGCACCACAGCGCTCCAGCACCGCGAGCATCCGCGACGGGTGCGGTTCGGCGAGCCCGCGCGCGAGCTCCTGCCATACGCGCTCGTGCGCCAGCGTTTCGAGCTCGCCGGAGCCGACGATCTCGCGCATCAGCCGCATCGTCGCGGGCGCGACGCGGAATCCGAAGCGCGCCGCGAAGCGCGCGACGCGCAGCACGCGCAGCGGATCCTCGGCGAACGCGGGCGACACGTGGCGCAAGAGTCTTCTCGCGAGATCCGCCGCGCCACCCCACGGGTCGATCAGGCGGCCGTCCTCGTCGCGCGCCATCGCATTGATCGTGAGGTCGCGCCGCGCGAGATCGTCCTCGAGCGTGACCTCCGGTGTGGCGAAGAACTCGAAGCCGCGGTACCCGCGCCCCGCTTTCCGCTCGGTGCGCGCGAGCGCGTATTCCTCGCGCGTCTCGGGATGCAGGAACACCGGGAAGTCGCGGCCGACCGGAGTGAAGCCCGAGGCGAGCATGATCTCCGGGGTCGCGCCGACGACGACGTAATCGCGATCGCCGGGCTCCCGGCCCAGAAGCTCGTCGCGGACCGCGCCGCCGACGCGATAGCTGCGCACGGGTTGCCGCCGCGCGCGCCGCGCCATCAGCGACCGCTGCGAATGCGGTAGGTGTCGAAGCGGCTGACCCGCGCGGCCGGCGCCAGCCAGTCGGGCGCCACGGCCTCGAGCGCGGTCGGGGCGAACCCGAAGAGCGGAGGAAACGCACAGCCGCAGACGCTGTCGCGCTCCATCGACCGGAGATTGTCGCGCGTCAGCAGCGGACCGGGCAGCCATTCCATGATCCGCGCCTGCAAGCGCGACGCCGCCGCGCCGAGCGGGATGATCGGGCGTTCGCAGCCTGCGGTTCGCAGCGCGTAGCGGACGAGATCTGCGAGCGTGTAGATCGCGGGACCACAGAGGTCGTAGCGTTGACCGATCGTCGCATCGTCGCCAAGCGCCGCGACGATGCACTGCGCGACATCACCGACGTAGACCGGCTGGAACCGCGCGCGCGCACCTGCGACGATCATCACGGGCAATCGACGTCCGAGCGCCACGAAGAGATTGACGAAGCGATCCTCGCGACCGAAGATCACCGAAGGCCGGAACACCGTCCACTTTAGCGACGACCCGGTGACGACCTCCTCGCCTGCGGCCTTCGATCGAAGATACTGGCTCGGAGCGTCGGACGACGCGCCGAGTGCGCTGACGTGGACGACGCGCTGCACGCCTGCGTCGATGCAGGCCGCGACGAGGAGCTTCGGCAGCTCCGAGTGCGCGAGCATGAAGCCCTGCCGGCCGTGGGCATGCAGGACGCCGACGAGGTTGATCGCGGCCGTCGCACCGGCCGCGTGTCGCGCGAGCACCGCGGGATCGTAGGGATTGCCCTCGACGACGGAGACCGTCGGCAGCAGGATCAGGTGACGCGCTTGCTCGCGCCGTCTGGTGATCACCGTCACCGCATTACCGGCTGCGGCGAGCCTCGCAACGACGTGGCGTCCGACGAACCCGCTGCCACCGACGATCAGCACGCGCTGGCGCGAAGGCTCGATGCGCGCGTCGAGCGGCCAGCGCGCCGTCCGCGGCGATTCCGCGACCGCGGTCACGGCTCGCGCACCGCGAGATTCGCGCGATCGACGTCGGGTGCGGTGACGATGCCGAGGCGCTCGGTCAGCGGAACGTAGGGGCGGCCGAGGACGGAGGCGTAGAACATCGTATTGGCGAGCACCTTCTTCACGTAATCGCGGGTTTCGTTGAACGGGATCGTCTCGACCCAGATCGCACCCTCGAGTGCGCCGGTCGCCGGACGCCAGGCGCGCGCCCGCCCCGGTCCCGCATTGTAGGCCGCGGCGGCCATCGCCGGCAGGTCGTCGAGTCGATCCTTCCAGTAGCGGAAGTAGAAGGCGCCGAAGCGCGTGTTGACGCCGACGTTCGCGATGAGATCGGACGACCAGCCGTCGAACGCGAGTTGACCCGCGACCCACCGCGCCGTCCGCGGCATCAGTTGCATCAGTCCGACCGCTCCGGCCGACGAGACGATATCCGGCGCGAACCGCGATTCCTGACGCGCGATGCCGTACAGCAACTCTTCGTCGAGCCCCTGCTCGCGTGCGGCCGACGCGAACTCGGGCTGCCACGGCGCCAGGTAGCGAAGCGCCGGTTCGAACGATGTCGGCGTGCGATCGGCGGCGTAGATGGCGCGATCGTAAAGCCCGGCCGACTTCGCGTAGGTCGACGCGACCAGGAGGCCCATATCGTCGAGTCCGCGCAACGCGCTGCGCCATTCGCGGTACGACGCCTGGCGCAGGTCGAGACGCGCGAGTCGCAGCATGCGCACGACACCGCTTCGCGCGGCGAAGCCGGCGAGTGCAGCGGGATCGATCGCTTTTGCCGGAGTCGCCGCCTGGGCGATCGCCGCCTTGCCCGCACCGCGCGCCTCGGCGGCGAGCAACCCGTAATAGCCGACGTCGCCGGCGAAGGTCGCGTAGAGCTCCTGTGCCTTCGCCGCATTGCCCAGCGACGCGAACGCTCGCGCCCGCCAGTAGCGCCACGCCGGAAGCAGCCTCTCATCGTCGGGAAGCGCTGCGATCGCTCGCGCCACGCCCGCCCAGTCTCCGGCGCGCAAGGCAGCGCGAACGCGCCAGACGCGCCAGTCGCCGCTTCCCTGCGGCGCCGGGTCGCCGCGGACGTCGTCGAACCACGCGTCGGCGCGTGGATCGAGATCGCGCGCTGCGCGCAACGCGACGCGCAGGTTCCCGTAGTCGCGGTCGGCTGCGTCGAGCTTCCCGCGCCACCGCAGCCAGCCGACCCGCGCGGCGGCCGCGTCGCGACGCGACGCGCGGTCGAGCGCGTAGAGCGCAAGCTCGCGCCCGGCGCGCGACTTCAGGTTGAATCTCCCCTGCACGACGGCGCGTAGCGGATCGCGATCGACGGTGGCGAACTCGCGCCCGGTGATGCGGCTCCCGCGAGGCAGGGCGTCCGCGATCGTGCGCGCGAGCCGCACATTGCCTGCCGCAATAGCGAGGCGCATGCGGTCGCGGCGATCGACCAGCGTGATCGCGTTACGCTCGATCAGCGCATCGAACAGCGGCTGGCACGCGGGCGGGGTCGATGACCCGGTGAACCAGAATGGCTTCGCTTCCGCGAGCGCCGCCGCCCCCACGCTGCGCATCCGGTTCTGAATGTCGTCGCACCGCAATTCGGTGTCGGGATCGCCCGGTGGCGGCCAGGCTGCGGTGAAGGCGTCCCATTGACCGCGCTTCGCGAGCGACTTCAGCCAGTCGACGTGTAAGGTCTCGGCCGGCGGCGTGCCGTGGTAGCGCGCGAGATAGTCGCGGATCGCGTCGTCGCCGGCCGTGTCGATGCGCGAATCGAGCTGCCAGAAGCGGACGTAGAGGGCGAGAGGGTGGCTTTCGAGTGCCGGGGCGAGCGCATCGAGCGTCGCGAAATCACCGCGATCGAAGGCTGCCTTGGCGGTCAGGAACGCCGCATCGTCGGCTGCGGATTCGCCGGGCGTGACCGCGGACGCCGCAGCAGCCGCCGGTGCGGCGGAGGCGGCGCCTGCGGGCGAAGTACCGGTCGCGGTATCCGGGACCGCGGCGACGGGAACCTCGGCGGCGACGAGCGCCGCGACGCAGGTCGTCGGCAAGAGGATCGCCAGTGCGGCCACCATCGCGCCCGCCGCACGCGCGAAACGATGATTGGCGCGCCGTGTCACGACGAGCATTGTCGCCAACCGTCGCAGCGTGCACAACCCGGATCAGCGCTGCGTGCGATGGGCGGTCCACCGAAGGCGCGCGAACGGCTCATCGGTTGTCGCGGCGGCGCAACGCTGCGCTAGAATCCGCGGCACGAACTCCGCCGGGAGAGCGAATGGCTGTGCGCAAGGTGGCGCCGCTGGTCGGGTTGGTCATGGGCAGTGAAAGCGACTGGGACGTGATGCGCCACGCGGCGGTCCAGCTCGACGCGTTCGGCATCGCCTACGAGGCGCGCGTCGTGTCGGCACACCGGATGCCCGACGACATGTTCGAGTATGCCGAAGACGCGACGACGCGCGGCCTGCGCGCGATCATCGCCGGAGCCGGCGGCGCCGCCCATCTGCCGGGCATGCTCGCCGCGAAGACGATGGTGCCAGTGCTCGGAGTTCCGGTTCCTTCGAAGTACCTGCGCGGCGAGGACTCGCTGCTGTCGATTGTGCAGATGCCCAAGGGTGTCCCCGTCGCGACGTTCGCGATCGGCGAGTCCGGTGCCGCGAATGCCGCGTTGTTCGCCATTGCGATGCTCGCCACGCACGATCCCGCCCTGCAGCGCAAGCTCGCGGCGTTTCGCCAGACGCAGACGAACGGGGCGCGGGCGCAGCGCCTGCCGCCGTCGGCGTGAACGCGCCGGCCGATCCTTCGCAGGACCCGTCCTCCGCCGACGCGATCGCGCCCGGTCACTGGCTCGGCCTGCTTGGCGGAGGCCAGCTCGGGCGCATGTTCTGCATGGCTGCGCAGAGCCTCGGCTATCGCGTCGCGGTGATCGACCCCGCTGACGCGAGCCCGGCGGGCAGCGTCGCCGACCTGCACCTTCGCGCCGATTATCTCGATGGCGCCGCGCTGGAGCGCATGGCGACGCTCTGCCGCGCGGCGACGACCGAATTCGAGAACGTCCCGGCGGCCGCGCTCGATTTCCTCGCGCGCAGGCTTCGCGTGACGCCCTCCGCGGCCAGCGTCGCGATCGCGCAGGACCGCATCAGCGAGAAGACCTTCCTGTCGGGGAGCGGTTTTGCCGTGACCCCGTTCGCCGTGCTGCGCGGGGACGCCGATGTTGCGAAGGCATCGTCGACGCTGCTGCCTGGAATCGTCAAGAGCGCACGCCTCGGCTACGACGGCAAGGGACAGGCGCGCGTCGCCACGCACGAAGAGACCGCGTCGGCATTCGCCGCGCTCGGCCGGAATCCGTGCGTGCTCGAGCGGCTGATCGATCTTGCCTGCGAGGTCTCGGTGGTGGTGGCGCGCGGCGACGACGGACGCACGGCCGCGTGGCCGGTGGCCGAGAACCTGCATCGCGACGGGATCCTCGACGTTTCGATCGCTCCCGCGCGGATCGAGCCGACGCTGGCCGCACGCGCGGTGGAGACGGCCACCGGCATCGCCGCCGCACTCGATTACCGCGGCGTGCTCTGCGTCGAGATGTTCGTCGCGTCGGGGGGCGAGCTTCTCGTGAACGAGATCGCGCCGCGCCCGCACAACAGCGGCCATTACACGATCGATGCCTGCGTGACGTCGCAGTTCGAGCAGCAGGCGCGCATCCTCGCCGGCATGCCTCCGGGGGCGACCGACCAGCATACGCCCGCGGTGATGGTGAACCTCCTCGGTGATCTCTGGTTCGACTCCGACGGCCGGATGCGCGCGCCGGCGTGGGACCGCGTCCTCGCGCATCCGGCGTGCAAGCTCCACCTCTACGGCAAGCACGAGCCACGACGCGGCCGGAAGATGGGACACGCGACCTGCCTCGGCGCGACCCTCGACGACGCACTCGCCACTGCGCGCGCGATCAGGCGAACGCTCGGGATTCGAGGCGTCGACGCCATCAGCGCGGGCTGACCCGTCGCAGGGCGACGCAGGCGAGGACGTGGCGCTTCGCGGCATCGTCGAGCGTACCCCAGGCAGCGATCTCGTCGAGGCTGCGCAGACACCCGAGGCACCAGCCGGTGTCGGGATCGATCCGGCACACGCCGATGCACGGCGACGCCACCGGCGACACCGCGCCGGGAATCGACGCAGCGTCGCTCATCGTCCGCGCGGCTCGATCGCGTCGAGCGGCTCCTTCGCGTCGAGCGCGCGCGCGACCCTCGAGCCGGTCGGCCGCCCGAAATACTCGGTGATATAGCGGCCGGCACTGCGCAGCCTGACGAGGTCGACGCCGGTCTCGATGCCAAGCCCCTGCATCAGGTAGACGACGTCCTCGCTCGCGACGTTGCCGGTCGCGCCTTTGGCGTACGGACAACCGCCGAGCCCGGCGACCGAGCAGTCGAACGTGGCGACGCCGCTTTCGAGTGCGGCGTAGACATTGGCGATCGCCTGCCCGTAGGTGTCGTGAAAGTGGCCGGCGAGGTGCCGGAGCGGAACTTCGCGGATCACACTTTCGATGAGCGCGCGCGTCTTGCCGGGTGTTCCCGTGCCGATCGTGTCGCCGAGCGAGATCTCATAGGCACCCATCTCGTGAAGGCGCCCGGCGACGGAGGCCACCGCTGCGGGCGCGATTTCCCCTTCGTACGGGCAGCCGAGCACGCACGAGATGTAGCCGCGGACGCGGATGCCGGCGGCGGCGGCGGCGGCGAACACTGGTTCCGCACGCGCGAGACTCTCGGCGATCGTGCAGTTGATGTTGCGCGTCGAGAACGACTCGCTCGCGGCGACGAACACGGCGACCTCGTCGGCGCCCGCCGCCCGCGCCGCTTCGAAGCCCTTGAGATTGGGGGTGAGCACCGGATAGCGCACGCCCGGCTTGCGGTGGATGTGCGCCATCACATCGGCGGCATCGGCCATCTGGGGCACCCATTTCGGCGACACGAACGAGGTCGCCTCGACTGCCGCGAATCCGGCGTCGGCGAGAAGCTCGATCAGCCGCAGCTTGACGTCGGTCGGCACCATCGCCGCCTCGTTCTGCAGCCCGTCGCGCGGGCCGACCTCGACGAGGCGCACGCGATGCGGAAGCGAGCGCTCGTGCTGCGCGGCGGCGGTACGCCCGCTCACGACGATGGCTCGCCGTCGAGTTCGACCAGGCTCGCGCCGTCGCCGACGCGATCCCCGACGCCGAAGTGTATGGCCGCGACACGCCCCGGCGCCGGTGCGGCGATCGTATGCTCCATCTTCATCGCCTCCAGCACGATGAGCGCCGCCCCCTTCTCGACGATATCGCCTGTCTTCACGAAGACGGCAACGACGGTGCCCGCCATCGGCGCCGTGAGCCGGCCGACGTGCTCCTCGACCACGGCACCCTGCGCGAGCGGATCGACGTAGCGCAGCCTGATTCGCGCGCCCTTCGCATGGACGTGGCGAAGATCGCCGTCGGCGACGACCGTCGCGTCGAAGCTGCCGCCCGCCACCGCGATCCGCAGCCTCCCTGCGCGCTCCTCGAAGCGCGCGTCGACCGCCGGCGCCGCATCGATCTCGATCGCAACGCGGCCGTCGGAGCGCGGACGCAGGAGGCACTCGTGCTCTCCGAGCGCGTCCGCGTAGCGAAACGCGAGATGGTGCAGGCCGCTCGCGTTCCACCACGCATCGACGGCGTTCCACGGCGACCAGCGATCGGCGGCCGCGCTCGGGGGCGAAGCCTCGCGCAGAGCCGCCCCGGCGCTGTCGCGGACGCGCAGGAACTCGGCCAGCGCCGCAGCGATCAGCACGTCGCGCGATGCGCCAGCGGGAGGCGGCAGCAGCGCGTCGCGATTCGCATCGATGAGCCCCGTGTCGAGTTGCGCCGACGCGAATGCGGCGTGGCCGATCACGCGCTCGAGGAAGCCGGTGTTGGTGGCAATGCCGACGACCTCGCAGCCGTCGAGCGCGTGCAGCAGGCGCTGCCGCGCACGATCGCGGTCCTCGCCCCAGGCGATCACCTTGGCGAGCATCGGGTCGTAGAACGGACTCACGATGTCGCCGGCACGGTAGCCGGTGTCGACGCGCACGCGCGAGCTTGCCGACGGCATCCGCCAGTGAATGATGCGACCGATCGACGGCAGGAAGCCGCGCTCGGGGTCCTCGGCGTAGATACGCGCCTCGATCGCGTGGCCGTGATGCGCGAGTTCGTCCTGCCGGCGTGGCAGCCGCTCTCCCGAGGCCACGCGGAACTGCCACTCGACGAGATCGAGTCCCGTAATCATCTCGGTCACCGGATGTTCGACCTGCAGCCGCGTATTCATCTCCATGAAAAAGAAGGTGCCGTCCTGCTCGGCGATGAACTCGACCGTCCCTGCGCCGACATAGCCGATCGCCTTTGCCGCCGCAACTGCGGCCTCGCCCATCGACCGGCGTCGCGCCGGATCGAGGCCCGGTGCCGGGGCTTCCTCGAGCACCTTCTGGTGCCTGCGCTGCACCGAGCAGTCGCGCTCGAACAGGTAGACGGCGTTGCCGTGGGTGTCGGCAATCACCTGGATCTCGATGTGGCGCGGCGCGATGAGATAGCGCTCGAGGAGCACGCGGTCGTCGCCGAACGATGCCTGCGCTTCGCGCTTCGCCGACGCCAGCGCCTGCGCGAATTCGCCGGCGCTCGCAGCGCCCTTCATCCCCTTGCCGCCGCCGCCCGCAATCGCCTTGATCAGCACCGGCCAGCCGATCGCCGCGGCTTCGCGCGCGAGCACCGCCGGATCCTGGTCGGCTCCGAGGTAGCCCGGGACCACCGGCACACCGGCGCGCGACATGATCGCCTTGGCTTCGGACTTCGAGCCCATCGCGGCAATCGCTGCCGGTGGTGGGCCGATGAACACGAGCCCCGCGTGCGCGCAGGCCGCTGCGAACCCTTCGTTCTCGGACAGGAAGCCGTAACCGGGATGGACGGCCTTTGCGCGCGTGGCGAGCGCGGCCGTGATGATCGCCTCGCCGTTCAGATAACTGTCGCGTGGCGCGGGAGGACCGATGCGAATCGCCTCGTCGCAGCTTTCGACGTGGAGCGCGTCGCGATCGGCATCGCTGTAGACGGCGACCGTCGCGACGCCCATCCGCCGCGCGGTACGCGCAACGCGACAGGCGATCTCGCCGCGATTGGCGATCAGGATGCGATCGAACATGCCGTGGGGAGGACGCTCATGGTCGCGCCGGTCCTGCACTGCCGGCGAACCATCCGGAAATACGACTGAACATGCGCCGCAGCACCCGCCAGACCTTCGGGAGCAGCCAGATCACCAATACGACGAGCGCCGCGAGCACCACGAGCGCCACGGCCGGATGCGCGAAGGCGAGCCACAGGAGGCCGCCGACCGCAACGTCCTCGGTGAGCGAAGCGGCCCAGTTGGTGAACGGCTCGGGCGATGTATTGATGACGGCGCGGCTCCCCGATTTGGTGAGATGACTCCCGGCCGCGAGCGTGCCGCCAAGAATCGCCGCGGCAAACGTCAGCGCCGCCGGCGACTGGTCGCCGAACACGCCCGCGGCCAGTACCGCGCCGGCGGGAATGCGGATCAGCGTGTGGATCGCATCCCAAAGCGTATCGACCGCAGGGATCTTGTCGGCGAAGAATTCGACCGCGCACATGAATCCCGACGCGCCGAGCACCAGCGGATGCGCGAGCACCTCGAGACCCGGCGGAAGCGGCACCCAGCCGAGCCAGCCCGCCGCACCGACGATGAACAGCACCGCGTAGAGGCGCAGCCCGCTCGCGAAGCCGAGCGCCGCAGAGATCGTCATCAACTGCCAGGTGTCGAGCTGCGCCCAGGCATGCATCCCATCACTCCCGGCCCGCGGCCCACGCGGGCTTGCGTCGCGCGAGGAACGCGGCGACCCCTTCACGCGCCTCGCTCGACGCGCGGACATCCGCGATGCGCTCGGCCGTCGTGGCGATCAGTCCGGCATCGATCGGGCGGCCCGCCACGTCGCGGACGAGCCACTTCGATTCGCGCTGGGCGGCGGGTCCCGCCTCCCGCAGCAGTGCGACGAGCGTCGCGATCCTCGCGTCGAGGAGGTCGGCGGCGACGACTTCGTGCAGGAGGCCGATCCGCTGAGCCTCCGCGGCGCTGAAGCGCTCGGCGGTCAGGAAATAGCGCCGCGCAGCGCGCGCACCGATCGCCTCGATCACGTACGGCGAGATCGTTGCCGGGATCAGTCCCAGCCGCGCCTCGGAGAGCGCGAATTGCGCGGTGTCGGCGGCGATCGCGATGTCGCATGCGGCGACGAGACCGACGCCTCCGCCGAACGCAGCCCCATGGACACGCGCGATCGTCGGCTTCCCGAGCGTGTCGAGCGCATGCAGCATCGCGGCGAGCGCCTGCGCGTCGGCGAGGTTCTCGGCATGACCGAACTCCGCCATCCGCCGCATCCAGTCGAGGTCGGCGCCGGCGCAGAAACTCCGGCCTTCGCCGGCGAGCACGACGACGCGCACCGCCGGATCGGCATCGAGCGCCGCGAGGTGCGCACTGAGGCGCGCGATCAGCGCTTCGTCGAACGCGTTGTGGACGCCTGGCCGCGCGAGCGTCAGCGTCGCCACGCCATCCGACACCGCCAGCGTGCAGGGCTCGCTCATCGCGCCGACGCCGCTCCCGACTGTGCGTGCATCGCGTGCATCGCATGCGTCCCGTTCATCTCGGCGCTCACATCCGGAACACGCCGAAGCGTGTCGGCTCGACCGGACGATTCTGCGAGGCCGAGATCGCGAGCGCCAGCACGCGCCGCGTATCGGCAGGATCGATGACGCCGTCGTCCCACAGCCTGGCGCTCGCAAAGTACGGGTGCCCCTCGTGCTCGTATTGCGCGCGGATCGGCGCCTTGAACGCCTCCTCGTCGTCGGCGCTCCACGTCCCGCCGCGCGCCTCGATCGCGTCGCGGCGAACCGTCGCGAGCACGGTCGCCGCCTGTTCGCCGCCCATCACCGAGATCCTTGCGTTGGGCCACATCCACAGGAAGCGCGGGTTGAACGCCCTGCCGCACATCCCGTAGTTGCCGGCGCCATAGCTGCCGCCGATGATCACGGTGAACTTCGGCACCCCGGCGCAGGACACCGCGGTGACCATCTTCGCGCCGTCCTTCGCGAGTCCGCCAGCCTCGTATTTCTTCCCGACCATGAATCCGGTGATGTTCTGCAAGAACACGAGCGGAATGCCGCGCTGACAGCAGAGCTCGATGAAGTGCGCACCCTTCTGCGCAGACTCGGAGAACAGCACCCCGTTATTGGCGACGACGCCGACCGGATAGCCGTGGAGGCGCGCGAAGCCGGTGACGAGCGTCGTGCCGTAGCGCGCCTTGAACTCGTCGAGGGCCGAATCGTCGACGACGCGCGCGATCACCTCGCGCACGTCGTAGGGCTTGCGAATATCGGCGTTGATGACGCCGTAGAGCTCCTCGGCCGGGTAGCGCGGTGGAACTGGCTCGACGAGATCGAGCGCCACGGCCTTCCTGCGGTTGAGGTTGCCGACGATGCGCCGCGCAATCGCGAGCGCGTGATGGTCGTTCTGCGCGAAGTGATCGGCAACCCCCGACACCCGCGTATGGACGTCGGCGCCGCCGAGCTCCTCTGCCGAAACGATCTCGCCAGTCGCCGCCTTGACGAGCGGCGGGCCGCCGAGAAAGATCGTACCCTGCCCGCGAACGATGATCGATTCGTCGGACATCGCCGGAACGTACGCTCCGCCCGCCGTGCACGAGCCCATCACGACGGCGATCTGTGCGATACCCTCGGCCGACAGCGTCGCCTGGTTGTAGAAGATGCGCCCGAAATGGTCGCGGTCGGGAAAGACTTCGGTGTGGTTCGGCAGGTTCGCCCCGCCGGAGTCGACGAGGTAGATGCACGGCAGGCTGTTCTGGCGCGCGATCTCCTGTGCGCGCAGGTGCTTCTTGACCGTCACCGGGAAATAGGTGCCGCCTTTCACCGTCGCGTCGTTGCAGACAACGACGCATTCGCGGCCGGCGACACGTCCGACTCCGGTGATGATGCCCGCCGACGCGATGTTGTCGTCGTACATGTCCCAGGCGGCGAGCTGTGACAGCTCGAGGAAGGGACTCCCCGGATCGAGCAGGCGGCGTACGCGCTCGCGCGGGAGCAGCTTGCCGCGCGCGAGGTGGCGCGCGCGCGCGGCCTCGCCGCCGCCCTGCTCGATCACCGCGACCTTCGAGCGCAGGTCCTCGACGAGCGCGGTCATGGCGTCGCGATTGACGGCGAACGTCGGATCGCGCGCGGAGACCCTCGACTCGATCGCCGTCATCGGTCGGCGGGACGGGGATGGCCCGGCATCAGTGCATAAGGATGCACCCAGCGCGGCTCGGCAGCGATGCGCGCGAGCCAGTCGCGCAGGTTCGGATATCGATCCCAGTCGACGCCGATCTCCTCGGGCCAGTACAGATAACCGCATAGCGACAGATCTGCGATGGTCAGCCGGTCTCCGACCACGTGGCTGCGCCCGTCGAGGTGGGCGTCGAGGACCGTCCACGCCGACTCGGCCCGCCTGCTGAACTCGGCGAGCACCGCGGGGTCGTGATCGCTCGCAAAGGCCCTCATGAAACGCGCCGTCGCCGTATAGCTTGTCAGCTTGTGATTGTCGAACAGGAGCCAGCGCATGATCTCGCGCCGCTCGGTCTCGTCGTGCGGGCCGAAGCGACCGAGCACACCGGCGAGGTAATCCAGTATGACGCCCGATTGCGAGAGCTGCAACGCACCGTGCTCGAGCACCGGGATCTCGCCCATGACGTTCAGCGCACGAAACGCCGGTGTGCGGGTCTCGCCGCCGAAGTAGTCGACATGCACCGGCTCCCAGTCGGCGCCGCAGAGCTCGAGCATCAGCGCAACCTTGTAGGCATTGCCCGACTGCGCGAAACAGCGGAGGACGAACTGCGCCACGCGCCGGCGATCCTCAGAAGCCGCCGCGCGCGAGCCAGCGCTCGACCTGGTCGAAGCGATCGACTCCCCAGAACGGCTCGCCGTCGACAACCACGAACGGCGAGCCGAACACCCCCGCCGCGAGTGCGACATCGTTCTCACGCCGCAGCGCCTCCTTCACCGCCGGATCGTCGACGGCGGCGCGCGCCTCCCCGCGCGTGAGCCCGATTTCGGCGGCGACGTCCGCGGCGACATCCGGGCTCGAGATGTCGCGGTCGTCGCGGAAGAAGGCGCGATAGAGCGCGTGCACGGCCGGCGCCGCGTCGTCACCGGCATCGCGCCGCCAGAGAACGATGCGCGCGGCAGCCTGCGTCGCAATCGGGAACTTCGACGGCATCCTGAACGGCACGCCGTGGAAGCGCGCGCTGCGGGAGAAGTCGCGGCGGCTGTAATCGCCCTTCACCGGGACCGAAGTGAGCGGCACGGCTCCGGTCGACTTGAACACCACGCCGAGCAGCATCGGGCGCCACCGAACCTGCCGCCCGTGCCTCGCCGCAAGTCCCTCGACGAGCTCCGAGCCGAGGTAGCCGTACGGCGATGAGAAATCGAAGTGGAAGTCGATGGTTCGGTTCGTGTCCATGCTAGTCCGCATCCCTCCCGTCACCGGCGAATCAGGTTGCTGCCGGTCGCGGTCACGTATTCGCGACCGCTGTCGTCGACGGCACGCCCGGTGACGTCGACGACGTGCCCATCGAGCGACGCTTTCCACTTTACCGCAGCAACCGTCCACTCGAGGGTCAGCGCAATGCCCGCTGGCACGGCGCGCACAAAGCGGAACGTGAAGCCGAGCCCCAGTGCGACGTGCCGCTGCGAGAACGACGTCGCATCGAGGCCCATCATCAAGCCCGCGACGTGCGGTCCGCTCGCGATCAGCACGCCGAACGGGCCCGCTTTCGCCGCCTCTTCGTCGTGATGCAGCGGGTTGGCGTCGCCGCAGGCGGTCGCGAAGCTCGCGATCGACTCGGCGTCGAAGGTCACGCGGCGCGCGAAGCGCGCTCCGGGCGCGAACGGCGGCGCCACGCTCATCCGGCGATCGCGCGGCCGATCACGAGCCGCTGGATGTCGCTGGTACCTTCGTAGATCTGGCACACGCGAACGTCGCGATAGATTCGCTCGACCGGAAAATCGGTGACGTAGCCGTAGCCCCCGTGGACCTGCAACGCCGCCGACGCGACGCGTTCGGCCATCTCGGTCGCGTAGAGCTTCGCCATCGAAGCTTCCTTGAGGCACGGCTCGCCGGCGTCCCTGAGACTCGCGGCGTGCCACACCATCTGTCGCGCGACCTCGACTTCGGTCGCCATGTCGGCGAGCCTGAACGCGACCGCCTGGTGCTGCACGATCGGCTGCCCGAAGGCCGTCCGCTCGCGCGCGTAGGCAAGCGCCGCTTCGAGCGCCGCGCGCGCCATGCCGACTGCCTGGGCGGCGATCCCGATGCGTCCCGCCTCGAGGTTGGCGAGCGCAATCCGATAGCCCTCGCCCTCGCGGCCGAGCAGACACTCGGCGCCGATCTCGCAGTGGTCGAAGGTGATCTGCGCGGTGTCCGATGCGCGTTGCCCGAGTTTCTCCTCGATGCGGGTGACGGTGAAGCCCGGCGACTTGGTGTCGACGATGAACGCCGAGATGCCGTGCTTGCCCGCACCCCGGTCGGTGACCGCGAACACCACGGCAACGTCGGCGTTTGCGCCGGTCGTGATGAACTGCTTGACGCCGGTAAGGACCCAGTAATCGCCACGCCGGTCGGCGCGCGTTGCGATCGACGCGGCGTCGGATCCGGTGTGGGGCTCGGTCAGGCAGAAGCAGCCGAGGAGCCTTCCCTGCGCGAGCGGCACAAGCCAGCGCCGCTTCTGCGCTTCGGTCCCGAACGCCGCGAGCGGGCCGCAGACGACCGAGTTCTGCACTGCGACGATCGTCGACGTTGCGCCGTCGCCGGCAGCGATTTCCTCGAGCACGACCGCGAGCGTCAGGTAATCGAGCCCGGCGCCGCCGAAGTCCTCCGGCACCACGGCGCCCATGACGCCGAGCTCGCCCAGCAGCGCGAGCGCCTCGCGCGGAAACCGGTGCTCGCGGTCCCACTCGGAGGCATGAGGAGCGAGGTGCTCGCGGGCGAAGCTTCGCAGCGTGTCGCGGATCTGCCGCTGTTCGTCGCTGAGGAGCATGCGTTTACGGCTCGGAGCCAATCGAACCGATCAGCGCGAGGCGCAGCGCGAGGGCCGCGAACACGCCGGCGAGCGCGCGCTTCGACCAGCGGCCGAAGCCCGGCCGCCCGCTGAAGAACCGGCGCAGTGTCCCCGCAGCGAGCACGCAGCATCCGTCGAACACGACGACGATCACGAGCTGGGTCGCGCCGAGGACGAGACTCTGCACCAGCACGCTTCCGTGCGCCGGATCGACGAACTGCGGAAACAGCGCGAGCTGGAACAGCGCGACCTTCGGGTTGAGGATGCTGGTGAGCGCACCGCTCCGGTAGAGCTTCGCCTTCGGAAAGTGTGGCGTGGCGGACGTCGGCCCGGCCGCCGGCTCGCGCCACATCCGCCACGCGATCCACAAGAGGTAGGCGGCGCCGGCGACGCGCACCGCGTCGAACGCGACGGGTACCGCCGCGAGAATTGCCGACAACCCAAGCGCCGCGGCGAGGACGTGCCCCAGCATCCCGGTAGCCGTCCCGGCGAGCGAAACGAGGCCCGCCCGACGACCCTGCACCAGCGTGCGCGAGACAAGGTAGAGCATGTTCGGCCCGGGCGTGACCGCGAGCGCGATCGCGGCCACGCAGAACAGGAGCCAGGTTGCCAGCGGAATCATCGACGGCGTGCTGCCGCGAGCGCGAACGCGGAGACGGAGACGGCGTGCGGCGTCATTGCGAATACCCGAGCGAGGCGAGAAGCGGACTCGCCGCGCGCTCGACCGCCGCGCGGTCGGCTGCCGACATCTCGCGTCGCCAGACGCCGATACGGTCCTGCTGCGGCGGCCGTACGAGGTTCTCGTGAATGCGCGTTCGATCGTCGCGCTCGACCATGCGTCCGCTCACGTGCTGGCGACCCCGCAGGCGCGCAATGCGCGCCGCGCCCTGCGCAGTGAAGTCGAGCATCCGCGCCGAATACTCGAGGCCGAGAAACGCGCAGACGCGCGGCAGCTCGACCTCGGGATGCAGGACCAGATCCTCGTAGCGAAGCTCGTGGTAGTGCGCGACCGCGGCGCCGGCGGCGCGGCCGATCGCGACCTGCTGTTGCCACGCGGCACCGAGCGCGCCGTAGTCCTGGCTCGGCGCGAACCAGGTCTTGCGCCACGACAGCACGGTGTCGCGCGGATCGCGGATCACGTGCACGTAGTGGATCTCGGGCATCAGCGCAGCGAGCTCGCGCATGACGAAGATGTTGTCGGGAGTCTTCTCGCCCGCGCGGCGCTTGCCCTGCGCCGCGGCATACATCGCGTAGAACGACCGCGCCGCGTCGGCGACGGTGAACGGCGAGATCGTGCCGATTCGCGCCTCGAACACGCCGCGGTCGAGGCCGAAGTCCGACCAGTTGGAAAGTGGCGTGCGGTCGGCAGTGACGAGCTCGACGAAGCGCCGCCGCAGCGACTCGGCCTCGCCGGAGAGACCCGGCAGATACTTGAGGAACGCCGTCTCCGGCGGCATCGCAAGATCCGGATGGCTGTCCAGCATCACGGCAGCAAGCGATGTTCCCGAACGCGGGCAGCCGACGATGACCGGAAACGGCGGCGGCGTGGCCCGGCTCATCGCAATCGCGACGGCACTCAGCGAACGAGCTCGATCGCAAGCGCGGTCGCCTCGCCGCCGCCGATGCACAGCGCTGCGACGCCGCGCTTCAGATTGCGCTTGCGCAGCGCGCCGAGCAGCGTGACCACGATGCGCGCGCCCGACGCGCCGATCGGGTGGCCGAGCGCGCACGCGCCGCCGTGCACGTTGACGCGATCGTGGGCGATGCCGTGCTCCTTCATCGCCGCCATCGTCACGACGGCGAACGCTTCGTTGACCTCGAAGAGGTCCACGTCGCGCGTCGACCAGCCGGCCTTCCGGTACAGCTTCTCGATCGCGCCCACCGGGGCGGTGGTGAACAGCGCCGGCTCCTGCGAGTGCGTCGCATGCGCGACGATCGTCGCCAGCGGCGTGAGGCCGCGCGCGGCGGCAATCGAGCGGCGCATCAGCACGAGCGCCGCGGCGCCGTCGGAGATCGAGCTCGAGTTCGCCGCCGTCACCGTTCCGTCCTTGCGGAACGCCGGCTTCAGCGTCGCGATCTTCTCCGGCGCGGCTTTCGCCGGCTGCTCGTCCTGGTCGACGCGCAGGTCACCCTTCCTGCCGGAGACGGTGACGGGAGCGATCTCCCACGCAAAGGTCCCGTCCTGGTTCGCCGCGAGCGCGCGAGCGAGCGATGTGCGCGCGAATTCGTCCTGTGCCTCGCGCGTGAAGTGGAAGCTCGCCGCGCAGTCCTCGGCGAACGTGCCCATCAGCCGCCCCTTGTCGTAGGCGTCCTCGAGACCGTCCAGGAACATGTGGTCGTAGACGGTCTGGTGGCCCATCCGGTAACCGGCGCGCGCCTTCGGCATCAGATAGGGCGCGTTGGTCATGCTCTCCATGCCTCCGGCAACGACGATTTCGACCGAGCCGGCGACGAGCGCGTCGTGGCCGAGAATCGCGGCCTCCATCGCCGAGCCGCACATCTTGTTGACCGTCGTGCAGCCGGTCGAAAGCGGCAGCCCGCCCTTCAGCGAGGCCTGCCGCGCCGGCGCCTGTCCCTGGCCGGCGGGCAGCACGCAGCCGAAGATCGTCCTGTCGACGTCGGCCGGCTTGACGCCGGCGCGCTCGACGGCAGCCTTGATCGCCACGGCGCCTAGCTCACTCGCGGCGAGCGGCGCGAAGACGCCCTGGAAGCCGCCGATCGGCGTGCGCGCCGCGCCGACAATGACAATGGGATCGCTGCTCATGATAGGACCTCGCTCATTTCGTCTGTTCGAAGAGCTCGCGGCCGATCAGCATGCGGCGGATCTCCGACGTGCCGGCGCCGATCTCGTAGAGCTTGGCGTCGCGCCACAGACGCCCGGTCGGGAACTCGTTGATGTAGCCGTTGCCGCCGAGACACTGAATCGCCTCGCCGGCCATCCACGTCGCCTTCTCGGCCGCATAGAGAATCGCGCCGGCGGCATCCTTGCGCGCCGTCTCGCCGCGGTCGCACGCCTTGCCGACCGCGTAGACGTAGGCGCGGCAGGCGTTCATCGTCGTGTACATGTCGGCGAGCTTGCCCTGCATCAACTGGAACTCGCCGATCGACTGGCCGAACTGCCTGCGCTCGTGCAGGTATGGCAACACCGCGTCGAGGCATGCCGCCATGATGCCGAGCGAGCCGCCGGCGAGCACCGCACGCTCGTAGTCGAGCCCGCTCATCAGCACGTTGACGCCGCGGCCCACGGCGCCGAGCACATTGGCGTCGGGAACGAGGCAATCGTCGAACACGAGCTCGCAGGTGTTGGAGCCGCGCATGCCGAGCTTGTCGAGTTTCTGCGCAGTCGAGAAACCCTTCATGCCCTTCTCGACGATGAACGCGGTGATGCCGCGCGGCCCCGCCTGCGGATCGGTCTTCGCGTAGACGACGAGCGTGTCCGCGTCGGGGCCGTTGGTGATCCACATCTTGTTGCCGGTCAGCGCCCAGGCTTCGCCGCGGCGCTCAGCGCGAAGCCGCATCGAGACGACGTCCGAGCCCGACCCCGGCTCGCTCATCGCGAGGGCGCCAACGTGCTCGCCCGAGATCAGCTTCGGAAGGAATTTACTGCGCTGAGCATCCGAGCCGTTGCGGCGGATCTGGTTCACGCAGAGATTCGAGTGTGCACCGTAGGAGAGGCCAACTGCCGCCGACGCGCGCGAGATCTCCTCCATCGCGACGACGTGTGCGAGGTAGCCGAGTCCGGCGCCACCCTGCGACTCCTCGACGGTGATGCCGAGCAGGCCCATGTCGCCGAGCTTGCGCCAGAGGTCGTGCGGAAAGGCGTTGTCGCGATCGATCGCTGCGGCGCGCGGGGCGATCTCGGCGGCGGCAAATGCGCGGACCGAATCGCGCAGCATGTCGATCGTCTCGCCGAGATCGAATTCGAGGGAGGGCCAGTTGATCATCGGATTTTCGGGATGTCGGTTGGACAGCGTCACGCGTCGGCCTTGCCGTGCATTACCATCAGCGTCTGCTGCATGATCGCGACGAGCGTGCGCGATCCCGCGCCCTCGGCGTGGACTTCACCGCGGGTGACGACGAGCGTGCGCCCTGGCTTGACGACGAAGCCCTGCGCAACCAGGCGCTCTCCGGCCGCCGGCGCCAGCAGGTTCAGCTTGAATTCGACGGTCAGGACCGAACTGTCCTGGGGAAACAGCGTGTAGCCCGCGTATCCGCCGGCCGAGTCGACGATCGCCGCGACGATCCCGGCGTGGACGTAGCCGTGCTGCTGGGAGACTGCGTCGCGGGGAACGAGCGAGATCGAGCACCAGCCGGGCTCCACCGCGTCGAGTCCGGCGCCGATCAGCGCCATCGCCCCCTGCTTCGCGAAGCTCTCGCGTACCCGCGCGGCATAACCGGCGAAGGCCGGCTCGAAGCGCGCCCGCTCGCTCATCCGTCGTGCCTCCTCACCGGATTGTCGCATTACGTTTACGTAAACGTCAATCTGATGCCTGCACCGCCGTCTGCACGGCGACCGAGGGGGTCGCCCCCGCGAGGCGCCGCCGGCACTCGCGCTCGATGCCGTCGATTTCGGACAGCACGATCTCGATGTCCTCGCGCTGCTGCAGCAGCCGCCGCCGGCGCTCGGCGAGCAGTTCGAGGAAGGCGGCGAGCTGCGCGCGCTCGTTGCGACGCACCTCGTAGAGGTCGAGCAGCTCGCCAATCTCGGAAAGCGCGAGACCGAGGCGCTTGCCGCGCAGGATCAACTTGATGCGCACGCGCTCACGCTCGCCGTAGACGCGCGCGCGCCCGGCCCGCGCCGGAGCGATGAGCCTGCTGTCCTCGTAGAAGCGGATCGCACGTGTGGTGAGCGCGAACTCGCGGGCAAGCTGCGAGATCGTGTAGGTCGCCGCACGCGACGATGACGCGCTGGTGGTCCGAGCTCTCGGAGCCATACCGTTCCCGTGTGCCGTCGCGGAAGTCCGCCCGTTTGCGCTCGCCAGCTTGCGCGACGAATCCGCGCGCCTGCCTGCGTACCGTGGTCGTTTGCCACGATACCATAGCGGGATGGACCTGCTGCCGAACGCGCCGCCGGCACCCGGTCGCGTCGTCGAAGTCGCACGCGGCGTCTCGTGGCTGCGCATGCCGCTGCCGTTCGCACTCGACCACGTGAATCTGTGGCTGCTCCGCGACGGCGGCGACGTCACGCTCGTCGACTGCGGCTACGGCGATGCTGCCACGCGCGCGATCTGGGCGCGTCATTTCGACACGACGCTTGCGAGCGCGAAGGTCGTTCGCGTCGTCGCGACGCACTGTCACCCCGACCACCTCGGCAACGCCGAATGGCTCGCGTCGCACTTCGGCGTGCCGGTCGCGATGACCTACGCCGAGTTCATGGCGGCGCACGCGTTGATCGCCGGCGCGGCGGGCCTCGGGCCCGCGGACATCGGCGGACTGTTCGCCCGCCACGGGATGAGCGGAGAGCACCTCGCGGCGCTCGCCGCACGCGGCAATCAGTACCATCGTGGCGTGCCCGAGGCGCCGCACGCGTTCGAGCGCATCGTCGGCGGCGACGACCTGGCGCTCGGAGGCAGGACCTGGCGCGTCGTCACCGGCTATGGCCATTCGCCCGAGCACGCGGCGCTCGCCTGCGCCGATGCCGCGCTCCTCGTCTCGGGGGACATGCTGCTGCCGCGGATCTCGACGAATGTCGCGGTGTGGCCGGGCGAACCCGATGCCGACCCGGTGTCGCGCTTTCTCGATTCGCTGACGCGCTTCGAGGCGCTTCCCGCCGACACGTTGGTGCTGCCGTCGCACGGCGTGCCCTTTCGAGGAATCGCCGAGCGCGTCGCAGCGCTGCGCGAGCACCATCGGATGCGCCTCGACGAGTTGTCAGCCGCCCTCGTCGCCGCCGCGGCCCCGCAATCTGCCGAGGACGTGATCCCGGTGCTGTTCAGACGCACGCTCGATCTGCAACAGCGCTTCTTCGCGATGGGCGAGGCGATCGCCCACCTCAATCACCTGTGGCAGAGCGGCCGTGCGCAGCGCCTCGTCGCTGCCGACGGCGCGATTCGCTTCGCCGCGTAGAATGCACGACTGCCGATCCCGATTCCGATTCGACATCCCATGGCCAGCCCCAGCGTGACCCCAATCCCCAGTCCGCGAAACGCCCGCCAGCGAACCCGGCCGCAAGCGCCGCGAACGGCGTCGAAGGAGGCTTTGCAACCGGTACCGAAGGACGTGGCGAAAACGGGTGCCACGGGCGACGCCATGGCCGGCGGAACGACCTACGATCCTATCGCTTTCGCCGAGTCGCTCGCGACCGCCGCCGAGAAGAGCGCGAAGCTGATCGGCGAATTCGCGGCACGCAACGCGGGGCGCCGTTCGGCGGTGCCGAGCGACGAGCTCGGCGTCGGCAAGGCGTTCATGGAGCTCACGTCGAAGATGCTCGCCAACCCGGCGCGTCTCGCCGAGGCCCAGCTCGGTCTGTGGCGCGACTACATGTCGCTGTGGCAGTCGTCGATGCTGCGGATGCTCGGCGCACCGGCGGTTCCCGTGGCCGAGCCAGCCAAGGGCGACAAGCGCTTCAAGGATGCCGGCTGGCAGGAGCACGTTCTGTTCGACTACGTCAAGCAGTCGTACCTGATCGCCGCACGTTGGCTGCACACGCAGGTCGCGAACGTCGAAGGCATTCCCGAGCCGACGCGAAAGCGGATCGACTTCTTCACCCGCCAGTACATCGACGCGCTGGCTCCGTCCAACTTCGCGCTCACCAATCCGGAGGTGTTCCGCGAGACGGTCGCGAGCGGCGGCCAGAACCTCGTGCGTGGGCTCAACAACCTGCTCGACGACATCGAGCGCGGCAACGGCCAGCTCAAGATTTCGATGACCGACTCGAAGGCGTTCGAGCTCGGCGTCAACATCGCGACCACACCCGGGAAGGTCGTGTTCCAGAACGAGCTGATGCAGCTCATCCAATACGAGCCATCGACGAAGAAGCAGTGGAAGCGTCCGCTGCTGGTCATCCCGCCGTGGATCAACAAGTACTACATCCTCGACCTCCGCGAGAAAAACTCGTTCATCCGCTGGGCGGTCGGCGAGGGCCTCACGGTGTTCGTGATCTCGTGGGTCAACCCGGATGCCCGCCTCGCGCACAAGGACTTCGAGGACTATCTCACCGACGGACCGCTTGCGGCGCTCGCCGCGATCGAGAAGGCGACCGGCGAGCCCGACGCCAACGTCGTCGGTTACTGCCTCGGCGGGACGCTCCTCGCCGCGACGCTTGGCTGGCTCGCCGCGAAGAAGCAAAAGCGGATCGCGAGCGCGACCTTCATGACGGCGCTGATCGACTTCAGCGCGCCCGGCGAGCTCGAGGTGTTCATCGACGAGGAGCGCGTCGGCTCGCTCGAGAAGAGGATGAAGGAGCGCGGCTTTCTCGAGGGCAGCGAGATGGCGAACACGTTCAACTCGCTGCGCGCGAATGACCTCATCTGGTCGTTCGTGATCAACAACTACCTGCTCGGCCGCGACCCGTTCCCGTTCGACCTTCTGCACTGGAACGTCGACTCGACGCGGATGCCCGCGAAGATGCACAGCTTCTACCTGCGCAACATGTACCTGAAGAATCTCCTGCGCGAGCCCGGCGGGATCACCCTCACCGGCGTGCCGATCGATCTCTCGAAGGTGACCGTGCCGACCTACTTCGTGTCGGCGATCGAGGACCACATCGCGCCGTGGAAGACCACCTGGCTCGGGCCGCGCCTCTTGAAGGGCAAGTCGCGCTTCGTGCTGTCGGGGTCGGGGCACATCGCCGGAATGATCAATCCGCCGGCGGCGAACAAATACGGCTACTGGACCAACTCCACCGACGCCGCGACCGCCGATGCCTGGCTCGCATCCGCCAAGCAGCACGAGGGGTCGTGGTGGCCCGACTGGCGCCAATGGATCGACCGCGATCTCGGTCGCGAGGTGCCCGCGCGCGCGCCCGGCAAGGGCGGCCTTCAAGTGCTCGAGGATGCTCCGGGTTCGTATGCGAGGCTTCGCGCCGATGCCGAATGACGGTGTGCCCGTCGCGCTCCCGTCGCGACTCCGCAACGACGTCCTGACCAACGGGAGGTTTCCCTCGATGCCCACCCTCCGTCGTTCGATCGCTGCAGTCGCGACCTCGCTCGCCCTCGCGGCACCGGCCGCCCATGCACAGTATTCGGGCGCCTACGTCTTCGGCGACAGCCTGAGCGACGCCGGCCAGTACGGAGCGCGCTTCACGACCAACCCGGGCCTCACCATCCCGATGTACGTCGCTCAGCACTTCGGCATCAGCGTGACGCCGTCGTTCTACGGCGGCACCGACTACGCACAGGGCGGGGCGCAGGTGAATGCGCAGTCACCGCTGGTTCCACCGGACGCGCCGAACCTGTCGATCTCCGATCAGGTGTCGCTACAACTCGGCAAGGGTCCCCTGAATCACAACGCGCTCTACCAGCTCTGGGGCGGCTCGAACGACATCCTTGTCGTCGCCTCGGAGGTCGGCGCCGGACAGATGACCGCGGCGCAGGCGCAGGCCGCCGTCGCGCAGGCGGCCACCGACCTCGTGACGCAGGCGGTGCGGCTGCAGTCGTCGGGCGCGCGCTACCTGATCGTCTACAACGTCCCCGACATCGGCCGCTCGCCGCTCGCCGCATCCGAGGGCGCCCAGGCGAGCTTTACCGCGCTATCGTCGCTGTTCGACACGACGATGAACGCGGGCATCGCGGCGGCGCATCTCAACGTCGTCCAGGTGAACACGTTCAAGCTCCTCGACGAGGTCACCTCGAACCCGGCTGCATTCGGCTTCGTCAACGCGACGATACCGGTATGCACGACTGCGTCGGCGCTGCAGTGCACGCCGTCGACGCTGCGCGACCCGAACGGAGCGTTGACCTGGGTCTTTGCCGACGGCGTGCACCCGACGACCGGCCTCGCGCTGATCGGCGCCGAGGCTGCGCTGTCGATGCTGCAGGGGCCCGCGATGATCGGCGCGCTCGCCGAGGAGCCGCTCGCCGCCGAGCAGGCGACGTTCCGCGCGATCGACGGTCGGATGATGTCGAGCCTCGACGCGCGGCCCGCGTCGGGGAAGCTCAACGTCTGGGGCAGCTACGACTACGGCCACCACGACATCGACGGTCCGTCGCTCGACGGGAACGCCGACGTCGACATGCTGAACGTCGGCGGTGACGTGAAGATGAGCGATCGCCTGCTCGTAGGAGGCGCATTCGGATACTCGGACCACAAAGCCGATTTCGGCGGCGACAACGGCGGGTTCAAGCTTCGCGAGACGACCGGCACCGCGTATGCCGGCTATGGCGAGGGGCCGTGGTACCTCGGCGCCACGCTCGGCGCAGGCGATCTCGACTACCGCGACGTCCACCGCGACATCCGTCTCGGCGCGCTGACGCGCACCGAATCGGGCGACACGCGCGGCTGGCACCTGATGGGAAGCGTCCTCGGCGGTTACTGGTTCAGTTACCGGGACCTCCTGCACGGTCCGTTTGCTCGACTCGCGTACCAGAAGATTCACGTCGACGCCTACTCCGAGCGGGGCAGCGACAGCACGGCGCTGTCGTACGGCCAGCAGGAACGCGAATCGCTGGTGTCGAGCCTCGGCTGGCAGGTCGCCGGGCGCCTCGGCAACGTGCGGCCATTCGCGCGCGTTGCCTGGGACCACGAAGGGAAGGACGACGACCGCTCGGTGTCGGCGACGCCGATCGGTCTCGCCGGCACGTATTCGGTGCCGGTGATCAAGCCCGACAACAGCTGGGTCGAATACACGCTCGGGGCGAGCGCCGATCTCGGCGGCGTCACCGGCTATCTCACCGGCAGCGCAACCTCGGGCAAGAGCGACGGCAACGGCTATGTGATCAGCGTCGGGCTGCGCGTCGGGCTGTAGCCGAGTCCGAAGGACGGCGCGCGCACCGCACTCGGACGGCACACGCGCGACGGCGCAGCTGCCACTTCGCCGTCAGTCCGGCCGTCGCGGCTTTCGCTTCCGCCCGGCAAGGGCCGCGTCGAAGAACGGACGCGGCAGCGCGCGCAGCAGCCGGCCGGCGAGCGCCATCGGCCACGGCACCACCGCGAAGCGCCGTCTTGCGGCGATCACCCGCGCGATCCGGCGTGCCGCCGTTTCGGCGTCGAGCAGGAACGGCATCGGGTACGGATTGTCGGCGGTCATCGGCGTCGCGACGAATCCCGGGCAGATCGTGACCACCGCAACGCCGCTTCCACGCAACTCGACACGCAGGCTTTCGAGGTAGGCGATCGCCGCAGCCTTTGACGCGCTGTACGCACCCGCCCCGGGCAATCCGCGAAAGCCGGCGACGCTCGCGATGCCGACGAGCGTTCCACCGCGCGCTTCGCGCATGGGCCCGATGAACGGGTGGAACGTGTGGACCATCCCAAGCACGTTCGTCTCGAGCACCTGCGCGAACGCACGCATGTCTTCGGCGTGCTCGGTCAGCGTACCGCGCGAGACACCGGCGTTCGCGATCACGACGTCGGGAACACCGAAGCGACGGACGAAGTCCGCACCGGCCGCGGCGAGCACGGCAGCGTCACGTACGTCACCCGCGTAGACGGCAACCTCGGCGGGAGCGAGCGCCTGCTCGAGTCGCGCGAGCTCGGCTGCGCGACGCGCGAACAATCCGACGCGGGCACCGTGCGCCGCGTAGTGGCGTGCGAGCGCCTCGCCGATCCCCGACGTCGCGCCGGTGATGAAGACGCCGGTCGCAGCGGCTCCGGTCAGCCCTTGGCGCGCTCGGCGCGCGCCTTGGCGATCAGTTGATCGATCTCACTCGGCAGCGCAGCGTGCGTGCCGACACGATCCGACGACGTAATGAACTTCCCGTCGACGATCACCGTCGGAACGGACTCGATGCCGTATTCCTTTCCAAGCTGCATCGCGCGCTTCACCCTGCTGTCGACGGTGAACGACGAATAGACGGCAGCGACCTGCTTGGACTCGAGCCCCTGCTTCGCCGCCCAGTCGAAGAACGTCTTGTCGCTCGATAGATCGATGCCATCGGCGTGGATCGCCTTGAATACCGCCGGCGAGAGCTTGCGCGCATCGCCGATCGCATCGAGCGTGTAGTAGACGCGGGCGAGCCGCACCCACGCATCGTGGAACATCACCGGCACGCGGCGGAAGGCAACGTCGGATGGAAGCGTCGCGAGCCACTTGTCGAGATAGGGCTCGAGCGCGGCGCAGTGCGGGCAACCGTAGGAGAAGAACTCGATCACCTCGATCTTGCTTCCCGTCTCCACCGGCTGCGGATTGGCGAGCCTCGCATAGGTCTTCCCCTCGACGAACGGGGTCGGCGTCGCGGCCGCCGCCGAGCCGGCAAGGGCGAAGGCCATCAACGCGACCGCGGCGCCCAGTGCCTTGCGCCGTGACATTCGTGTTTCGTGCAGATTCATCGTCGACTCCATCGGGTATTGGAAGAAGAGATATTCAGAAGCGGATCACGGCGACATCGAATCCGCGCTTCGCGAGGTCGGATTTCATCCGGGCGAGCTCGTCGGCGTTGTCGTAAGGACCGAGACGGACGCGGTAGCGCGTGCTGCCGTCGGAGAGCGTGCCGGTCTGCACAGACGCTTCGAGGCCGGCAAGCGCGAGGCGCGCCTTCAGGTTTTCCGCGTCGGCTTCCGTCGTGAACGAGCCCGCCTGGAGCCACGAGTGTGCGGCCTGCTTCGCAGGTCCTCCGGCCGCGCCAGCGGTCACGGCCGGGGACGCCGCTTGCGGCTTCGCGACTGCCGCAGGCGTCGGCGGGCGCGCCGGGGCGAGCGTCGTCGCAGGTGCCGTCGCGACGCCCGTCGCGGACGGCAGCACAGCCGGCGCGGAGCGTCCTCCCGCCGCCGCACGCGTCGCATCGGGCTGCGGCTTCGCGTCCTCGACGCCGGGAAGAATCTTGTAGAAGTCGAAGCGCGGCTTGCCTGGCGCGGACGGCGTTTCGGCGGACGCCGGTGCAGCCGAAGAGGCCGCGTTGTCTTCCGCGTGACGCGCCATCTGCAGCGCCGGATTGTTCTTCATCAGCCAATAGGCGACTCCTGCGGCAAGGCCCAGCCCCACGACGACGCCGATGAAGATGCCCACCAGCGTTCCGCCTGCACTCGTCCGCCGCGCGGCGGGGCGAGCGCCTCGGGGTCTGCGCAAGGCGGTGGGAGCGGTCATCGGGTCGGAAAGTTCGCGGGTTCGGACGTGCGGCGGGGTTACGCGTGCGCGGCGGCGGCGCGCTCACATCCGTTCGGGTGCGGCGATGCCGAGAATGGAGAGTCCGTTCGCGAGCACCTGACCGGCGGCAACCGCCAATGCGAGCCGGGCATCCCGCAACCGCTCGTCGTCGACGAGAAAGCGCTCGGCAGTATAGTAACTGTGGAATTCCTGCGCCAAATCCTTCAGATAGAACGTGACCTGATGCGGGGCGAAATCAGCCGCGGCAGCCGCGACTTCGTCGGGGAAGTCGGCGAGCCGGCGCATCAGCGCAATCTCGTGATCGCTCGCGAGCGGTGACAGGTCGACGCCGCCGAGGCGCGCCGACGCGGCACTCGGCTCGATTCCGGCCTGGCGCAGCACCGAGGCGACGCGCGCGTGCGCGTACTGGACGTAGTAGACGGGATTGTCCTCGGACTGCGAGCGCGCGAGGTCGACGTCGAACACGAATTCGGCGTCGGCCTTGCGCGACACGAGGAAGAAGCGCACCGCGTCGCGCCCCGCCTCGTCGATCAGCTCGCGCAGCGTGACGTAGCTTCCCGCGCGCTTGCTGATCCTCATCTCCTCGCCGCCACGCATCACGGTGACCATCTTGTGCAGAACGTAGTCCGGATAGCCCGCCGGGATGCCGATCGCGATGGCCTGCAGGCCCGCGCGGACCCGCGCGATCGTCCCGTGATGGTCCGAGCCCTGCACGTTGAGCGCACGCGCGAATCCGCGCTCGAACTTGGTCACGTGATACGCGACATCGGGGACGAAGTACGTGTAGCCGCCACCCGACTTGCGCATCACGCGATCCTTGTCATCGCCGAACGCCGTCGTGCGCAGCCACAGCGCGCCGTCGTGTTCGTAGGTGTTGCCCGAGGCGATGAGCCGCGCCACCGTCGCCTCGACGCGCCCATCGGCGTAGAGCGAGCTTTCGAGATAGTGGTTGTCGAACCTGACTCCGAACGCAGCGAGGTCGCGATCCTGCTCCTCGCGCAGCGCCGCGACCGCGAAGCGGCGGATCGCATCGAGATCGGACAGGTCGTGCCCGTGCCGGTCGAGATAGCGCTGCGCCACCTCGCGTACGTACTCGCCGCGATAGCCGTCTTCGGGAAACGCGCCCGACTCGCCCAGCAGCTCGCGGGCGCGCGCGCGCACCGACACGGCGAGGTTCTCGATCTGCTGCCCGGCGTCGTTGTAGTAGAACTCGCGCGTGACCGTTGCGCCCTGCCACGCGAAGAGGTTCGAGATCGCATCGCCGAGAGCCGCCTGCCGGCCGTGTCCGACGTGCAGCGGCCCGGTCGGATTGGCCGACACGAACTCGACGATCACGTGCTCGCCGCGGTAGAGGTTGCCGCGGCCGTAGCGATCACCTTCGTGCAGGACCCGTGCGGCGATGCGCCGCTGCGCGTCGGGCTTCAGGCGGAAGTTGATGAACCCCGGGCCGGCGATCGATGGCGTTTCGACGAGATCGGCGAGCTCGCCGGCGACGGCCGCCGCGAGCGTCTGCGCGAGCGCGCGCGGATTGCTTCCCGCGCGTTTCGCGAGTGCCAAGGCGGCATTCGTGGCGTAATCCCCGTGGCTGCGGTCCCGCGGCCGTTCGATGACCACGGGGAGCGCGGAGCCGCCGGGAACCTGCTCGCGGACCACCCGCTCCACCACGGCGGCGATGCGCTGCCGTGGATCTGCGCTCGACTCCGCATCGGCAGGGGGCTCGGGCATGGGAGGCAAATTATAGTGCGTGCAGCCTGATCAGAAGGTCACCGGGTCGACGTCGATCGACCAGCGGACCCGGCGCACGGAGAGGCGCTCGAGCACCTCGCGCCAGCCGGGCAGGAATGCCTGCAGCGCGGCGCGCTGCCGGCACTGCGCGAGCACCTGGCCGCGTTCGAATCCGGCCCTGCGCGCGAGCATTGCCGGGACCGGTCCGAAAAGCTCGATCCGATCGTCGTGCTGCGTCCCCGCGGCGGCGCCACGAGCGGCGAACTCGCGTCCGCATTCGACGGCACGCGCGAGAAACCGGTCGACGTCGGCACGCTCGTGCGCTTCGCCACTGAGCAGCGCGACACGAGTCGCCGGTGGCAGCATCGCCGCTTCGCGCTCGGCGAGGATGTCGTCGGCGAATCGCGCATAGTCGCCGCCGACGAGCGCGCGGTACACCGGGTGACCGGGGAAATCGGTCTGCACGATCACGCGTCCCGGAGATCCTGCGCGTCCCGCGCGCCCCGCGACCTGCACGAGGAGCGCCGTAAGCCGCTCGGTCGCGCGGAAGTCGGCGCTGTAGAGCGCGTTGTCTGCGCCAAGAACGCCGACCAGCGTGAGACGGCCGAAGTCGTGCCCTTTGGCGAGCATCTGCGTGCCGACCAGAATGTCGACCTCGTGCGCGTCGACGCGCTTCCTCACCGACGCGAATGCGTCGCGGCTTCGCGTCGTGTCACGATCGACGCGGGCGATGCGCGCCGCAGGAAACGCGGCGCGGACGGCCTCCTCGAGCCGCTGCGTTCCGAAACCGAGCGCGGCGAGGTCGACATTGCCGCACGATGGGCACGCGCGCGGCAGGCGCTCGACATGCGTGCAGTGGTGGCAGTGGAGTCGGTTCGGACTGCGGTGCACGACGAGCCGCGCCGTGCAGCGTGGGCATGCCGCCTCCCATCCGCACGCGCTGCACTTCAGCGACGTCGCGAAGCCGCGTCGATTGATGAAGAGAAGCGCCTGCTCGTGCCGCGCGAGGGTGCTGGCGAGCGAATCGACGAGCTGCGGCGTGAGTCCGTCGGTGACGGCGGCGCCTCGCACCGGCGCCAGCGTGATCGCTGGCGCAGCGGTTCCCGTGCCGGCGCGCGATGCGAGCGTCAGCAGCTGCGCCTGCCGCGACCGGGCGCGGCGCCACGTCTCGACGGCCGGCGTCGCGCTGCCGAGCACGATAGGAATGCCGCGCCGCCGCGCCCGCCACAGCGCGAGATCGCGCGCGTGATAGCGGACTCCTTCCTGCTGCTTGAACGAATCGTCGTGCTCCTCGTCGACGACGATGAGTGCGAGGCGCGGCACCGCGGTGAAGACCGCGAGCCTTGTGCCGAGCACGACGCCGGCAGCGCCCGATGCCGCCGCCTCCCAGTTCGCACGACGCGCTCCCGCCGCCAGAGCGCTGTGCAGCGTCACCGCGTGCACCTGCGGCAACGCGGCGCGCACGCGCTCCTCGAACTGCGGCGTAAGGTTGATCTCGGGAACGAGGATCAGCGCCTGCCCGCCGCGCGCGATCGCCTCGCGCGCAGCGTGCAGATAGACCTCGGTCTTGCCGCTGCCGGTGACGCCGAAGAGCACGAAGGTCGCGAAGCTGCCGAGCGACGTGGCGATCGCTTCGGCCGCTTCCTGTTGTGCCACGTTGAGCACAGGCCCCGGCGACGATCCGGCAGCCAGTCCGTCGGTCGCGCCGCGCGCGCCTGCGCGCGTGCGCGGGCGCGGGCGCGCGGTCGGCGGGATCGCGAGATCGAAGGCCATTCCCGGTGCGCACTGGTAGTAGCGCGACACGAATTCCGCGAGCGCGACGATCTCCTCGGGCAGCGTCACGCCTTCGAGCACCTCGTCGATCGGCAGCAGATGCTCTGCATGCGTCGACGAGCTTTCGAGGGCGACGACGACGCCGATTCGATTGCGGCCGGAGAACTTAACGCGGACAGCCGCTCCGCGGCCGACGGCGAGCCCCTCCGGAATCCAGTAATCGAAGGTCTCGAACGTCGCGACCGGAAGCGCGATCCGCGCGATCGTCATGGATTCCGATCGTTTCCGATCAATCGGTGGACGAGCGCATCGCGCCGAGAACGCGCGCCGGAACAGGCATGCCGGTATTAACTTTACACGTCAAATTCAGCGTCCAACCCCTTCATTTGGAAAGCTTCGTGTGAGGTACATCTACACATCGGTGTGAATAACTTTGTGCGTAACCGCGCGGACCGATCGGGGTGCGTCGACCCCGGTGCGTGGCGTAGTTGTTGCGTCGATTGGACGCACGATTGACTTCTGGCCTTTATTCATCGGGTTAGCGGTTGCGCTTCATGCAAAAATTGTCACGACTCCGACGAGGATTTCAGTGGCCTCTGCATGTGCATAAGTGTCGCGCTAGATCAGGGAGACCGGACTTGTCAAGCCCGCGGCGTCCGACCGGTTTGCTGCGATCAGGAAGACCAGACGGAGCGTGCGTGAACGGCTTCGACGACTGCGAGCACGCTCTCGACCGGGGTCGTCGGCACGATCCCGTGACCGAGGTTGAATACGTACCCGGGCGCCGGTCCTGCGGCGTCCAGCACCGCATTGGCGGCCGCCACGGCGTGCGCGGGATCGGCAGTGAGCGCGATCGGGTCGAGGTTGCCCTGCAGCGCTACGGCGGCCCCCACTTCGCGGCGCGCGGCGGCGAGATCGACCGTCCAGTCGATGCCAAGCGCGCTTATCCCCGATGCGGCGAGCGCGGCGAGCGAGCCTGCGCGGCCCCGCGTGAACAGGAGCGTCGGGACACCCGCAGGCAGCGCGGCCAGCACGCGTCGCGTCGGCCCGAGCGAGAATCGCCGCCACGACGCCTCATCGAGCAATCCGCCCCAGCTGTCGAAGATCATCAGCACGTTTGCGCCGGCGCGCGCCTGCTCGGCGAGGCAGCCTGCGATCGCATCGGCATTGAGCGTCACCAGCCGGTCGACGAGATCGGGACGCGCAACGACCATCCTGCGCAGCGTCGCGAACTCGGCGCTCGAGCGGCCTTCGACCATGTAGCAGGCGAGCGTGAAAGGGCTTCCGGCGAAGCCGATCAGCGGCACGCGCCCGGCGAGGTCGCGGCGGATCGCCGCGATCGCATCGAACACGTAGTCGAGCTTTGCGAGGTCGGGGACGGCGAGTGCCGCGATCGCCGCCTCGTCGCGTACGGGCCTCGCGAAGCACGGGCCTTCGCCCTCGGCGAACGAGAGACCGAGTCCCATCGCGTCAGGGATCGTGAGGATGTCGGAGAACAGGATCGCCGCGTCGAGCGCAAAGCGCGCGAGCGGCTGCAGCGTCACCTCGGCGGCGAGTTGCGGGTCGGTGGCGAGCGCCATGAAGCTCCCGGCGCGTTCCCTGACGCGCTGGTATTCGGGCAGGTAGCGGCCGGCCTGGCGCATCAGCCACACCGGCACGCGGTCGACGGGCTCGCGCGCAAGTGCGCGCAGCAGCCGGTCGTTCGCGGGCCGCGGAGTGCGCGCGCCGCTCATCGTCCGAGCGGGCGGCCGGTGATGCGTTCGAGCACCGAGAACGGTGACGAGTCGGGCCGATAGAGCGCGTTCGCGGGCAGGTGGATCGTCTGCTCGAACATGAACTGACCCGAAGCCGCCGCGTGCATCACCTGGTCCGAGAAGCAGATCCAGGTCGTGCCGGGGCGAAAGCGCACTTCGCGCTGCGGGCTCGTCGCCTGGTAATCGAGGTCGGCCTTCGCACGGTCGTGGAGGTTCAGCATCAGGTGATCGTAACCGCTGCGGCGCCCGCGGGTGATGTGGAACATCGCGAGCAGCGCTGCCTCACCCGGAAACATCGGCCGCACGCGGGGCAACAGGCGGCGCGCCATTGCCTCGAAGCGCTCGCCAACGCGCCAGACACGGTCGACGCCGTTCGGATTGACGTTGCAGAAAATACGCAGGATGCGCTGGCCGCGATTCGGCCGCGACGGGAACGCGTCGACGTGCAGGCGCGTGTCGTCCTTGCGCCACGATGCCGGAGGGCGCGAAGCCGGCTGCGGTCGGAAGCTCGTCCGCGCGCCGGCAAGCCAAGGCGCGTAGCGCGGAAAGAGCGCCGCGACGAGCGTGCCCGCGGAACGCCGGAAGCGCTCGATCGTCGCCGCCAGGACGGCGAGATCGCCGGGCTCCCCGGTCGCGCCGTGCAGCGCGGCTCCGTCGAGGCTGATGTTCTTCGCGCGTCCGTCCGACCACCGCACGTCGAGAAAGCGCTGCTCGCCCTCGTCGAGCGCGAACGCAAGTTGCGGCAGCACCAGCACGCCGCCGTCCTCGAGCAACCCCGCGAAACGATCCGAGTCGGCCGGCAGGACTTCCGGCTGCCAGTCGCGGATGTCGAGCGTGACGACCGGAGCGATGCCGTCTGCAGAACGGTCCACTCCGCCGTGGCAGGACGGCGCGGATGCGAGCGCAGCGTTCGGCGCGGCGTTCGGAGCGGCGATCAGCGCGGCAGCTCCGAAGCACCCATCAGGTACGCGTCCACCGCATGGGCACACTGCCTGCCTTCGCGAATCGCCCACACGACGAGCGATTGACCGCGTCGCACGTCGCCGGCGGCGTACACGCCGTCGACGCTCGTGCGGTATTCGACAGTATCGGCCTTGACGTTGCTGCGCGCATCGCGCTCGACGCCGAATTGCTCGACGAGCCCGGTGTCGCCCGGTCCGGTGAAGCCCATCGCGAGCAGCACGAGGTCGGCCTTCAGCGCGAACTCGGTGCCCGGCATCTCCACCATGCGCATCGCGCCGCTGCCGTCACGTTGCCACTCGACGCGCGTCGCGACGATCCGCTCGACGCGCCCCGCGCGCCCTTCGAAGCGCTTGGTCGCGACCGACCAGTCGCGATCGCAGCCCTCCTCGTGCGACGACGACGTGCGCAGCCTGATCGGCCAGTACGGCCACACGAGCGGCTTGTTCTCGACCAGTGGCGGCTGCTGCAGCAGCTCGAACTGGGTGATCGAAGCCGCGCCCTGGCGGTTCGACGTACCGACGCAGTCCGAGCCGGTGTCGCCGCCGCCGATGACGATCACGTGCCGGCCGGTCGCGCGGATCTGCGCGTCGACGGCATCGCCGGCGACGACGTGGTTCTGCTGCGGCAGGAAGTCCATCGCGAAGTGGACGCCGTCGAGGTCACGGCCCGGAACCGGCAGATCACGCGGCTTCTCGGCGCCTGCGGCGAGCACGACTGCGTCAAACCCGTCGAGAAGCTCCAGCGCACCGACGTTACCGCCGACGTGCGCATTGGGTCGAAACTCGACGCCCTCGATCGACATCTGCGCCATCCGCCGGTCGATCAGGTGCTTTTCCATCTTGAAGTCGGGAATGCCATAGCGCAGAAGTCCACCGATGCGATCGGACTTCTCGAACACGACGACCGCGTGGCCGGCGCGTGCGAGTTGCTGCGCGCACGCGAGGCCGGCGGGTCCCGACCCGACCACCGCGACCCGGTGCCCGGTTCGCCGCGCCGGCGGACGTGGAACGACCCAGCCCTCCTCCCAGCCCTTGTCGATGATGAAATGCTCGATCGACTTGATGCCGACCGGATCGCTGTTGATGGCGAGCGTGCACGCCGCTTCGCACGGTGCCGGGCAGATCCGGCCGGTGAACTCCGGGAAGTTGTTCGTCGAATGCAGGACGTCGAGCGCCTCGCGCCAACGCTTGCGGTAGACGAGATCGTTCCAGTCCGGGATGACGTTGTTGACCGGGCAGCCGTTCTGGCAGAACGGAATGCCGCAGTCCATGCAGCGCGCGCCTTGCGTCGACGCCGACGCGTCGTCGAGCGCGTGGATGAACTCGCGGAAGTGGCGCACGCGCCCCTCGACCGCGTCGGTGACTTCGGCAATGCGCTGATACTCGAGGAACCCGGTGATCTTTCCCATGTCGGTCACGCTGCCTGTTTCTGCGCTCGCGCTGCCGTGCGCTCGGTGGGCACGGCGGCGTACATCTCGGCAAGCGCACGCTGGTACTCGTTCGGGAACACCTTGACGAAGCGCGCGCGCGCCTGCTCCCAACGATCGAGGAGCGCCAGCGCCACCGTCGACCCGGTGTAGCGCAGGTGCCGCTCGATCATCCCCCGCAGCAGCGGCTCGTCGGCCTCGCCGCGATGGAGCTTGCGGCCCTTGCCGGCGAGCGCGAGATCGGCCTCGGCCTCGCGCTGCAGGGCCTCGGGCAGCACCGGCACCAGCGTCACCATCGACGCATTGCAGCGGGTCGCGAAGCTTCCGTCGGGATCGTAGACGTAGGCGACTCCCCCGCTCATTCCCGCGGCGAAGTTGCGCCCGGTGCGGCCGAGGACGACGACGGTGCCACCGGTCATGTATTCGCAGCCGTGGTCGCCGGTGCCCTCGACCACCGCCGAGGCACCCGAATTGCGCACGCAGAAGCGCTCGCCGGCGACACCGCGGAAATACGCCTCGCCCTCGATCGCCCCGTACATGACCGTGTTGCCGACGACGATGTTGTCCTCCGGCCGTGCCGGGCACGACGGGTCGGGATAGACGACGATGCGCCCACCGGAGAGCCCCTTGCCGACGTAGTCGTTGGTCGCACCCTGCAACTCGAACGTGACACCGCGCGCGAGGAACGCTCCGAAGCTCTGCCCCGCGATGCCGTCGAAGGCGATGTGCACGCTGTCGTCGGCGAGCCCTTCGTGACCGAAGCGACGCGCGATCGCGCCCGAGAGCATCGCGCCCACCGAACGGTTGGCGTTGCGGATGCGGTACGCAAGCCGCATTCGCTGCCCGCCGTCGAGCGCGGCCGCTGCCGCGGCGATCAGCTCGTGATCGAGCGCGCCGGCGAGTCCGTGATCCTGCAACTCGCGGTGATGCCGCGCGACCCCCGGCGGCATCGCCGGCTGATGGAAAACGCGCGAGAAGTCGAGTCCGCGCGCCTTCCAGTGCTCGATGCCCTTCTTCATGTCGATAAGGTCGACGCGGCCGATCATGTCGTCGAGCCGGCGGAAGCCGAGTGAAGCCATGATCTCGCGCAGCTCGTCGGCGACGAAGAAGAAATAATTGACGACGTGCTCGGGCTGGCCGGTGAAGCGGCGGCGCAGTACCGGATCCTGCGTCGCGACACCGACCGGGCAGGTGTTGAGGTGGCACTTCCTCATCATGATGCAGCCTTCGACGACGAGCGGCGCCGTCGCGAAGCCGAACTCGTCGGCGCCGAGGAGCGCCCCGATCGCGACGTCGCGTCCGGTCTTCATCTGGCCGTCGACCTGCACGGCGATGCGTCCGCGCAACCGGTTCAGCACCAGCGTCTGCTGGGTCTCGGCGAGGCCGAGCTCCCACGGCGTGCCGGCGTGTTTGATCGACGATTCCGGCGACGCACCGGTGCCGCCGTCGTGCCCGGCGATCGTCACGTGATCGGCCTTCGCCTTCGCGACGCCC
>JAICXH010000087.1 GCA_025981645.1 Burkholderiales bacterium
AATGCCGTCCCGGAACGTCTGACGTTAATCTTGCAGTAACGAACGCGACGCGACATCAATTTAGTCGCGTAACATCGCGTTTTTCCTGGCGTCCCCAACCGGATTCGAACCGGTGTTACCGCCGTGAAAGGGCGATGTCCTAGGCCTCTAGACGATGGGGACCTGTGCGGGTGTCGCAGTAGCCCGGATCTGCGACGAGGTCGGTGGTGGAGGTAAGCGGGATCGAACCGCTGACCTCTTGCATGCCATGCAAGCGCTCTCCCAGCTGAGCTATACCCCCACGGCGGACCGTTGATTATAGCGGGGCGACGCGCACGCCGCAAACCGGCGCGCGCGGGCTGACGTGGCGCATCGAATCGGCAACCGTTGGCGCCGGCGGTTCTCTACAATCCGCGGATGGAATCGATCCCGACGACGCTCCCTCCTGCGGACGCGCTGCGCCAGCACGACCAGCACGGACGCGTAGTGATGGTCACCGGCGCAAGCGGTGGCCTGGGACGTCTCGTCGCACTGGGCTGCGCGCGCGCCGGCGCGACGGTCGTCCTGCACGGGCGCGTCGTTCGCAAGCTCGAAGCGCTCTACGACGAGATTCTCGCCGCGCGCGCGCCCGAGCCCACGATCCTGCCGCTCGACTTCGCGCGCGCCGAAGCGGCCGATTTCGCCAACGTAGCGAGCGCGCTGCACGCGCAGTTCGCGCGCCTCGACACGATCGTTCATACCGCCGCGATGCTGGGGTCGCTGGGGCCGCTCGAGCACCAGTCGTTCGAGAGCTGGGTCGCCCTGCTTCGCGTCAACGTCGCCGCCCCGATGGGATTGACGCGCGTGCTGCTTCCGCTGCTCGACCGCGCGCCGGATGCGAGCGTCGTGTTCACCCTCGACAGCCGCGGCATCGAGCCGCGCGCCTACTGGGGCGGCTACGCCGTTACCAAGGCGGGCATCGCCGCGCTCGCGCGCGAACTGGCCGACGAATGGGAGAACCGTTCGAACCTTCGCGTCAACGCGATCGTCCCCGGACCGATCCGCTCGCCGCTGCGCCTGCAGACCCACCCCGGCGAAGACCCGGCGCGCTGGCCGCCCCCCGACGTGCTCGTTCCCCTCTACCTGCACCTCGTCGCCGGCCAGACGAAGGCGGAGAGCGACGCGCTGATCGACGCTCAGGCGTGGCTCGCCGGTGCGCCCTGTGCGGCGTCGCTGCGCCCGTAGCGAAGCAGAACGCGAAGGCGGCGGAAGTCGTCCGCCGGCAGCATGTCGGGCACGATCAGCACCGAGCGCGCGAAGCGGGCATCTTCAGGGCGCCAGACGAGGGTCGTGATCCACCAGGTGACGCAGGTGGCGGGCTCGACGCGCCCGACAACCGTCGTTCCGTCGCCGAAGCGTGCGCGAATGCGCAGCCCCGCCGAGATCTCGACTCGTCGCACCGAGCGCGCGCCGCGCCGCAGTGCGACGACGCGCGCGCGGTCGGCGGCCCAGCCGATGATCGTCGCGATGATCGCTGCAGTCGCCAGCGGCGGCCACGGCAGCGTCAGCATCACGCTGCCCGTCACAACGGTGGCAACGCCGATCGCCACGAGCGCGGTACGCGACGGCGCGAGGGCCACGTCGACCGGTGGCGCGTCCGACATCGCACGATTGCAGCACCGACGCCGATCGAACGCGATCGGCCGGACGGCCGATGCACATCCCGACGAGCCTGGCCCAGCGTTGCGTCGACCGAGGTCGCTCAGGCGGTCGCAGTCGCGACCGGCTCGTCGTCCTGTGCCGGCGCGGCGCCGCCGGAAAGCAGCATCCACGTCGACACGACGGTATCGGGATTGAGCGACATGCTCTCGATCCCCTGTTCGACCAGCCACTGCGCGAGATCGGGATGGTCCGACGGCCCCTGGCCGCAGATTCCGCAATACTTGCCGCGCTCGCGGCACGCAGCGATGGCGAGCGCGAGCATCACCTTCACCGCCTCGTCTCGCTCGTCGAAGGTTGCCGCGATCGAACCGCCGGCGTCGCGGTCGATGCCGAGGGTGAGTTGCGTCATGTCGTTGGAGCCGATCGAGAAGCCATCAAAGTAGTCGAGGAAGCGGTGCGCAAGCACTGCATTCGACGGAATCTCGCACATCATGATCACGCGCAGCCCGTTGCGGCCGCGCTCGAGGCCGTTCTTCGCAAGCAGCGCGGTGACCTTGGCCGCCTCGTCGAGCGTACGCACGAACGGCACCATCACCTCGACGTTGGTGAACCCCATCGTGTCGCGCACGCGGCGCATCGCCTCGCACTCGAGCACAAAGCAATCGTAGAATTCGGGAGCGATGTAGCGCGACGTCCCGCGGAAGCCGAGCATCGGGTTCTCCTCGTGCGGCTCGTAGCGCGAGCCCCCGAGCAGGTTGGAGTACTCGTTCGACTTGAAGTCGGACAGGCGCACGATCACCGGCTTCGGCGAAAACGCCGCGGCGATCGTCGCCACGCCCTCGGTGATCTTCGCGATGTAGAACTCGGTCGCCGACGCGTAGCCGGCGATCCGGCGCTCGATGTCGCGCCTGAGCTCCGCCGGCTGGCGATCGATCTCGATCAGCGCCTTCGGGTGGATGCCGACGGTGCGGGCGATGATGAACTCGAGGCGGGCGAGCCCCACGCCCGCATTGGGCAGGCGGCAGAACTCGAAAGCGAGCTCCGGGTTGCCGACGTTCATCATGATCTTGGTCGGCGGCGTCGGCATGCGGTCGAGCGCGACGTCGACGACGTCGATTTCGTGCAATCCGGCGTACACATGACCGGTGTCACCATCGGCGCAGCTCACCGTCACCGGGCGTCCATCCTGCAGCGCCTGCGTCGCGTCGCCGCAGCCGACGACGGCCGGGATGCCCAGTTCGCGCGCGATGATCGCCGCGTGACAGGTCCGCCCGCCGCGGTTGGTGACGATCGCGCTCGCGCGCTTCATCACCGGCTCCCAGTCGGGATCGGTCATGTCGGCGACGAGCACGTCGCCGGGCATCACGCGGTGCATCTCCGCCGCCGACTTGACGAGCCGCACCGGACCGCGCCCGATCTTCTGCCCGATCGCGCGGCCGGTGGCGAGCGTATCGCCGTGCGAGCGCAGCCGGTAGCGGCGCAGCGTCGTGGCATCGTCGCGCGACTTCACCGTCTCCGGGCGCGCCTGCAGGATGTAGATGCGTCCGTCGACGCCGTCCTTTGCCCACTCGATGTCCATCGGTCGGCCGTAGTGCGCTTCGATCGCGAGCGCGCAGCGCGCGAGTTCCTCGGCCTCCGCATCGGTGATCGAGAAGCGCAGCCGCTCCGCATCGGCGACGTCGACCACGCGCGTCGTCGCGTGCGCCCCGTCCTCATCGGCGAAAACCATCTTCGCCGACTTCCCCCCGACGGTCTTGCGCAGGAGCGCGGGCCGCCCCGCGACGACGTTCGGCTTGTACACGTAGAACTCGTCGGGATTCACCGCCCCCTGCACGACCATCTCACCAAGGCCCCACGACGACGTGATGAAGACGACCTGGTCGAAGCCCGACTCGGTGTCGAGCGTGAACATCACGCCGGACGCCGCGAGGTCGCTCCGCACCATCTGCTGGATGCCTGCCGACAGCGCAACGTCGCGGTGCGCAAAGCCGTGATGGCTGCGGTAGGCGATCGCCCGGTCGTTGAAGAGCGATGCAAACACATCATGTATAGCTTGAATTACGTTATGTAATCCTTTTATATTCAAGTATGTTTCTTGTTGCCCGGCGAACGACGCTTCGGGCAGGTCCTCGGCGGTCGCCGACGAGCGCACCGCGAAGGACCTGCGATCGACGTCGTCGCCCAGCGTGCGCCACGCGGACCCGATCTCGGCGACGAACTCGCCCGGAAGCGGTGTCTCGAGCACCATGCGCCGGATCGCCGCACCCGCGGCAGCGAGCGCCCTGACATCGCCGACATCGAGCGTTTCGAGGATCGCGTCGATGCGGCGATCGAGACCATCCTGCGCGAGAAACTCGCGATACGCGTCGGCAGTGGTGGCGAAACCGCCGGGCACGCGGATGCCGGCGCCGGCCAGCTCGCCGATCATTTCGCCGAGCGACGCGTTCTTGCCGCCGACGCGCTCGAGATCGCACATGCGAAGCCGATCGAGCGGGACGACACGGGTTGAGCGGATCAAGACGAACCCCGAGGAGTGAATGCGAAAGCGCACGCGCGAACGCCTGCTGCGCGTGATTCTACCTTTTCGGGATTGGCGAACGCCGCGTCAGGCTTCCGAACGACGGCGTCGCCCATGCGCCGCGCGCGATCGACGCGGGTTCAGTCGCCGCGCGTTTCGCCGCTCGTCACGGTGGCGAGGCCGGCGTCATGCCGCGTCCCCGTCGCCGGCGCCACGTCGTCCGAAGCTGGCACCACGACGAGATCGCCGATGCCGCTGAGCTCGGCGGCGCCGCCGCGTCCGCGGGCCGCACGGCGCAGACTACGATAGAGGTCGGGGTGCGCTTCCTTCAGATAATTGATGATCTCGAAATCGACCCGCTTCACCTGCGAGAGGTCGATCTGCTCGACGTGAACCAGCCGCAGCAACTCCTTCACCGGCCGTGGCATCTCGCGGCCGCTCTCGTAGCGCGACCCACCGCTCTGGGTGACGCCGATCTGCGTCCAGAACTGCTCCTGATTCATGCCGAGCCTGCGCCGGATTTCGCGCGGGTTCAGCACCCGGTCGAAGAACTTCACTCGAACACTCCGCTCGTTTGGGCCGCGTCGGCTTCCTGCCGCCGCGCGCCCGAGTCCACACAGTCTATACCATTGGCATATGCTTGCGCGATTTTGTCCTCACAGCAACCGCGGCCGACAGGCGGCGGATTTCAAGGTATGAAATGCCAACATGCGCCGTCGCGCCTAAACACCTCGTCACATCCCCCTGCCGGCGGGCGGCCAACCCCTGCACCCCGCGATCCAGCTTGCTAAAATCCGCGCGTGCATAGTTTCGACCGCAATTCGCCGCCGAAGTGCGAAGTCCGCGAGTCGACCGAGCGGCTGCCCGGGACCGGCGGCGGCGAGCCGCCGGTGCGACGGACCGTCTTCTTCGTCTCCGACCGCACCGGGATCACTGCCGAGATGCTCGGCAACAGCCTGCTCACCCAGTTCGAGTCGATTCGCTTCGACCGCATCACGATTCCGTTCGTCGATTCGCCCGAGCGCGCCGCCGAGGCGGTGCGCCAGGTCAACGCGATGGCGGAAGCCGAAGGGCAGCGCCCGATCGTCGTCAGCTCGATCGTCGACGAGACGACGAGCAGCATGATCCGCCGCGACGCGAATGCGTTCACCCTCGACATGTTCCAGGCGTTCATCCAGCCGCTGGAGAGCGAACTCGGCGCGAAGAGCTCGCATGCCGCCGGGCGCTCGCACGGCATCGCCAACGGCCACGAGTACTTCGCGCGGATGGAGGCGATCAACTTCGCCCAATCGCACGACGATGGCGTCGTCACCCGCGACCTCGGCAAGGCGCAGGTGATCCTGATCGGCGTGTCGCGCTGCGGCAAGACGCCGACTTCGCTCTACCTCGCGCTGCAGTTCGGCGTGCGCGCGGCCAACTTCCCGCTCACCCCGGACGATTTCGCCGACCACCGCCTGCCCGCGTCGGTACTGCCGTATCGCGAGCGGCTCTACGGGCTGACGATCCAGGCGGAACGGCTACGCGACATCCGCGAGGAACGCCGGCCGGGCAGCCGCTACGCGACGCTGGAGAACTGCCGGCACGAGGTGCGCGAGGCCGAGCACCTGATGCAGCAACATGGCGTTCCGATCCTCGACACGACACTGAAGTCGATCGAGGAGATCGCGACGACGATCCTGCACCGCGCGAGGCTCAGCCGGCACAGCTTCTGAGCTGGCGACACCTCTCGAACAAGATCACGGCCGCCGCCGCCGCGGCATTGAGCGATTCGCTTCCTGGCGCCATCGGGATCGTCACGCGGAGAGCAGCGCGCGTGACGAGCTCGGCCGACAGGCCACTGCCTTCGTTGCCGATCGCGATTGCGACGCACCCGCGCAGGTCGGCGTCCCAAGGCGCCGCGCCGCCGCTCGCCTGCGTCGCGACGATGCGCCCGCCCTGCCCGGCGAAGCGTGCCGACCAGGCGACGAGATCGACGCCTTCGTCGATCCGCGCCAGGAATTGCGCGCCCTGTCCGGCGCGCAGTGCCCGCGGCGCCCACGCGAACGCGCAACCGGACGAGAGCACCGCGCGATCGACGCCCGCGGCCGCTGCGCTGCGCAGCAGCGTACCGACGTTGCCGGGATCCTGCACGTTCTCGAGCAGCAGGAAGCACGCCGTGGCCGCTCGCTCGACTGCCCCACCCGCGTCCCTCTGCGCTGCCGGATCGGCGACGGGGTCGGGCACCGGCACGACGGCGAGCACTCCGACCTCGTCGGGGAGCGAGGCGATCTCGGCGAAGAGCCGACGCGGGACCGCGAGTACACGCGCACCGGGGACGCGCGCGATCAGCGCGGCGACATCGGGGCGCGACGCGAATTCGTCGACGACGACAAGCGTCTCGGGCGGGCCGCAGCGATCACAGTAGACCTCGACGAGATGCGCGCCTTCGAGAACGCAGCGCCGCGACTTGCGGCGCTCGCGCGACGACGCGATCAGTCGCGCGAGTTCGCGCAGCCGCGGGTTGTGCCGGCTTTCGATCCGCTGCACGGCTTTGGTACCGCGCCTGCCGGCGCGGCGCCCTGCTGGAGCTGGAAGAACACCTCGTCCTGGCGGATCATCCCGAGTTCGGCGCGCGCGCGCTCCTCGATCGCCTCGAAGCCGGTCTTGAGGTCGCGCACGTCTGCGTCGAGCGCGGCGTTGCGCGTGGCGAGCTTCGCGTTCGCCTCCTGCTCCTGCGCAACCTGTCGGTCGTATGCGCGCACCTGCAGCCAGCCGCCCTTGCCGAGCCACATCGGGTACTGCAGCGCGACGATCAGCGCGAGCAGCACGAGTGCGAGCCAGCGCACGGCCGTGCGAATCAGCGCAGGTTGAAGAATGCCGCGCGGCCGGGAAAGGTCGCTGCGTCGCCCAGGTCCTCTTCGATGCGCAGGAGCTGGTTGTACTTCGCGATGCGGTCGGAGCGCGACAGCGAACCGGTCTTGATCTGCCCGGCGTTGGTGCCGACTGCGATGTCGGCGATCATCGAGTCCTCGGTCTCGCCCGAGCGGTGCGACACGACCGAGGTGTAGCCGGCGCGCGTGGCCATCGCGATCGCGGCAAAGGTCTCGGACAGCGTGCCGATCTGGTTGATCTTGATGAGGATCGAGTTCGCCACGCCGCGCGCGATGCCTTCCCTCAGGATCTTCGTGTTGGTGACGAAGACATCGTCGCCGACGAGCTGGACCTTCCTGCCGAGATGCTCGGTCAGGTGTTTCCAGCCGTCCCAGTCGTTCTCCGCCATCGCGTCCTCGATGCTGACGATTGGGTAGCGATCGCACCAGCCGGCGAGCACGTCGACAAGCTCCTTCGCGGTGAGTGCGCGATTCTCGGATTCCAACCGGTAGGCGCCGTCGCGGTAGAACTCGCTCGCGGCGCAATCGACGGCGAGGGCGATGTCCGCCCCGGGCTTGTAGCCCGCCTTCTCGACCGCCTCGACCAGGAGCTGCAGCGCCGCCTCGTTGGACGGCAGATCCGGCGCGAAGCCTCCCTCGTCGCCGACGGTGGTCGGCATTCCGCGTGCGTCGATCAATCGCTTCAGCGTGTGAAACACCTCGGCGCCATAACGCAGCGCTTCGCGGAACGTCGGAGCGCCCAGCGGCACCAGCATGAACTCCTGCATGTCGATGCGGTTGTTCGCGTGCGCGCCGCCATTGATCACGTTCATCAGCGGGACCGGGAGCTGCATCTCGCCGGCCCCGCCGAGATAGCGATAGAGGGGCAGCGAGCACTCGTCGGCCGCGGCCTTCGCCACGGCGCAGGAGACCGCGAGGATCGCGTTGGCGCCGAGGCGCGACTTGTTGTCGGTGCCGTCGAGGTCGATCAGCGTGCGATCGACGAGTCCCTGCTCGGTCGCGTCGAGCCCGAGCACCGCCTCGCAGATCTCGGTGTTGACGTGCTCGACTGCGCGCGCGACGCCCTTGCCGCCGTAGCGCGCCGTATCGCCGTCGCGAAGCTCGACGGCCTCGCGCGAGCCGGTCGATGCACCGGAAGGGACTGCGGCGCGGCCCGAGACTCCCGACTCGAGCACAACGTCGGCCTCGACGGTGGGATTGCCGCGGGAATCGAGGATTTCACGGGCGACGACGTCGACGATCGATGACATGGTGAGTTCTGCGTGGGGACCTGGTTACGGGTTGGTCGGTTGCGCGCCGGGCATCATCCGCGCTTCGGGGAAGCCGGCCAGCTTGACCTTCGCGTCGAGCTCCTTGAGCGTTTCAAGAAGCTCGCGCATCAGCGCGAGCGGCCATGCGTTCGGGCCGTCGGAAAGCGCCTTGTCGGGATCGGGGTGCGTCTCCATGAAGATGCCTGCGACGCCGGCAGCGACCGCGGCGCGCGCGAGCACCGGCACGAACTCGCGCTGTCCGCCCGACGAGGTTCCGCGCCCGCCCGGAAGCTGCACGGAGTGCGTCGCGTCGAACACCACCGGGCAGCCGGTGGCGCGCATGATCGCGAGCGAGCGCATGTCTGCGACGAGGTTGTGGTAGCCAAACGACGCGCCGCGTTCGCACACCATGATCCGATCGCCGCCACCTGCCGCACGCGCCTTCGCGACGACCTGCAGCATGTCGTCGGGGGCGAGAAACTGTCCCTTCTTGATGTTGACCGGCTTGCCGGCCGCGGCGACCGCCTGGATGAAGTCGGTCTGGCGGACGAGGAACGCGGGGGTCTGCAGCACGTCGACGACCGCCGCCGCCGCGGCGATCTCGTCCTCCCGATGAACGTCGGTCAGCACCGGCACCGAGACGTGGCGGCGCACCTCCGCGAGCACGTGCAGCCCCGCTTCGATGCCGGGACCGCGGTAGGACGCCGCCGAGCTACGGTTCGCCTTGTCGTACGACGACTTGAAAATGAAAGGCAGCTCGAGGTCGGCGCAGATCCCTTTCAGCTCGCCGGCAACGTCGACCTGCAGCTGCCGCGATTCGACGACGCAGGGCCCGGCGATCACGAACAGCGGCCGGTCCAGCCCGACCTCGTAGCCGCAGAGATTCATGCCGAGGCGAGAAGCCTTTCGATCGGTGCGCCGCACCCTGTCCCCGCGCGCTCGGAATGCTCGATCGCGGCGTTGATGAAGCTCACGAACAGCGGATGCCCGCGACGTGGATTGGACGTGAACTCAGGGTGGAACTGGCAGCCGAAGAACCACGGATGCTGCGGCAGCTCGACCATCTCGCAGAGGTCGCCGGCCGCCGCGCTCTTCGCCCACGCCCCGACCCTGAGGCCGGCCGCCTCGATGCGCGGCAGGTAGTGGTTGTTGACCTCGTAGCGATGCCGGTGTCGCTCGGCGACGCGGTCGCTGCCGTAGATCCGATGGGCGAGCGAACCGGCGACGACCTCGCAGGGCTGCGCGCCAAGCCGCATCGTTCCGCCGAGGTTCGAGCCGATGTCGCGGCGCTCGATGCTGCCGTCGCGGTTCTGCCACTCGGTGATCAATGCGACGACGGGGTGCGGCGTCGCCGGGTCGAACTCGGTGCTGTTGGCGTCGGCGAGCCCCGCCTTGTGGCGCGCGTACTCGATCACCGCGAGCTGCATGCCGAGGCAGATCCCGAGGTACGGGATGCCGTTCTCGCGCGCGTGGCGGATGGCTGCGATCTTGCCCTCGACGCCGCGCTTGCCGAATCCGCCGGGCACGAGGATCGCATGCATCCCGGTGAGCGCATCGGTGCCGTCGCGCTCGATCGCTTCCGAGTCGACGTAGTGGACGCGCACGCGGGCCCGGGTATGGATTCCGGCGTGGGTCAGCGCCTCGGTGAGCGACTTGTAGGACTCGGTGAGATCGACGTACTTGCCGACCATCGCGATATCGACGCTCTTCTCCGGGTGCTCGAGCGCAGCGACGAGGTGCTGCCACTCGGACAGGTCGGCTGGTGGCGCCTCGATGCCGAGCTTCCGGCACACGATCACGTCGAGACCCTCGGCGGAGAGCGCGGCCGGGATCTTGTAGATCGAGTCGGCGTCGAGCGCCGGAATGACCGCATCGGGCGCGACGTTGGTGAAGAGCGCAATCTTGCGCCGGTCGCCGTCGGGGATCGGACGATCGGCACGGCACAGCACGACGTCGGGCTGAATCCCGATTTCGCGCAGCTCCTTCACCGAGTGCTGCGTCGGTTTCGTCTTCATCTCGCCCGCGGTGGGAATGAACGGCACGAGCGTCAGGTGGATGTAGCAGACGTTGTCGCGCCCGAGTGTGATGCCGAGCTGACGGATCGCCTCGAGAAACGGCAGCGATTCGATGTCGCCGACCGTGCCGCCGACCTCGACCACCGCGACCTCGGCATCGCGGCCATCGACCTTCGCGCCAGCCTGGATCCACGCCTTGATCTCGTCGGTGATGTGCGGGATCACCTGCAC
>JAICXH010000133.1 GCA_025981645.1 Burkholderiales bacterium
GCGTTCGCGACGTCGGATGTCGTCACGCCGAGTTGCGCCATCCGGTCGGGACGAAGCCAGATGCGCATGCCGAAGTCGCTGCCGAACACCTGCACGCTGCCGACGCCGTCGATGCGCTTGATCGCCTCGACCACGTTGATGTTCAGGTAGTTGCTGAGGAACAGCTGGTCGTACGTGCCCTTCGGCGAATAGAGCGTCACGTACATCAGCGTGTCGGGCGTGCTCTTGTTCGTCGTGATCCCGGCGGCGGTCACTTCGGACGGCAGGCTCGCGCTCGCCTGCGCGACGCGGTTTTGCACCTGCACGGCGGCCGTGTCGGCATTGCGGCCGAGGCCGAACGTCACGTTCAATCGATACGTGCCTGCCGACGACGACGTCGACTCCATGTACAGCATGCCGTCGACGCCGTTGACCTGCTCCTCGATCGGCTGCGCGACCGATTCGACGACGGTTTGCGCGCTCGCGCCCGGATACACCGCTTGCACGACGACGGTCGGCAGCGTGATCTGCGGGTATTGCGCGATCGGCAACTGCACGCCTGCGATGCCGCCTGCGAGCAGGATCACGAGCGCGGTGACGATCGCGAATACGGGGCGCGCGATGAAGAACTGCGCCATGCGTTACGCGGCGGTCATTTGGCAGCGGGGGGCGTTGTCGGAGCCTTCGCGGTCGGCGGTGCGGTCTTCCGCGCTGCACCCGATGCTGCCGTCGACGCGCCCGGCGGCGCACCGATCGCGGGCGCGGGCGGATTGTCGAGTTGCGCCTCGGTGATCATCGTCGGCGCAACCGTCGTGCCGGGCGGCGCCTTCGTCAGGCCTTCGACGACGATGCGCTCGCCGGGCGACAGCCCCGACTTGACGATCCACATCCGGCCAACGCGGTCGCCGAGCGTCACCGGCCGCTGCTCGGTCTTGTCGTTTGCGCCAACGACGGTCACGAACTGCTTGCCGAGAAGCTCGGTCACCGCGCGCTGCGGGACGAGGATCGCATTCGGCACGCGATCGAATACGAGCCGCACGCGTACGTTGAGGCCGGGACGAAGCAGGTGCTTCGGATTCGGGAATTTCGCGCGGATGCCGAGCGTGCCGGTGGAGCTGATCGCGCGCTCGACGAAATCGAACGTGCCGGGTTCGGCATAGACGCTGCCGTCGGGAAGGATCAACTGGAACGTATTCGCCCGCGCCTGCTCCGCGGCCGCCTGCGGCGATCCGGCGTTCTTCATGAAGCGGACGTAATCGGCTTCCGGAACGTTGAAGCTGACGTAGACCGGATCGAGCGTCGACACGGTGGCGAGCACCGTCTGACCCGCCGTCACAAGTCCGCCGACTTCCACCTGCTGCTGGCCGATCTGACCGGTGACCGGAGAGCGTACCTCGGTGTTGCGCAGGTCGAGGCGCGCGCGCTCGGCAGCGGCCTTGCGCTGGTCGAGCGCCGCTTGCGCCGATTTCTCCGTCGCGACCGCGGCGTCGTAGGTCGCGCGCGGGATCGCATTGTCGGGCAGCAGCGGCGCGTAGCGCGAGACGTCGCCTTTGGCGTGCGCGAGTGCCGCCTGCGCGTCCGCGACCGCGGCCTGCGCCTGCGCCAGCGCCGCCTGGTACGGCCGCGGATCGATGACGAAAAGGAGCTCGCCCTCCCTGACGTTCTGCCCCGGCTCGAAGACGATCTTCTGCACGAAGCCCGTGGTCTGCGAGCGCAGAGGCACTTCGCGGAATGCGCTCACCTGGCCGACGAGTTCCTCGGTGACCGTCGCATCGCGCTTTATCGCCTGCATCGCAAGTACGGGAACGGCCGGTGGTGCCGCCGGAGGCGCGGGCGCAGGCTTCGAGCAGGCGGCGACGACGATCGCCACGGCGACGAAGGCGACCCGCACGGCGCGTCGTCTTTGCGGGTCGTGCATGCCGCGTTTCCTTGTTCTTAGAAACGTTTCGCGGGCGACGACGAGCGAGTCATCCCACGCGCAGTGCCCGCGCGCGATGCAACGTTTCGATTGATTCGAGCGCCGTCAGTTCCAGCGGCCGTAGAGCCCGCCGAGGCTGTAGCGGCCGGCCCCGAGGAACACGATCGCCAGCGCGCCGAAGAAATACATGCCCTGCAGCTCGAGCGACCAGCCGCCGGCCTGGTTCAGCGTGAAGAATTGGCCGAGGTGCACGAGCGCGACCGCGAATGCCATGCCGATGACGACCACGAGGGCGGCGGCGCGCGTCCACAGGCCGATGATCAGCAGGATCGGCGCGACGACCTCGCTGACGTACACGAGGTAGCCGAACGGGCCGGGCAGGCCGGCCTTGCCGACGGCGTCGACGATGAACCCGACGCCGCCCGAAATCTTGCTGATGCCGTGCACCAGGATCAACACGCCGACGACGAGGCGCAAAATCAGCCGGCCGAGGTCGAACCCCATTGACGGCGCGCGCGCGCCGGTGATCGAAAGATTCGCCATTTCCTTCTCCGTTCGAGGTTTCAGTGTCCGCTCGTATCGCCCTGGCGGCTTGCCTCGAACAGGAACCAGGTGCGCCGCTCGGTCTCGTCGATCCACACTTCGAGCAAGGACGCGGTCGCGACGTCGCGATGCTCGTCGCAAAGCCCGTGCGTTTCGCGCATCCGCGCCGCGAGCATCTGGTTGTCGTCGCGCAGCTCGCCCAGCATGTCGAGCGGCTCGACGTAGGCGGCATCGTTGTCGGCGACGCGGGTGAGCCGCGCGATATGCCCGATCGACGTGATCGTATCGCCGCCGAGCTTGCGCACCCGCTCGGCGATCGGGTCGGTCATCGCGTAAATCTGGTCGGCCTGCTCGTCGAGCAGCAGGTGATAGTCGCGAAAGTGGGGACCGCTCATGTGCCAATGGAAATTCTTCGTCTTGACGTAAAGTGCGAAGGCATCGGCGAGGAGCACGTTGAGCGCGCCGCCGATGTCACGCGTCGCGGCCTCGGGAAGGTCGCTGCGGGTGCCGAGGCGGACGTGGCGCTCGCGCTCGCGGGCTGCGGTCTTCGGCGTCGTCTTGTTCATGGCCTTCCTTTCGCGTCGAGGAGTTATGCGTGGGCAAGTGTCGCGCATCTTCGTTCCCGTTGTCACCCTGTGAAACGCCGCGCCGCGCGCGCGGTCTGCACTTTGTCCCGACGTGGCGTGAACAGCCCCTGAATCCGAAGGCGACCCGATGAGCCCGACAGCATGGATGGCGGCCAAACGAACGAACGGCGCACCGCGCGGCGTGCGGCGCATCGACCGCAGTCCGAGCCCGCCGCCGCCGCCGCAGCGACCGCCGAACCGGATCCCGCCGCGACGCGCATGGATGTGGTTCGCGATCGCGCTCATCCTCAACTTCATCCTCGCGCGCTATCTGCTGCCCGGCGGCGAGACGCCGCTGACCGTCCCGTACACGCTGTTCCGCGAGCAGGTCGAGAAGAACAACGTCCAGGCGATCTTCAGCCGCGGCGAGACGATGAACGGGCGCTTCGCGAAAGCCATCACGTATCCGCCGGCCGAGACCGGCAACTCACCCGCAACCGCGCCGGTGCCGCCGCCGAAGGCGCGCGGGATCCCGCGCCGCTCGCCGCCGCGCACGTCGACGATCTTCGAGACGACCGTGCCGTCTTTTGCCGGCCGCGACCTCGAGCAGCTGCTGCTCGACCACAACGTCGAGATCAGCGCCGAGCCGATCGCCGAGGCATCGAGCCCGCTGGCGACGCTTTTGTTCGGCTTCGGCCCGGCGCTGCTGCTGATCGCGTTCTACGTCTGGCTCTTCCGGCGCACGGCGCAGCAGGGCGGGGGGCTCGGCGGCGGCATCCTCGGCATCGGCAAGAGCCGCGCGCGACGCTATGACCAGGAGAGCGACGCGAGGGTCAC
>JAICXH010000146.1 GCA_025981645.1 Burkholderiales bacterium
GATCCTGGCGTCATTGCGTGGATCGATGCACAATCGCTCGAGACACTGTACCTTTGCGCCATAAGTGTTGCGGAGCTGCGTTTCGGTGTCGCATCGTTACCAAATGGAAAGAAGCGCAGCCGACTGCACGAGAATCTCGAAACGCGCGTGCTTCCCCGGTTCGCCGGCCGCGTGCTGACCTTCGATCTCGTTGCATCGCGGGCCTACGCAGACTTGATGGCGAAGGCCCGCGCGTCCGGTTCCCCCATTGGAGTGGCCTGCGGATGCATCGCGGCAACGGCCGCTGCCAATCGAATGGCGGTCGCGACTCGAGACGCTGCTCTGCTTGCAGCGGCTGGTGTTGCCGTCGTTGATCCGTGGGTCGCGTGATACCGGCTCGCGCGAAGCCGTGATCGCCGTTGTCAGTCGCCGTTGACTCGCTCGCGGCTCGCGCGAGGAGTGTTGCCGTGACCGCGCGCGACCGCGCGCTGCTCGCGAATTTCTATCGCCGCGAGGTGGCGGTGCGCTACCTCGGCAGCACGACGGGCCTGCTGTGGGCGCTCGTCCATCCGCTGGTGCTGCTCGGCGTCTACCAGTTCGTCTTCACCACGATCTTTCGCGCGACCGGATTCGCGGGCGAGAGCTTTCTCGCGTTCGTCGCCGTCGCGCTGTGGCCGTGGCTCGCCGCGCAGGAGGCAATGACGCGCGGCACCGCGTCGATCGGCAACTACGCGGGGATGATCCGTAAGGTTGCCTTCCCGCACGAGCTCGCCGTCTACGCATCGGTCGGCGCGACGTTCACGCTGCAGCTCGCCGGGTACATCGCGGTGCTCGTCGTCCTCGCCGTCGCCGGGCAGGGGATCCACCTCGAGGGGCTGGTCATCGCGATCCCCGTGTGGGCGATCGTGCTGGTCGCGGTCACCGGCATTGCCCTCTTCCTCGCCGCGCTCCAGGTGTTCATCCGCGACGTCGAGCACATCCTGGTGCCGGTGCTGATGATCGTCATGTACCTGACGCCGATTCTCTACCCCCTCACACTCGTGCCCGAGCGCCTGCGGCCGTGGGTCGCTGTGAACCCGTTCTCGTGGATGGCGGGGCGCCTGCGCGAGGCGCTGCTCGAGGGCCGCCTCGCGCTCCATCCGAGCGACGCCGTCGCCGTCGTCGCGGCGATCGTCATATTTGCCGCGGGGCGCGCCTTCTTCCTGCGGCTCTCCCCGCACTTCGAGGACTTCGTCTGATGGCGCTCCTCGCGCTCGCGCAGGTAGGCAAGGACTACGCGCGCGTCAAGCCGCGGGGCGGACGCGTGCGCCTCGTCTGGGACCTACTGCGCGAGCGTTCGGCGAAGGACGTGTTTCGCGCGCTCGACGACGTGTCGTTCGCGATCGAGCGCGGCGAATCGCTCGGCGTGATCGGCGAAAACGGTGCCGGCAAGTCGACGCTCCTTAAGATCATCGCCGGCGTCATCAAGCCGACGCGCGGCATCGTCGAGGTGAACGGGCGCGTCGGCGCGCTCCTCGAGCTCGGCTCGGGCTTCCATCCGGAGTACACCGGGCTCGCCAACATCGACCTCGCCGCAGCGCTCCTCGGCTTGGCACCTGCCGAGATCGCGGCGAGCCGCGAACGCATCATCGAGTTCGCCGGTCTCGGCGATCACATCCGCGAGCCGATCAAGCATTACTCGTCGGGGATGGTCGTGCGCCTCGGCTTTGCGGTCGCCACCGCGCTCGCGCCGGACATCCTGATCACCGACGAGGTGCTCGCCGTCGGTGACGAGTCGTTCCAGAAGAAATGTATCGCATGGATGGAGCGTTACCTCGCCGACGGCGGCACGCTCCTCTTCTGCTCGCACAGCATGTTCCATGTGCAGAAGCTTTGCCGTCACGCGCTGTGGCTGAAGGACGGGCGCGCCGAGCGCTACGGAACGGCCGCCGACGTGACGCGCGACTACCTCGCTTACCACGAGGAGAAGGAAGCGAAGGCGAAGGGCGCGATCTCCCTCGAACGGGCAAAGTATTCCGGCTGGTATGCGATCCAGCGGCTCGAGCTCGATACGACCGAGGTCGAGCGCGGACGCGACCTGACCGTGGCGGGAGACGTGTTTACCCCGGACGGGAGGGCTCCCGTCGTGGTCGTGGGTGTCGTGCGCGCCGACGGCACGCCGGTGTTCGGCCTTACGTCGGACATGGATGCGATTGCCTTGCGTCGCGCATCGGAAAACCTCTGGCACTTCACACTCACGCTGCTCGCGCTGCCGCTCCAGCCCGGCCGCTACACGGTCCGCGCGCACGCGGCCGACCCCGAGGGTGTGCGCGTCTTCGATCAGGTCGAGTGCGGCTTCACCGTTCGCGGCGAGACGCGCGAGCTCGGTCTTGTCCATCTGCGGCACCGCTGGCACGACGGCGTCGACCGGTGAGCATTCGCGCGCAGGTCGCCGAGTGCGTCGCACTTCCCGCCCTCGCCGCGCTCCCTTGGCGGATCGCGTGGGCGGCGATGCGGCACATGGCGCGCCGCGGTGGGTATTTCGAGGATACCGCCGAGCGCGCGGTGGAGGTCGCGGGCGCACATGGCTTCGTGCGCGACCGCAGCGCGTGGCTCGTCGAGCACCGCTTGATGCGCATCGTCGACCAGGTCGATCCGGTACTGGCGTCGCGGGGCCGCGACCCCAGGGGGGAGCGGCAACTACGCGTCGAGGGGGTCCCGCAGCCGCCCCCGCCAAACCGTGCGCTAGGGGTTAAAATA
>JAICXH010000125.1 GCA_025981645.1 Burkholderiales bacterium
GAAGTCAGCGGGCTCAACAGCTACTACGGAGATTCGCACATCCTCTTCGACGTCGGCCTGCGCGTCGACAAGAACGAGGTCGTCGCGCTGCTTGGCCGCAACGGTGCCGGCAAGAGCACGACGTTGAAGAGCCTGATGGGCGTCGTGACGCCGCGGACCGGATCGGTGAAGCTCGAGGGCCACGAGATGGCCGGCAGGAAGAGCTACGCGATTGCGAAGGCCGGCATGCAGCTCGTGCACGAGGACCGTCGGATCTTCGGCAGCCTCAACGTCGAGGAGAACCTCGTCGTCGCCGGGCTCACGGCGCCCAATCGCTGGCCGATCGAGCGCATCTATCAGATGTTCCCGCGCCTCAAGGAGCGCCGGCACAGCAGCGGCACCGACCTCTCGGGCGGCGAGCAGCAGATGCTCGCGATCGCCCGCGCGCTGATCCGCGATCCGAAGATCATCCTTCTCGACGAGCCTTTCGAGGGGCTCGCCCCGGTGATCGTGCAGGCGCTGATGAAGGCATGCCACGATCTCGCCGCCGCCGGGCAGACGATCGTCATCGTCGAGCAGAACATCGCCGCGACGCTGGCACTCGCGCAGCGGGTGTACATCATCAACAACGGCCACGTGGTCCACGAGGGGCCGGCCGCCGAGATCAAGAAGAAGCCGGATCTGCTCCAGCGCTATCTCGGCGTCTGATCGTCTTCTGAAGAAGCGCTATGCGGCAGCCGTGCCCGAAGGGCCTGGATCCGGGCACCCGCAGGCAGGCGTCGACGGACTTCAGTCGCCGCGAGCGCTGCCCCCGCTCGGTCGCGTCAATTCGCTCGATAGCGTCAGGCCGGCCGCTTCCAGCCGCCGATGATCGCGCCGGCGACGCCGAGGCCGATCACCGCGTACGCTGCGTTGATCAGCCAGAGCGTCATGGGTCTCGCTTCGAAGCCGTAGTTGAGCGCGAGCGACGCGGCGACGAAGCAGAGCGCAATGCCGGCGCCGAGTTTGAGCCCGCCGGCGAGCGTCGAGGCTTCGAGGCGCTCGATCAGCCATGCGAGCGCGTAGCACATGACGAGGATCGAGACGAAGCCGATCGCGTACGCCTGCGGCCTGCCGCCCTGCTCCCGGGCGATCTGATCGAAGCTTCTGCCGATCGCGGCCGACCACGGCGCCTCGAACACGCCGTACCAGACCGCGCCGAACACGAAGAACGCGATCGCTGCCACCCAACATGCCGCATGTCGTCCCCACTTCATCGCATCGGATCCTCGTCCCGGGCTGCTCGCGACAGTCGCGCCAGCGCCGCGGTCTGATCACTGGCGGTCGCGTCAGTTCGCACCGCTCGCCGGTACGTCGTCGAAGAGATCGCCCTGGTGCGCGGTCGATCGCCGCCGCGGCGGGTGCGGAGGCTCGAACCGGGTGGTGTCGAGTCCGTGCTGCTCGCGGCCGCGGGCGAGCCTGTGGCGGCGGCACGCGAGCTCGAAACGCCGCGCGAAGAGTGCGGCAACGGGCCCTTCGCCGCGCATCCTGGAGCCGAAGGCGGGATCGTTGTCGCGCCCTCCCCGCATCTGGGATACGAGACTCATCACGTGCGCTGCGCGGTCGGGGTAGTGGATGTCGAGCCAGCCGCGGAAGAGCGGTGAGACTTCGCGCGGCAGCCGCAGCAGCACCCAGCCCGCGGACGTTGCGCCCTCGGCGGCTGCAGCCGCGACGATCGCTTCGAGATCGCGGTCGTTGAGCTGCGGGATCACCGGCGCCACCATCACCCCGACGGGGATGCCGGCGCGGGCGAGTGTCCCGATCGCCTGCAGCCGCCGCTGCGACGACGCGGCGCGCGGTTCCATCTTGCGCGCGAGCTCGCGATCGAGCGTCGTCACCGACACGTAGACGCGCGCCATCCGCTGCGCGGCCATCGGCGCGATCAGGTCGATGTCGCGCTCGATGAGCGCCGATTTGGTGACGATCGTGAACGGATGCCGGCACTGCGCGAGCACTTCGAGCACCGCGCGGGTGATTCGCCAATCGCGCTCGATCGGCTGATAGGGATCGGTGTTGGTGCCCAGCGCGATCGGGTCGCAGCGGTATCCGGGGCGGGCGAGCTCGGCACGCAGGAGGTCGGCAGCGTCGGGCTTCGCGAAGAGCCGCGTCTCGAAATCGATGCCGGGCGAGAGGTCGAGGTATGCGTGCGATGGTCTCGCATAGCAGTAAATGCACCCGTGCTCGCATCCCTGGTATGGATTGATCGATTGCGTGAACGGGACGTCGGGGGAATCGTTGCGCATGACGATTGTCCGCGCACGTGTGATGGTCACGGTCGTCGTAACCCCCCGCGGGGCAGCATCGCCTTCGGCGTCGGCGCGCGTCGCATCGTGCAGCCGTGCATCGTGCAGCCGCACATCGTGCAGCGGGACATCGTCGCCGACGGCCTCGCGACGAAGCCTTCCGAAACGGTTGTCGGGATTGAAGGTCGCCCCGCGTCCTTTCGCCGGCGCGGGGCGGGGTTGCTCGGGGTTCATCGCCGTGCCGGGAGCCGTCTTGGTAGCATTCGATCGCCTTCATCATAGCTCGTCGGAAACGGTCACGGATGAATGAGGCATCAGCCCGCGCGGTCGTCCTGGTCCAGGCCATCGAGTCTGCCGACACCGCGCGCGGCCTCCTGAGCGACGCCGAGCGAGTGGAAGCGGGCCGCAGGGCTGCGCACGAGCTAGGTAAGTCGGCAACCCTCGATACGTGGGTCGCGCGCCGCGCGGCGATTGCGCTGGCGAAGCTCCGTGGACGCGTCCCCGCGCTCGACGCGCTCGCGCGGGCGCGCATGAGCTGGGCCGTGCTGGCGGCCGTCTCGATCGTCGCCGCGTTCATCGTCGGCGTCGGCGCCGCGCGCATCGGCCCGTCGCAGAGAATCAACCTGCTCGCTCCGCCGCTGGCAGCGCTGCTTCTGTGGAACCTCGCCGTCTACCTGGTTCTCGCGTCGATGCGCGTACGAGGCTGGTTCCGTCGGAAGGATCGCCCGGTGCATCGCCTGCGCGCCCGCATCGCCGGACTCGCCGCATCGGCTGCTGTCGGGTGGAGGCGGACCATTCGAACGGGGCCGCTCGCCGCAGCCTGCGCGTCGTTCGCCGTACAGTGGACGCGCCTCGCCACGCCGCTTGCCGAACGGCGCGTCGCGTGCCTGCTCCATACCGGCGCCGCGACGGTCGCCGTCGGGGCCATCGCGGCGCTCTACGTCCGCGGCCTCGCGCTCGAATACCTCGCCGCCTGGCAGAGCACCTTCCTGGACGCGCCGCAGGTCGCGACGCTGTTGCACGTCGCGCTCGCGCCGGGCGCCATCGTCACCGGTCTCGTGGTTCCCGGGGCGGCGGAGCTCGCGCGCATCGGACCGCAGGGCGTGGGTGAGAATGCGGCGCGCTGGATTCATCTCTATGCGGGGACGCTTCTCGTCATCGTGATCGTGCCGAGGCTCGTCCTCGCGGCAATCGCGTGGGCCGGCGCCGAGCGCATCGCACGGCGCTTTCCGCTTGCCTTCGATGCGCCGTACTTTGGCGGTCTCGCGCGCGCCTGGCGAACGGGCACGACCCGCGTGCGCGTCGTGCCGTACAGCTTCGAGGTTCCCGCGCGCAGCCGCACGGGTCTCGAAGCCGCGCTGACGCGAGCACTCGGGACGCCGATCGTTTGCACGTGGGAGCCACCGGCTCGCTACGGCGACGATCCGCCCCGCGCCGAAGCTTCGGACGCGCCTGCCGACGTGCTCGCGCTGTTCAACCTCAGCGCCACGCCGGAGATCGAGAACCACGTTGCGTTCGCCACGGCGGTCGTCCGGCAGCGCGAAGGCTCTGCGGCGCCGATCGTCGTCGTCGATACGTCCGAGTTCGCGGCGCGCTTCCACGGCGAGCCGAGGAGGGTTGCCGACCGCGAGGCGGCGTGGCGAGCCGCGTTCGAATCGGCGGCGATCGTTCCGATCTTCGTGCGCCTCGCGGCATCCGACCTCGAAGCGGATTCGGCGTCGCTCGCGACGGCACTCGGACGGGATGGGCCGTGAGCGACGCGCAGTCGATCGCGCTGTCGCTGATCTCGCACACCAATGCCGGGAAGACGACGCTTGCACGAACGCTCCTGGCCGAGGACGTCGGTGAGGTCCGCGACGCGGCGCACGTGACGGCAACCGCGGACCGGCACACGCTGGTCGAGACCGCCGACGGCGATGCACTGCTTCTCTGGGATACGCCGGGCTTCGGCGACAGCGCGCGCCTCGCGAGACGCCTCGCCGGATCGGCGCATCCATTGCGCGCATTCCTCGCCTCGTCGTGGGATCGGCTGCGGGACCGGCCGTTCTGGTCGACGCAGCAGGCGGTGAAGAACGTCCGCGACGAGGCCGACGTCGTGCTCTACCTCGTCAATGCTGCGGAGAAACCGCAAGATGCCGGCTATCTCGAACCGGAGATGCAGATTCTTGAATGGATCGGCAAGCCGGTGATCGCGCTCCTGAACCAGACCGGGCCACCGCGACCCTCCGCCGAGGAAGCCGCCGACGTCGCCCGCTGGCGTGACGCGCTCGGCGCGCGTACGATCCTGCGCGGTGTCATCGCGCTCGACGCGTTCGCGCGCTGCTGGGTGCAGGAAGCCACGCTTCTCGATGCGGTCGCCCGCACTCTGCCGGCCGCGAAGCAGCAAGCGTTCGTGCGCCTCGCCGCTGCGTGGGAGAGGAGTCGAGCCGCACAGTTCGACGCGTCGATGGCGGCGCTCGCGGCGCCGCTCGCGGGCGCCGGCGGCGACCGCGAACCCGTCGCCGAGGCGAGCTTCGCGGAGTCGCTTCGCGACGTCGGTCGCGCGGTAGGGCTGCCGCTCAAGGGTGGCGGCAAGTCGCGCAGCGCGGCGATCGACGCGCTCGCTGCGCGACTCGATGCGGCCATTCGCGCAAGCACCGACGAGCTCATCGCCATTCATCGGCTCGAGGGCCGCGCCGCCGACGTCGTCACTGCCCGGCTCGCCCCACAGGTCGTCGCGCGGGCGCCGATCGACGAGAAGAAGGCAGCGATCGTCGGCGGCTTCGTTTCGGGCGCGCTCTCGGGGCTCGTCGCCGACCTCGCGTCGGGCGGGTTCACCTTCGGCGCGGGCCTCGTTGCCGGCGGCGTTGCCGGGGCCGTCGGGGCGGCGGGGATTGCGCGCGGAGTGAACCTGGTTCGCGGCACCGTCGGCACAACGTTGCGCTGGAGCGACGCGTTCATCGCGAGCCTCGTTCCGGCCGCGATCCTGCGCTATCTCGCCGTCGCTCACTACGGGCGCGGACGCGGCGAGTGGACCGAGGGCGAGCATCCCGCATTCTGGCGCAGCGTCGTGATGGAGGCGATCGAGAAGCGCGGCGGGATGCCAGCACTCGCGGCGCTTCGTGACGCCGCCGGCGATTCCGCTCGCGACGCCGGCGTGTGGCGGAGCGAACTCGCCGGTCTAGCGCGTGACGTGCTCGCGAGGCTCTATCCGGATGCGCAGATGCCGCGCGGCGCCGACGGCGCCCTCAACCAGGAGCCGAGCCGGGGTCGGGCGACGCCGGAGGATAAGTGATCGTCGTGCCGTCGACGCGTGCGAATGGGGTGAGCCGGTGCGCGGTGGCGCCATGCTCGCCGATGATGTCGTCGACCTCGATGCCGCGCACCGAGAGCGCATCGGCGATCAGGGACCGGTGGCATCGCCACGGCAC
>JAICXH010000114.1 GCA_025981645.1 Burkholderiales bacterium
GCGCCGACCCGTGCTCGATGCGCGTGCGGAACTTGTCGCGCTTGTACGTCGAATAGATGGGGTCAATGTACTTGCCGAGGAGCTTGCGCACCGGGTCCATCGGAATGTCGGCGCGATTCTCAGCCCAGTCGGTCTCCATGACACCGAGGGCCGGATCTTCCTTCGCGATCACGAAACCGCTGTCGGTCCAGAAGCGGCGGCATGTCGCCCACGCCTGCTCCGGCGTCGCCTTGACGACGAGCCAGCGCTCGTTGCCTTCGCGGACAATTCGCGCGTCGCCGTCCTTGACCGGAAGCACGTCGGTCGCCTGCGGCCGCGCGGAGTTCTGTGCGGCGAGCCCGGTCGCCGTATTGACCGAATAGCGGTTGTCGTACTCGGGAGTCGCCAGGTCAGGCGGAACCTCGAGCGACGGCGCACTCGAGGCCGACTTGTAATCGATGCGCTTGCCGAGGTCCGAGAATGACTCGCACCCCGACATTGCCAGCGCCGCAACGGCGAACACGGGAACGAGAAGGAACAGGTTTCGATTCATGTCCGGAAGCCCTCAGGCGATGCAGCCCGCTTCGCGAAGCGCAGCGCGCACCGTCTCGTGGTGCTGGGGTGACAGGGGTGTCAGCGGGAGCCGCAATCCGTCCTCGATCCGGCCCATCGCCGCCAACGCCCACTTCACCGGGATGGGATTGGACTCGGCGAACAGCGTCGCGTGGAGCGTCATCAGACGCGCATTGCGCTCGCGCGCGACGGCGATGTTGCCGGCGAGCGCCGCCGCGCACACCTCCGACATCGCTTTCGGAGCGACGTTCGCGGTGACCGAGATCACCCCGTTGCCGCCGACCAGCATATGGGCGAGGCCGGTGTCGTCATTGCCTGAATAAAGGCCGAACTCGCGCCCGTGGGGGAGCCTGCGGCGCAAGTCGACCGGGCGCGTGAGATCCGAGGTCGCATCCTTCAGCCCCGCGATGTTCGGAATCTCGGCGAGCTGCAGGATCGTCGCGTTGGCGAGGTCGGCCACCGTTCGCGACGGCACGTTGTAGAGGATCACCGGCAGATCCGTCGCTTCGGCGACTGCGCGGAAGTGGCGGTATAGACCCTCCTGCGTCGGCTTGTTGTAATACGGAACGACGGACAGGCAGGCGTCGGCCCCGATCTCCTTCGCGTAGCGCGTCAGCGCGATCGCCTCGGCAGTGGAGTTCGCCCCGGTGCCGGCGACGACCGGGATGCGCCGCGCCGTGTGCTCGACCGTGGTGCGAATCAGCGTGCAGTGCTCGTCGAAGTCGACCGTCGGCGACTCGCCGGTCGTGCCGACGATGACGATCGCCGCGGTTCCGCTCTCGACGTGCCAGTCGATCAGTCTGCGCAGCGCAGCGAGATCGAGCGCACCGCCCGAATGCATTGGGGTGACGATCGCACAAAGACTTCCGGAGAGCATTGGACGCGATGCGGAAAAAAGTGCGCAATTCTACCGCATTCGCCGTCGCCCGATCGGCGTCCGGGGCGCCTCAATCGCCGATCGGCGGGGGCCAAACGCGCGCGCGTCCGACGGCGGCGAGCCGTTGAACGACCGCCGTCGGAGGCTGGCCGTGTGCCCCCTGCTCGAAATCGACGACGACGAGCCTTTCGTGCACGCGCTCGAGGAGCTCGCCGGGCTCGAGCAGGAATGCGGGATTCGTCGGCCGGCCGAAGCGCTCGTTGCCGACGGCAAAGGTTTCGTAGAGCAGCGTTCCCGCCGGTGCGAGCAGCGCCAGAACGTCGTCGAAGCGCGGCCGATGGAGGTAGCGGCTCACGATCACCGCATCGAAGCTTTCGCCGGCGAGCGGCCACACCGGGCCCTCGAGGTCGGCACAGCGCACTTCGACCCCGGCGACTGCGGCGAGCGCGCCGAGCGCGCCCGCGTCCCGGTCGATCGCAACGACGGCCGCGCCGCGCGCCGCGAAGAGCCGGGCGTGCCGCCCGCTCCCGGCCGCGAGATCGAGCACACGCGCCCCCGGCGAGACGAGCCCGGCGTGGCGCAGGATCCACGCCGACGCCTCGCTCATCGCGCGCTCCTGGTGCGGGGTCCCTCGCATTCCCTCGCTGCCTCGTCGCGAATCCAGTCGAGGAAGGCGGCGACATCGCTGCGACCCGCCGAGCGCCGGGCAGCGATCGCAAAGTAGCTGCGCGCGGACTCGAGCTTGCGCGCGAACGGGGCGACGAGGCGCCCGTCGCGAAGGTGCTCGCCGAGCATCGGCAGGCGACCGAGCGCGACCCCCTGGCCGCCGACCGCTGCCTGGACCACCTGGTCGTAGAGGAGAAAGTGAAGCGTGCCGGCAGACTTCAGTCCGCCCGCGCCGTTCGACGCGAGCCAGCTCGGCCAGTTGAGCCAGGGCATGCGACCGTCGCGATCGTCGAAGTGCAGGAGCACGTGCCGGGCGAGATCGGCCGGGGTGCGCAGCGGCGTCTTTCCCCGGACGATGGCCGGGCTCGCGACGGGGGTCAGACGATCGCCGAAGAGGCGCAGCGCGTTGGGCGGTGCCGACGAATCGGGAAGGTAGCGGATCACCACATCGACGTCGCCGTGCGCGAGATCAACGACGCGGTCGTCGGCCGACACATAGACCTCGGCGGCGGGCTCGAGCGCGCGGTATCGCGCGAGACGCGGGATCAGCCAGAGCGATGCGAAGGACACCGTCGTCGACACGGTCAGCCCGGGCGCATGGCTCGCGTCACGCGTACGCTCGGTCGCCGACGCCAGCGCCTCCAGCACGTCGGTGACCGAGCGGTGATAGGCCGCCCCGGGGATCGTCAGCGCAAGCGCCCGGTGCCTGCGCTCGAAGAGCGGGATGCCGAGTGCGTCCTCGAGCGCCTTGATCTGCCGCGACAGCGCCGATTGGGTGAGAAAGAGCTCCTGCGCCGCGAGGGTGAACGAGAGCCTGCGCCCCACCGCCTCGAAGCCACGCAGGAAATCGAGCGACGGTAGCGCTCGTAGCGTTCTATGCATTCTCGCAGCTCATGCGAAGAATTCCAATTGATCGCTTGTCGCGTTCGGGTACGGCGCAGACCATAGCACTTGCGGACGAGGGCGCCTCGCGGCGCGCCCGTTCCGGGAGGAATGAACGGCACGCATAGGTTACACGAAACCCTTCGATGGAGATCCACGATGAGCTGCTTCGAAACCGGAACCGTCGTCTCGCTCGAGCGACGTGATGTGGTGACGCTCCCCGACGTTCGCGGTGCTACGCTGCGCGTGATGCGGGGAACGCTCTGGGTGACCCAGCACGGAAGCCGCGAGGACGTGGTGCTGCGCGGCGGCGACAACTGGGTCGTCGAGCGCAACGGCCCAACGGTGGTCGAGGCGCAGAACGATGCCCTATTCTGCGTCGCCGGGGCGCTGGCGCTCGACGATCGGGACGCCGTCGCGGGCCATCCGGCGCGCCGCGGCATCGGCGCAACGCTGCAACGACTTCTGCACGCGCCCAATCGCGAAACGGCCCCCTATTACTGAACCCTCGCGGAGAATCGCCATGCCTCTCGTCACCGTCACGCTCCGCAACGGCCGCAGCGACGCCCACAAGAGCGCGATACTCGCCTCAGTCCACCGCTCGCTCGTCTCGACCGGAGTACCCGAAACCGACCGCTTCCAGCGCGTGATCGAGCTCGATCCCACCGACTTCAGGTACGACCCCAGTTATCCCGATGCGGCGACGGCGCGGGGCGACGACTACGTGCTGATCGAGATCCTGTGGTCGGTCGGTCGCAGCGTCAAGGTGAAGCGCAAGGTCGTCGCCGACATCGTCGCGGCGCTCGCGCGCGACCCGGGGCTAGACCCCGAGCACGTGATGGTCGTGTTCACCGAGACCGCCTGGGAAAACTGGGCATTCGCCGGCGGACGCATCCTCCACGCGGGGTGATTCGATCCGCTTCGTCCACCTCGGGGACTGCTTGCGACGCGTGGCGGCCGAGCGGAGAATCGGCCGCGCCCACCGTCGACAGTCCCGGTCGATCCGCGCGACCAGGGCAACTGATCGCCCCGGGGGCGGTACCGCGGGCGGACCACGCGGCACTTCGCGTCGGTACTTCACACGTGAAAGGGAACCCTCCATGAACGGGCTCGACAGGCTTGTGCCGGCGGCCGCCGTCGCCGGATTGCTCTTCGTTGCGAGTTCGCAGGATGCTGCTGCGCAGTCGTCCGCTCCGACCGAGAACAAGGGAATCGTCACCGAGCAGCTTCACACAATCGAGCTCAGCCCCGAGATCCCCGCCATGAGCGGGCACTATCTGCGCATGCGCAAGATCACCGTCGCACCCGGTGGCGTGATCGGGCTTCACAACCACATCGACCGCCCTGCGATCGACTACCTGCTGCAGGGATCGCTGATCGACCACCGCGGCACCGAAGCCAAGGAATACGGCCCGGGAACGACGATCTTCGAAACGACCAAGACCGTGCACTGGCTGGAGAACAAGGGCACGGTACCGGCAGTGTTCGTGACGGCCGATCTGCCCAGGCAGCTCTAGGCACGTCGCCGTTTGCGCTGCCGCCGGCGTACAGCCTGCGCGGCATGACGACGAAAACGGGGGCGGCAGGTGCCGCCCCCGTTTTCGTCTGCCCGCTCTGCATCAATACTTCGCGGCGCCGGACTCGACCTTGATGCCGTTGTCGACTGAAGTCACCCCATCGGTGGCCTTCGCGATATCGACCGCCTTGTCGGCATCCTGCTGGGACTGCGCGGTGCCGCCGAGCTTGACCGCGCCGCGCTCGGTGCTGACGGTGATGTCGCCCGAATGGACGTCGCGATCGGTTGCGAGCTTCGCCTTCACCTTGGCGGTGATCGCGGTGTCGCTCATCGCGGCCTTCGTTTCGTTCATCATCGATCCGCTCGCCTGCGTCGATCCGCTGCCCTGCGTCGCGCTCGACCCGGCCGCCCAGGATGCTGCCGGGGCAAGGATTGCACCTGCGAGAAAGACTGCTGTCGCCAATTTAGGGGTCATGGTTCGGTACTCCTTGCGAATCGCTCCGGATGGTCGAGCGCAACGGTACGGTGACGTCGTACGGCGACATGTATCGTCGAACGACACGTGCAGACATTGCACGTTGCAACATTGCGCATCCGATGGCCGCCGCGAGCCATCCGATCGATCCGGTGCGTCAATCGGTGCGGCATAGCCTTTGGTCCGCGCGGTGCCAGACAGGTTCCTCGCGAATTCAGCGAGTTGCGTAGGACGATGCCGGACGCGTGAGGTGATGCAGCAGCAGGATCGTGCAGCGCGTCGTGCGTCGCGCGTAGCGTATTGCGCGCTACCCTTTCACGAAGCTGATCGTGCCGTCCTTCGCGCCGACGCGTATCGTGTCGCCTGCCGCGAACTTCCCGGCGAGGATCTCCTTCGCGAGCGGGTTCTCGATCGCCTGCTGGATCTCGCGCTTCAGCGGTCGTGCGCCGTACACCGGATCGAAACCCGCTTCGGCCACTACCTTCAGTGCCGCGGCAGAAACATCGAGTTTGATCTCGAGCTTGGCGAGACGGCGTTCGAGCGCCTGCAGCTGGATCTTCGCGATGCTCGCGATCTGGTCCTGCGCAAGCGGGTGGAACACGATGATCTCATCGATGCGATTGACGAACTCGGGGCGAAACGTCGCCTTGACCTCGGCCATCACCGCGATCTTGATGGCGCCGGGATCGCGTCCGTCGGCAGTCATCTCCTGGATGCGGTGCGACGCGAGGTTCGACGTCATCACGATCACCGTGTTGCGAAAATCGACGGTGCGCCCCTGCCCGTCGGTGAGCCGACCGTCGTCGAGCACCTGCAGCAGCACGTTGAACACGTCGGGGTGCGCCTTCTCGATTTCGTCGAACAGGATCACCGAGTACGGCTTCCTGCGCACGGCCTCGGTGAGGTAGCCGCCCTCCTCGTAGCCGACGTATCCCGGCGGAGCGCCGATGAGGCGCGCGACCGAGTGCTTCTCCATGAACTCGGACATGTCGATTCGCACCATCGCCTGGTCGCTGTCGAACAGGAACTCGGCGAGCGCGCGCGTCAGCTCGGTCTTGCCGACCCCGGTCGGGCCGAGGAACAGGAACGAGCCGTAAGGACGGTTCGGATCGGAGAGCCCCGAGCGCGAGCGGCGGATCGCGTCGGCAACGAGCCGCACCGCCTCGTTCTGTCCGATCACCCGCTGGTGCAGCCGCTCTTCCATCTGGAGCAGCTTGTCGCGCTCGCCCTGCATCATCTTCGAGACGGGGATGCCGGTCGCACGCGACACGACCTCGGCAATCTCCTCGGCGCCAACCTGTGTGCGCAGGAGCTGCGGCTTCTTTGCCTCCTCGGCGGCGAGCTTCGTGTCGGCCTTCTTGAGCTGCGCTTCGAGCTGCGGCAGCTTGCCGTACTGGAGCTCCGACATCTTCTGCCAGTCGCCCTTGCGCTTCGCCTCCTCCATCGCGACCTTGATCTTGTCGATCTCTTCCTTGATGTGCTGGGAACCTGCGACCTGGGCCTTCTCGGCCTTCCAGACTTCGTCGAGGTCGGCGTACTCGCGCTCGAGTCGCCCGATCTCGTCCTCGATCGACGCCAGACGCTTCTTCGAAGCCTCGTCCTTCTCCTTCTTCACCGCCTCGCGCTCGATCTTCAACTGGATCAGCCTGCGGTCGAGCTTGTCCATCGCCTCGGGCTTCGAGTCGATCTCCATCTTGATCCGCGCGGCAGCCTCGTCGATCAGATCGATCGCCTTGTCGGGGAGAAAGCGGTCGGTGATGTAGCGGTGCGAGAGCTCGGCCGCCGCGACGATCGCGGGGTCAGTGATCTCGACGCCGTGGTGCAACTCGTAGCGCTCCTGCAGGCCGCGCAGGATCGCGA
>JAICXH010000151.1 GCA_025981645.1 Burkholderiales bacterium
AGCGCAGGCTACCGGACCGTGTGGGTGGTACCGGTCAGGAACCCGCTCGAGGTCGCGCGCTCGCTGCACGCGCGCGGCGACATGGGGGTTCGCGAGGGGCTGGCGCTATGGCTCACCTACATCCGCCGCATCCGCGACTTCGGCGACGGCCGCAGCGACGTGGTCTGGTTCACCTACGACGATCTGCTGACCGACTGGCGGACGGTCGTCGCGCGCATCGCAAAGAGGCTCGGCGTCGCGCTGGACCCTTCGCTACGTGCGGCCGAGGTCGACCGCTTCCTCGATCTCGATCTGCGACACCAGGTGGCAGACGAAGAGGCCCTTGCGTCGCTTCCGGGCGAGACGCTGGTCGAGGAGGTGCGCGCAGCGTATCGCGAGTGCGTCGTTCGCTGCGCCGACGACGCGCGCGACGATGTCGGCGTGGTCGCCTCTGCAAGGCAGGTTGCCGACGTGTCGTTCGCCCTCTGCATCGAGAACAATGGCCTGCGCGAGCAGGCGCTGCTCCTGTGCGAGAGCCTGCGCCGCTACGGAGGGCGGCAGCGGCACGCGCGCGTTGTCGCGTTCGCGCCGCGCCCGGGGCTTGGGCTCGACCGGGAAACCCGCGCTCGCCTCGCCGATCTCGCGGTCGACTACGTCGACCTGCCGCTCAACACGAGATGCCTCGAGTACGGGACGGCCAATCGCGTGTTCGCGGGAGCGTGGGCGGAGGCGCATCTCGACACGGAATGGATCGCGGTGTACGACAGCGACACGCTGGTGCTGGACGAGATCGAGCTGCCCGGCGACTGCGACGCCGCGGTGCGCGTCGTCGACGAGAAGGGGAGCGCCACCCGCGGGCCGGGTGATCCGTTCGAGTCCTACTGGGCGCGGATGGCGGAGCTCGCCGGGATTGGGCTCGACCGGCTTCCCCGCGTGTGTGCGACGATCACCGGCGAGACGATCCGGGCGTCGTACAACGCAGGCTTTGCCATCGTGCGCCGCAGCGCGGGGATTCTGCAGCGTTGCGCGGAGGTCTTCGCAGCATCGCTCGACGAGGGAAGGCGACCGTACGCGGGCGCCGGCATCGCGATCCATGCATCGACCGGGGACGTCGGGCGCGAAGGGAGCGAGTTCTGGGGCTCGTCGCAGACGGCGCTGGCACTCGCGATCTGGGCTTCGACCGCGCGCGTACTCCACCACAGCGACCGCTACAACGTTCCACTGCACCTGATTGCGGCAGGCGGCGACATCGACCCGCGCTGGCTCGCGGCACCGCCGGCCCACGTCCACTACCACTGGATGTTCGACGCCGGCCGGCACGAGATCGCGCGGGAGCTTCTCGCGCGCCTCGGCGTCGCGTCCGAAGCGCTGCACTGGCTCGGTGCGCGGCTCCCGCTCGCAGCAGGCTGACCGATTCGGGCGACGCACCCACGTCAGCTGCCGTCGAGGTCGTGGATCTCGGGGAAGAACAGCGCCTTCCACGATCGCGGCATGTGTTCGAGCGTTCCGATCCTTGCGCGGAACGCGGCGAACGGCACCACGCGCTGTGGCGTCAGCGTGAACTCGATGCGCGGATCGGCGAGCATCCGCACGAGATCGTGCTCGGTCATGCCCTTGTTGCCGCTCATCTCGCGATAGATCGCGGCGGCACGGCGCGGATTCCGCCGGACGATGGCCGTCGCCTCGTCGAGCGCGGCGAGAAAGGCCGCGTACAGCTTCGGATTCTCTGCGCGGAAGCGCGCCGTCGTCCAGGCGAGGATGAACGTCTGGGCCCCCCCCCAGACCCGATACGAGTCGAGGATCGTCCTGATTCCGGGCCTTGCGAGTTCCTCGTACTGGAACGGCGGCGAAGCGAAGTGCGCGCTGATGCCGCCGTGGCCCGAGACGAGCGCCTGCAGTGCCACCGGGTGCGGCATGTTCACGGTGAGCGGATCGAGTCGCGCAAAGCTCGGATCACCCCAGCGCTCGGCTGCGGCGCGCTGCAGCGTCACCGCCTGGGACGAGACCTTCACGCC
>JAICXH010000107.1 GCA_025981645.1 Burkholderiales bacterium
GCCTCCGACTTGGATCGTCTCCGCAGCCCGCCAGGCACCTCGGACCCGAATTGCCTGCACGGTCCGCGGGTCGCTGTGGCCGAGCCACGCTCGCACACCGCCCCGACTGCTCGCGGTGCTCGCGGTGCTCGCCGCGCATCGAGCCGCACTCATCCCTCGCCGCCGTCGACGAGCGAGGAATAGAGCGCGAGCAGCCTGGCGCTCATCGCCTCGGCGGTGAGCGGCAGCACCGCGCGCCGTGCGTTCGCGCCCATTCGCGTGCGGTGCGCTGCCTCGAGCAGCGACGTAAGATTCGCCGCCAGCGCGTCGATGTCCCCCGGTGCGCTGACGTAGCCGGCGTCGAACTCGAGCGCGAGCTCGGCCGCGCCCGAGCGCGTGCTGGTCGCGATCGGCAGACCGGCGGCCATTGCCTCGAGCGCGGCGTTCGGGAACGGATCGTAGAGCGTTGGCAGGACGAACGCGTCGGCGGCGCCGTACCAGGGCCGCGGATCGGTCAGCGCGCCGGCGAAGGTGACGCGGTCGATGATGCCGAGTGCGCGCGCACGGGCGGCATAGCGCGCAAGGTGGCGATCGGAGCCTACGACGGCGAGCCGGACCGATCGCGGAAGCCTCGCCAGTGCGGCGAGCGTCGTCGCGAGGCCCTTGCGCTCGAAGCCCGATCCGACGTGGAGCAGCAGCATCGCGCTCGCGTCGATCGCGTTCGCGGCGCGCACCGCCGCGCGCTGCGACGCGAGCGCGGGCGTGAACCGATCCACTGCCACGGCGTTGTAGATGACGTGGAGCTTCGCATCGTCGACGTCGAAGCGCGCACGGATGTCGTCCTTCACCATCCGCGAGTTGCAGATGACGGCCTTCAGGCGCGGGCTAGCGAACATCCTGCGCTCCATCGCGAGTCGCCAGCGGTGGTGCGGATTCACGGCCAGCGCGATGCGGTGCCATGCCGGCAGGTGGCGCGCGCGTTCCTCGACCCATGCCGCGTGCACGCCGTCGCCCGCGCGGAAGATGTCGCAGCACGGCAGGCGCTCGTGCGACTGGACGAGCATCGCGCCATCGCCGGCGACCGTCGCGGTATCGGCGGCGAGCGCCCGGCAGACTGCGCGCGCGAAGCTCGCGTCGCGCCACAGACCGCCGACGTGGAACGGGTCGACGATGTGCACGTCGAGCGGGTATCCGTTCGGTTTCGGCCAGGCCCGCGCGTAGAGGGTGACCTCGACGCCGCGCTGCGCGAGCGCTCCGATGGCGGCGTCGAGGAAACGCTCGGCGCCGCCGAAAGGCGTGTAGCGCTGCCGGATGACGGCGAGTCGAAGCGTCACGAGCGGGAGCGCCCGATCAGGCCGGGCCCGTGCTCGTCGTCACGGGCGCGGCCGCTTCGCGGCACCCACGGCGGGATCGGCAAGCAGCGCATCGCAGGCCTCGACGACCGTATCGACGTCGAGCGAGGCGAGGCAGTCGGAAACCTTGCCGCCGCCGCAACCGTCGATGCCGCACGGTCGGCAGGGGTGCGCGCGGGACGCGACAACTCGATGCGCGACCTGCCACGGCCCCCATTGAGCTTCGCCCGAAGGGCCGAACAGCGCGACGACCGGCGTACCCATCGCCGCCGCAATGTGCATTGGCGCCGAATCGACGCCGACGAAGAGGCGCGCGCGTGACGCGACCGCGGCGAGCTCGGGCAGCGAGAGCTGTCCGGTGAGGTCGGCGATCGCCGCACGCGACGCGACGGGGATCCGCGCGAGGATGTCGGCGGCGAGCGCGCGCTCGGCGTCGTCGGGCGCGCCGGTCAGCACGATCGGCAGGCCTCGAGCGGCGATGCGCACGAGGAGCGCGGCGGTCGATGCCGCCGGCCAGCATTTGAAGCGCCAGCGCGATCCCGGATGCACGTGCACGAAGCCTTCGGCCGCAGCACCCGCGTCGGCGAGCAGGGCGTCGGCCTTCGCGTACGCTGCCGCGGCGGGGCGCAGCACGAGGCCCCGGTCTGCGGTGTCGGGGTAGATGCCGATCCGACGCAACGCATCGAGATTCGATTCGACCGTGTGACGCGGAGTCGCCTTCGGCTGTCGGTAGAAGTGCGTGAAGCAGGCGCGCCAGATGCCCCGGCGCAACGCACCGTCGCTCGTCGCGCGCTCGCGTGTCACCGCCCAGCGTGGCCGAAGCAGCGCCGCGAGCACCAGTCCGCGCGGGTGCTCGGTGAGGTGGACGATGAGGTCGTAGCGCCGCTCGCGCAGCGCTCGCAGAAGCTGCCATTCGGCGCCAAGCCGCGCGCGCGTGCCGCGGCGTCCGCGATCGCGGTCGACGACGTGCACGAGATCGATCGCCGGATGTCCGGCAAGCAGCGGCGCCGTTTCGAGGTAGACGAGCGCGTCGATCGCCGCCTGCGGCGCTGCGCGCTTCAGCGCAGTGAACACCGGCGTGGCGAGCAGCACGTCGCCGTGGTGGCGCAGCTTGGTGACGAGCGCGCGGCGGATCTCGGCAGGCGGAACAGCGTCCGGCAGATAGCTCGACATGGCCGGCAACGATAGCAAATCGGCCTCGTGGGAGCGTGCTGCGGAGGCGCAATCGGTCAGCGCTCACTTGCCGCGCAACGCGCGCCGTTGCCCGCGCTGCGCGCCCGTTCCTTCGATCGCCTGCACCGACTCGGCGCCGCGGTTCGGTTACAATCGCGCCTAGGCCGCGGTCCACCTCCCCGCGGGAACCGCGTGCCATGCCCAACGATGCCATCGGTGCCGCCGTCAAGGCGCAGATTCTCGCCGAGGCACTGCCCTACATCCGCCGCTTCCACGACCGCACGATCGTCGTCAAGTACGGCGGCAACGCAATGACCGAGCCGGCATTGAAGACCGGATTCGCGCGCGACGTCGTGATGCTGAAGCTGGTCGGGATGAATCCGGTGATCGTCCACGGCGGCGGCCCGCAGATTGGACAACTGCTCGACAGGATGGGCATCAGGAGCGAGTTCCGTCAGGGCATGCGCGTCACCGACGAGAAGGTGATGAACGTCGTCGAGATGGTGCTGGGCGAGCTCAATCAGGAGATCGTCGGCCTCATCAACCAGCACGGCGGCAAGGCGGTCGGACTCACCGGGCAGGACGGCGCGTTCATCCACGCGCGCAAGCTGATGCTGAAGGGCGAGGTTGCCGGCGGCGAGCCGATCGACATCGGACTCGTCGGCGAGATCGAACGCATCGATCCCGAGCTCATCGCGCTGCTCGATTCGCGCGACTTCATTCCGGTGATCGCGCCGATCGGCGTCGGCGAAGCCGGCGAGCCCTACAACATCAACGCCGATCTCGTCGCCGGCAAGCTCGCCGAGACGCTGAAGGCGGAGAAGCTCGTGCTGATGACCAACATCGCCGGTGTCCTCGATCGCGAAAATCGATTGCTGACCGGCCTCACCGCGAGCGAGATCGACGCGCTGTTCGCCGACGGCACGATCCACGGCGGCATGCTGCCGAAGATCGGCTCGGCGCTCGACGCGGTGAAGAACGGCGTGAAGACCTCGCACATCATCGACGGACGCGTCGAGCACGCGCTGTTGCTCGAAGTGCTGACGAACCAGGGCGTGGGCACGATGATCCGCGCCGACGAGCCTGCGGCCCGAACCGGCTGAGCGCGGGCGGAGACGACACGGCGATGGCGGCGCGACCTGGCGAACGGCGGCTGCAGATCCTGCAGACGCTGGCCTCGATGCTCGAAGCGCCGCGCGGCGAACGGGTGACGACCGCCGCGCTCGCCGCGAAGCTCGCGGTGTCCGAGGCAGCGCTGTACAGGCACTTCGCGAGCAAGGCGCAGATGTTCGAGGGGCTGATCGAGTTCATCGAGTCGACGGTGTTCTCGCTCGTCAACAAGATCCAGGCGGAGACGCAGGACGGCGTCGCCCAGGCGGAACAGACGGTCGTGATGCTGCTGCGGTTCGCGGAGAAGAATCAGGGGATGACCCGCGTGCTGATCGGCGACGCGCTGGTGAACGAGGACGAGCGCCTGCAGGTGCGGATGAACCAGTTCGTCGAGAAGCTCGAAGCGACGCTGCGCCAGTCGCTGCGCATCGCGCAGGCGGCGAACGCCTGGCACGGCGACGCGGCGGCCGATGCGGCGGTGCTGATCGCCTACGTCGTCGGGCGCTGGCAGCTCTTCGCGAAGAGCGGCTTCCGGCGTGCGCCACAGGAAGGCTGGGCGCTGCAGCGCAAGTTCCTGTTCGGCTGACGCCGTGGCGAGCCGCGATTGAGCGCCGGCGCGAACGCGCGTAGTGTCGCAGGCAGAGAGGTTCCGATGCGCGCACCCTATCCGAGCTTCGTGCCGACCGTGCTGTTCGCGTTGGCGCTGGCGGCGGCGTCGAGTCCGGTCGCGGCACAGCCGTTCGGCGACGCTCCGCCCCAGCCTCACGGGGGAGCGTCGCGCGTCGTTCCGCCGCCGTCACCGGCAGCGCCGGCCTCTCGGGAGCCGCAACGCGAGGCGTCACCTCCGGCGACGCTGTCGCCCGACGTCGCCGCGGCAATCTCGGCCGCGGATCGGTCGCGGCCGTCGCGCTGGCAGGCAGCGAAGGATGCGCTCGACGCGGCACTTCGATTGCACCTGCTCGCGCCGAGCACCCCTCGCGAGCACTGGCTCGCCGGGCATTTCGACGCGACCGACATTGCCGATCGCGTCGCCAATCTCGCTGCCGCGCGCGTAGCTGCTCCGGGCAACCGCCTCTACCTCGCTTCGCTCGCCGACGCGTGCATGCAGCCGACGCGTCCGCAGCTCGATGCCTGTGCCGCGGTCGACCGCGTCGCCGACTGGGCGACGCGCGATCGCGACAACGGAGTGCCGATGATTCTGCTCGCGTACCGGGCGCTCGCGCGCCGCGATCCCGACAGTGCGGTCGCCAACCTCGAAGAGGCTGCCGGCGCGCCTCGCTTCGACGACTACTGGAGCTCGGCCGAGGCCGAGTGGTGGGGCTACCTCAAGCGCTATTCGTCCGATCTCGACCCGGCGGCCAAAGCCGAGGCGGCATCGGCATGGGCCTCCGAGCGCGATCCAGAGTGGACGACCGCGTTGCGCGTACTCTGCGTCGATCCCGGCGGCACGAATGCAAAGATACGCGCGGCCTGCGCGAGGCTCGGCACGGCGATGGCCGAGCGTGCAGCAACCTTCGCGCTGCGCCGAGCCGGCGCACGCATTGCGGCGGTGAACGCCGACGGGTCCGCCGCGCGTGCAGCGGCCGATGCCCTCCAGGCGCGCGCGCTCGAGGCGAGCGCGCGCTGCGCGGCGAACGAGCCGGACTTCGCGTCCGATTTCGAATCGCCGGACCGCGCCGTGCGCGCGCGCGCGGTCGCTGCCTACGATCGCTGGGTTACGCTGCGCGCTGACCTGGGCGAGGTCGCAGCCTGCGCGAAGAGCCGGGGCTGAAAGCGGCGACCCAAGAGACCGGGACGTACCCTTATCGGCAGTCAGCCGCACCGGGTTTGGGGTCGGGGATGCTCCATCGCGCTCTACACCGACCGCGGAGGAGGGATGGGGGACACCGTGACGCGCGAGTTCGGGCGCGGAACGCGGCCGGTGTAGAGCGCGTCACGGTGTCCCCCATCTCCACCTCCGCGGTCGGTGTAGAGCGCGATGGAGCATCCCCGACCCCAAACCCGGTGCGGCTGACTGCCGATACGGGTACGTCCCGGTCTCTTGGGTCGCCGCTTTCAGCCCGCGGCCTTCAGCCGCGCTCGCGACACACCGGACACTCGGGGTCGCGCGGTACGGCGAGTTCGCGCCAATGCATCGCAAGGGCGTCGAGCACGAGCAGGCGCCCGGCGAGCGACGTACCGGCGCCGGCGATCAGCTTCAGCGCCTCGGCGGCCTGCGTCGCGCCGACGATGCCGACCAGCGGGGCGAAGACGCCCATCGTCGCGCAGCGTGTCTCTTCGAGCTCGTCGCCCTCACCGAACAGGCAGTGGTAGCAGGGGCTTGCCGGATCGGACAGGTCGAACACGGCGATCTGGCCGTCGAAGCGGACCGCCGCTCCCGACACCAGCGGTTTCATCTGCAGCACGCAGGCACGGTTGACCGCATGGCGCGTCTCGAAATTGTCGCAACAGTCGAGCACGATATCGGCCGTGGCCACGAGCGCCTCGAGCTCGCTCGCACCGACGCGTGCGGCGACGCGCGTGATCGAAACCTCGGGGTTCACGGCGGCGAGCCGCGCTGCGGCGGCGTCGACCTTCGGTGTCCCGACATCGGACGTTGCGTACAGGATCTGCCGCTGCAGGTTGGTGAGGTCGACGCGATCGGCGTCGCAGAGCGTCAGCGATCCGACTCCGGCGGCCGCAAGGAATTGCGCCGCCGGCGCACCGAGTCCGCCGACACCGACGATCAACGCTTGCGCAGCCCGAAACTTCGCCTGCGCCTCGGTACCGAGCTCGTCGAGCAGGATGTGACGGCTGTAGCGGAGGAGGTCCCTGTCGTCCAGCTTCGCGGATTCCTGGCGTTACTGGGTCTTCGTCGCGGCAGGCGAAGGCACCGGCGGCGCCGCGGAGGCGATCACCGGCACGCCCTTCAGGTAGTTCATCGCCTGTTTCAGCATGAAGTCGGTCGCTCCGCCGAAATCTACCCGCTGCGGCAGCGTGTCGACCCTACCGGTATCGGGCTTCGTCGCTGCGCCCGCGGCTTCGGCGCCCCCGGCCGGCGTGCTTGCCGACGGTGAAGCCGACATTCCCGGAACGTCGAGGTGATGGACGAGGTTCGCCTCGCGGATCCGGTTGGTCGCGTTCTCTCCATCGTCGACGAGGACGTTCGGAGTGATCCCCTTTGCCTGGATCGAGCGCCCCGACGGCGTGTAGTAGCGCGCGGTGGTGAGCTTCAACCCGGTGTCGTTGCCGAGCGGCAGGATCGTCTGCACCGATCCCTTGCCGAACGTCTGCACGCCCATGATCGTCGCGCGCTTGTGGTCCTGCAGCGCACCCGCGACGATCTCCGATGCCGAAGCGGTTCCGCCGTCGACCAATGCGACGATCGGCACCGACTTCACGGTCGCCGGCAGGTCGGCGAGATAATCGCTGCCGCGTCGCAGGTAATCGTCGCGCGTCGCGGTGAGACGCATGTGGGCATCGGGCGTGCGCCCCTCGGTGTACACGACGAGCGCATCCTTCTGCAGGAAGGCCGCGGCGACCGCAACCGCCTGGTTGAGGAGCCCGCCCGGATCGCTCCTGAGGTCGAGCACCAGCCCTTTCAGCGGCCCCTGCGCGTAGAGCGTCTTGATCGACCTCGCGACGTCGGCGCCCGTGTCCTCCTGGAACTTGCGCACGCGGATGTAGCCATAGCCGGGCTCGATCATCTTCGAGACCACGCTCTTGACGTTGATGACCTCGCGCACCAGCGTGAACGTGAGCGGCGCGTCGACACCCTTGCGCAGCACCGTGAGCACGAGACTCGTGCCCGGCTTGCCGCGCATACGCTCGACGGCCTTGTTGAGCGGCATGCCGTTGGTCGCCGTGTCGTCGATCTTGACGATGAGGTCGCCGGCCTTGATGCCGGCGCGGAATGCAGGCGTGTCCTCGATCGGCGAGATGACACGAATCACGCCGTTTTCGGCGCCGACCTCGATTCCGAGTCCGCCGAAATGCCCCTGTGTGTCGACCTGCAGGTCCTTGAACGCCTGCGCGTCGAGGAAATCCGAGTGCGGATCGAGGTCGCGCACCATCCCGTTGATCGCGCCCTTGATCAGCTTGTCGTCCGAGACGGGGTCGACGTAATCGCTCTTGATCTTGCCGAACACCGCCGACAGGAGCTGGATGTCCTCGTACGGAATCGGCAGCCGCGACTCGCGCTGCGCGAACACGGAAACGTTGAGCGACAGCAGGACGCCGATCACGGCGCCGACGCCGATCCAACCTGCCTTCTTGATGCCGTCGTGCATAGGAGACCGTCTCGATGTTCGCGGTCCGGGGCGGAAGGTGCGCCGGACCCGCGCGATGACGCGAAAAACCGGGTGGCAGAGTATACCCCTCGCTGCTGCAGCGGATGCGCCGTCCCTCGCGTCGCC